>NZ_CP022423.1:2754965-3109930 GCF_002222655.1 Vitreoscilla filiformis | reverse complement strand
CGCTCGCATTCAAGAAGGCGTGGCCTCGCTCGGCGGTTACGCCGAAGTGTTCCAGCGCAACGTCATGGCGTCGGGCGTGATCCCGCAGATCTCGATGATCATGGGCCCGTGTGCCGGTGGCGCCGTGTACTCGCCCTCCATGACCGACTTCATCTTCATGGTGAAGGACTCGTCCTACATGTTCGTCACCGGCCCCGAAGTGGTGAAGACCGTGACGCACGAGGACGTGACCGCTGAAGAACTGGGCGGTGCGGTGACGCACACCAGCAAGTCCGGCGTGGCCGATCTGGCGTTCGAAAACGATGTGGAAGCGCTGCTGATGCTGCGCCGCTTCTTCAACTACCTGCCGCTGAACAACCGCGAAAAGCCGCCGGTTCGCCCCAGCCAGGACATCGCCACGCGCCTGGACTTCTCGCTCGACACCCTGGTGCCCGAGAACCCGAACAAGCCCTACGACATGAAGGAGTTGATCCTCAAGGTTGTGGACGACGGTGACTTCTTCGAAATCCAGCCGGATTACGCCGCCAACATCGTCATCGGTTTTGCCCGCATGGACGGCGCGACCGTGGGCGTGGTGGCCAACAACCCACTGGTGCTGGCCGGTTGCTTGGACATCAAGTCTTCCATCAAGGCAGCGCGTTTTGTGCGCTTCTGCGATGCGTTCAACATCCCGGTGGTGACCTTCGTGGACGTGCCTGGCTTCATGCCCGGCACCTCGCAGGAGTACGGCGGCATCATCAAGCACGGCGCCAAGCTGCTCTACGCTTACGCCGAATGCACGGTGCCCAAGATCACCGTCATCACCCGCAAGGCTTACGGCGGCGCGTATGACGTGATGGCCTCCAAGCACCTGCGCGGTGATGTGAACTTCGCCTGGCCGAACGCCGAAATCGCGGTGATGGGCGCCAAGGGCGCGGTGGAAATCATCTTCCGCGAAGACAAGGGCGATCCGGCCAAGCTGGCGGCCAAGGAAGCTGAATACAAGGCACGCTTCGCCAACCCGTTCGTGGCCGGCGCACGCGGCTTCATCGACGACGTGATCCAGCCGCACGAAACCCGCAAGCGCATCTGCCGCTCGCTGGTGATGCTCAAGGACAAGAAGCTGGACAACCCGTGGCGCAAGCACGGCAACATCCCCCTCTGATCACGCGGCGCGAAAGCAAACAACCATGTTCAAGAAAATTCTGATTGCCAACCGCGGCGAGATCGCCTGCCGCGTCATCAAGACGGCCAAGAAGATGGGCATCGCCACCGTGGCGGTGTACTCGGAGGCCGACAAGGAAGCCCGCCACGTCGCCCTGGCTGACGAGGCCGTGCTGCTGGGCCCGGCGCCCAGCCGCGAGTCCTACCTCGTGGCCGACAAGATCATTGCCGCCTGCAAGGCCACTGGCGCTGAAGCGGTTCACCCCGGCTACGGCTTCCTCTCGGAAAACGCTGGCTTTGCCAAGCGTTGCGAGGAAGAGGGCATCGCCTTCATCGGCCCGCGCTACTTCAGCATTGAAGCCATGGGCGACAAGATCGCCTCGAAGAAGCTGGCCAACGAAGCCCAGGTCAACACCATCCCCGGCTACAACGACGCCATCGACACGCCCGAACAGGCCGTGGAGATCGCCAAGGGCATCGGCTACCCGGTGATGATCAAGGCGTCGGCTGGCGGCGGCGGCAAGGGCCTGCGCGTGGCGTTCAACGACAAGGAAGCGTTCGAAGGCTTCAGCTCGTGCCGCAACGAAGCCCGCAACAGCTTCGGCGATGACCGCGTGTTCATCGAAAAGTATGTGCTGGAGCCGCGCCACATCGAAATCCAGGTGCTGGGCGACTCGTTCGGCAATGTGGTGTACCTGAACGAGCGTGAATGCTCGATCCAGCGCCGCCACCAGAAGGTGATTGAAGAGGCGCCGTCGCCCTTCATCTCCGACGCCACCCGCAAGGCGATGGGCGAACAAGCCGTGGCGCTGGCCAAGGCGGTGAAGTACCAATCCGCCGGCACGGTGGAGTTTGTGGTGGGCAAGGACCAGGACTTCTACTTCCTGGAAATGAACACCCGCCTGCAAGTGGAGCACCCGGTCACGGAAAACATCACCGGCCTGGATCTGGTCGAGCAGATGATTCGCGTGGCTGCGGGCGAAGCGTTGAGCTTCACCCAGGCGGACGTGAAGAAGGAAGGTTGGTCGATCGAGTGCCGCATCAACGCGGAAGACCCGTTCCGCAACTTCCTGCCCTCCACTGGCCGCCTGGTGCGCTACCAGCCGCCCGCAGCGGTGCTGGAACAGTCGGTGCCGACGCTGGTCGGCCTGGCCTACGAGAATGGCCGCTTCGGCGGCGTGCGCGTGGACACCGGCGTTTATGACGGCGGCGAAATCCCGATGTTCTACGACTCGATGATCGCCAAGCTCATCGTGCACGGTAAGGATCGCAACGACGCCATCGCCAAGATGCGCGAGGCGCTCAACGCCTTCGTGATCCGGGGCATCAGCTCGAACATTCCGTTCCAAGCGGCGCTGCTGGCGCATCCGAAGTTCGTCACCGGCCAGTTCAACACCGGTTTCATCGCCGAGCACTACGCCCACGGTTTCCGCGCCGAGGACGTGCCGCACGACGACCCGAACTTCCTGATCGCCCTGGCCGCCTTCGTGCGCCGCAAGGCCCGCGAGCGCGCTGCCGGTATTTCCGGCCAGCTCCAAGGCCACGAAGTGGCGCACAAGAACGAGCTGGTGGTGTGCAAGCTGGGCGCCGAAGGGGCCAACACCTACTTCGACGTGACCCTGGGCGAGTTTGATGCCAAGACGGGTACCGCCGATGTCACGGTGGAAGGCAAGACCTACAGCATCCAAAGCCACACCAAGCTGGGTGACGTGCTGGTGATCGGCTCGGTGAACGGCCAGCCGTTCAGCGCCCAAGTCGAGCGCGTGGCCGGCAAGAACCCGCTGGCGATCCGTGTGATCCACAACGGTACGCAAGTCGATGCCCTGGTGCTGCTGCCACGCGCAGCCGAGCTGCACAAGCTGATGCCGTACAAGGCCCCGCCCGATCTGTCGAAGTTCCTGCTCTCGCCGATGCCGGGCCTGCTGGTGAACATCGCCGTCAAGGTCGGCCAGAAGGTGCTGGCTGGCGAGAAGCTGGCGGTGATCGAAGCCATGAAGATGGAAAACATCCTCGTGGCCACCCAGGATTGCGTGGTGAAGGAAATCCAGGCCGACGTGGGTGCCAGCCTGTCGGTGGATCAGCCGATCATCTCGTTTGAGTAAGGCCGAATCGCCATGAGCAAGCCTTTCAAGATCCTCGGCATCCAGCAAATCGCCATCGGCGGCACCGACAAACAACGCTTGAAAAACCTCTGGGTCGATATCTTTGGCCTGTCGGTGAAGAGCACGTTTGTCTCGGAGCGCGAGAACGTCGATGAAGACATCTGCGCCCTGGGCACCGGCCCGATGGCAGTGGAAGTCGATCTGATGCAACCGCTGGACATCGAGAAGAAGCCCGCTGTGCATGCCACGCCGCTCAACCACGTTGGCCTGTGGGTCGATGACCTGGCCAAGGCGGTGGAATGGATGACGGCCAACGGCGTGCGCTTCGCCCCCGGTGGCATCCGCAAGGGCGCTGCGGGCTTCGACATCTGCTTCATCCACCCCAAAGGCAATGACCAGTTCCCCATCGGCGGTGAAGGCGTGTTGATCGAGCTGGTGCAAGCCCCGGCTGAGGTGATCGCCGCGCTCGGCTAAGCTGCGCGCCCGCGCAAGACCCGGTGACCGTTTGTGTGCGGCACCGGGTTTTTTCTTGGCCGATCGTTTTTGCTTCTTCAAAAGCTTGCCCATGAACACATCCTTCACCGACGCTGGCGGCGCCACGGGGACTAACGCGGCCTGGCAGCAGCGCAGCCGCGCCGCCGTTTGGCATCCGTGTACGCAGATGCAGCGGCTGGACGTGGTGCCGCCCGTGCCCATCGCCCACGGCAGCGGCCCTTGGCTCTACGACTTTGAGGGCCGGCGTTACTTCGACGCCACCAGCTCTTGGTGGGTGAACCTGTTCGGCCACGCCGACGCCGAGCTGAACGCGGCGGTGAAAGCCCAGCTCGACCGCCTGCCGCACGTCATGCTCGCCGGCTGCACGCACGCGCCAGCGGTGGAGCTGGCCGAGCGGCTCTCCGCCTTGACGGGCGGTGTGCTGGGCCACTGTTTCTTTGCCAGTGACGGCGCTTCGGCGATTGAAATCGCGCTGAAGATGAGTTTTCACCACTGGAAGAACCGGGGCCGAGGCGAGAAGCGCGAGTTCGTCTGCCTGCGCCAGAGTTACCACGGCGAGACCATCGGCGCGCTGTCCGTCACCGACGTGGCGGTGTTCCGCGACGCTTACGACCCGCTGCTGCTGCGCTCGCATCTCGTGGCTTCGCCGGATGCACGCTTGGCCCAGTCGGGGGAAAGCGCGGCCGATGTGGCGCGCCGCGCCGCTGCCGAGCTGGAAGCGCTGCTGAGCGAACGCGCCGGGCAGATCGCCGCCGTCATCGTCGAGCCGCTGATTCAAGGCGCCGCCGGCATGGCGATGTACGACCCGCTTTACCTGCGCGAAGTGCGCGCCTTGTGCGACCGCTTCGAGGTGCATCTGATCGCCGACGAAATCGCCGTGGGCTGCGGGCGCACGGGTACCTTCTTCGCCTTCGAGCAAGTCGCCGAGCCGGGCACGGCGCCGGTGTGGCCGGATTTGCTGTGCTTGTCCAAGGGCATCAGCGGTGGGTTGTTGCCGCTTTCGCTCGTGCTGTCACGCGATGCGATTTACGAGGCGTTCCTGAGTGATGACGTGACACGCGGTTTCCTGCACTCGCATTCCTACACCGGCAACGCGCTGGCGTGCAGTGCGGCGCTGGCGGTGCTGGATCGCTTCGAACAACAGAACGTGCTGGCCGCCAACCGTGAGCAAGCGCGCTGGCTGGCCGAGGCGCTGGCGCCGCTGGCCACCGATGCACGGTTGGAACATGCCCGCCAGCGCGGCATGGTCTGGGCCATCGACGTGAAGGCTGAAGCGCTGGTCGAGCGTTTCGCCGAGCGTTTCCACCTCGCCGGGCGCGGGCATGAATTGTTGATTCGCCCCATTGGCCGCACCATCTACCTGCTGCCGCCTTACCTCATCACGCCCGAGCTGGCCGGCTGGCTGGCCACGCAACTGCGCGCCTGCATTGACGAGGTGCTGGGCGTAGCGTCTGCCACTTCCGCTGTTTCTTCTGCTTCCACCGATGCTGCTTACCCATCTGACCCAGCGGTTGCGTGAACGCGAGGCCCAAGGCCTGCGCCGCCAGCGCCGCAGCACCGCCACGCCGGGGCTGCCCTTGCAACACGTGCACTTGGTGCCGGATGAACCGGCCCAGGCGTTGCTGAACTTCAGCAGCAACGACTACCTCGGCCTGGCGAACCACCCGACGCTGGTGGCGGCGCTGGCCGAAGGTGCCGGCGTGCATGGGGTCGGCAGCGGCGCCTCCCACTTGGTGAGTGGCCACGGCGCCGCGCACGATGCGTTGGAAGCGGCGCTGGTGGATTGGCTGGGCGGTGCCATCCCCGAAGCGCGTTGCCTGAGCTTCGGCAGCGGTTACATGGCCAACCAAGCGCTGCTGACCGCGCTGGGCGACGAGGCTAGCACCGTGCTGTTCACCGACAAGCTGAACCACGCCTCCCTCATCGACGGCGCCCAGCTCGCCCGCGCTCAAGTGCAGCGTTACCCGCACAACCGGGTGGACAGGCTGACAGCGCTGCTGGCCGAAAGCACCGCGCCGCTCAAACTCATCGTCACCGATGCGGTGTTCAGCATGGATGGCGATCTGGCGCCGCTGCCCGAGCTGCTGGCGCTGGCCGAGGCGCACGACGCCTGGCTGATCCTCGACGATGCCCACGGCCTGGGTGTACTGGGCGCGCACGGCGAAGGCAGCCTCGCGCACTTCGGCCTAAAGAGTGAACGCCTCATCCTCATGGGCACGCTGGGCAAGGCGATGGGCACCTCGGGCGCGTTTGTGCTGGCGCACCGCACCGTGATCGAGTGGCTGACGCAGACGGCGCGGCCTTACATCTTTACCACCGCCTCTTCGCCCGCGTTGGCGCATGCCACGGTGGCCAGCATCGCCTTGGTGCGCAGTGCAGAGGGCGTGGCTTTGCGCGAGCGGCTGCACGCGCGCATCGCCCAATTTCGTCAAGGCATGGCGCAACGGCTGGCGCAGCACCCGGCTTGCGGCTGGCAGTTGATGGACTCGGCAACTGCGATTCAGCCCGTGTTGATTGGCGATAACCACCGCACCGCTGCGCTCGGCCAAGCCTTGATGGCACGCGGACTGTGGGTCGGGGCGATTCGCCCGCCGACGGTGCCGGTGGGCACGGCGCGGTTGCGCATCACCTTGAGCGCGGCGCACAGCGAAGCCCAAGTGGCGCAACTGCTGGCGGCGTTGGGGGCATTGATGAACGACGCCAGGGTGGAGGGGGCGGTATGAGTGGGTTGCCTCGTTGGCGTGGTTGTTTTGTCACGGGCACCGACACCGAAGTCGGCAAAACGCATGTGAGTGCCGCGCTGCTGCACGCGCTGGGTTCACGCGGTCTGCGTGTGGCAGGCTACAAACCCGTGGCCGCCGGCACGGTGCTGAATGCCCAAGGCCAGCGCATCAACGAGGACGTGCAATGGCTGCACGCCGCCAGCACACTGCGCCCGCTGGCGCTGGAGGAAGTCGGGCCGTGTGTGTTCGACACGCCGTGCGCCCCCCACATCGCCGCCCGACTCGAAGGCCGGGCTTTGCGCCCGGCAGAGCTGCTGGCCGGTGCTGCTCGCCTGGCCGCACGCGTTGACGCGGTGGTGGTGGAAGGTGTCGGTGGTTTTTGCGTGCCGCTGGCCGAGCCGGGCGACGACCCAGCTTGGCCGGGTGGCTTCGACAGTGCCGACCTGGCGGTGCAGCTTGGTTTGCCGGTGATTTTGGTGGTGGGCGTGCGCCTGGGTTGCCTGAATCACGCCCAACTCACCGCGCAAGCCGTGCTGGCACGTGGGCTGCGGCTGGCGGGGTGGATCGCCAACGCCATGCAACCCGAAGGCCCGCATCATGCGGCCAATCTGGCGGCCTTGCGCTGGCGGTTTGATGAGCGTCTGGGTGTGCCGTGTCTGGGTGAACTACCGTGCTGCGCCGATCCGAGCGCGGTCAACCTGGCGCAGCACCTCAACCGTTCGGCGTTGGCGGAGGTGTTGGGGTTGCCGCGCACGTTGTTGCCCTGAGGCGAGCCCCCTCTCCCCAACCCCTCTCCCACGAGGGGAGGGGGGCTTTTTTGTGCCAACCACCCGATGTGAACCGCTGCGTTCCTCCCCTCTCCCCTTGTGGGAGAGGGGCCGGGGGAGAGGGGGCTCCCCACCATCGAACCACGCTTTCACTATGAAGACATCCCGCCCATGAACGCCATCACCGAAGCTTTCCTCGCAGCACAACACCCGGCTGCGCCCCGTGTCCCGGAGGGCCGACTCTGGAGCGCCGAGGACTTGCGCGATCCGTACCCGCTCTACGCCGCGCTGCGCGCCAGCGCGCCGATTCACTGGAGTGACACCCTGTTCGGCGGCGCTTGGATCATCAGCCGTCAGCAAGAGGCCGAGTCAGTGTTGCGTGACACGCAGCACTTCTCCGCCCAGCGCACCGGCGGTTGGGTGATGGGCGGTGAGCCCGGCGAAGGTGAGGGCCGCCACAGCCGCCAGGAGCTGACGAAGTTTCAGCAACTCATCTCCCGCGCCTTTTTGTTTGTGGACGGCGCCGATCACGCCCGCCTGCGTGGCCTGCTGCACGCCGGTTTCACGCCTTCGGGGCTGGAGGCGCTGCGCCCGTGGCTGGCCCAGCGCATCGAACAACTGTTGGACGCGCTGGAGGCCGCGCACGCCGCTCGTCCGGAGGAGCCGGTGGATTTCATCCAGCACTTGGCGCGTCAGCTCCCTGCCTGTGTCATCGCCCGTGTGCTGGGGCTGCCGCCGGGGGACGAGGCACGTGTCATGGCTTGGTCGGACGAAATTGCCGTGTTCATCGGTGAGCCAGTGCCCGAGGCCAGCGCCGCTCGGCGCGCCCAGCGCGGGCTGTTGCTGATGGCCGCGTTCCTGGAGCGTGAATTTGCCAACCGTCGCGTCGCTCAGGCGCGTGGCGAAGGCTACGGCGAGGGCCTCATCGGCCTGCTGCTGCAAGCCCAGGACGATGGCCGCATCACCGATGCCGACGAGCTGATGGCCCAGACCACCATGTTGCTGTTCGCCGGCCACGAAACCACGCGCTACCTGCTGGGCAACCTGGTGCAGACGCTGCTGGCTCACCCCGAACAGTGGCAGCGCTTGCAAGCCCAGCCGGATCCCGCGTTGATTCACGCGGCGGTGCGGGAAGTGCTGCGTTACGAATGCCCGGTGCAGTACACCGGTCGGCGCGTGGCAGTGGCGCACGAATTCGCCGGGCAGCGCCTGAAGCGGGGCGATGCGGTGATCGTGCTCATTGGCGCCGCCAACCGGGATGCCGAGCGCTTCGAGCAGCCCGAACGGTTCGACGTCACGCGCCGGGGCCGGGCCTCGCTGGCGTTTGGCACCGGGGCGCATGTCTGCATCGGCGCTTCACTCAGCATGATGGAGGCGGAGTTGGTGCTGGCCGCCGTGTTGCGGCGCTGGCCGGGCCTGCGTTTGGCCGACGCGCAAGCCCAGTGGCAGGGCAACCCGCTTTATCGCGGGCTGACGCGCCTGCCGCTGTGGCTCACGCCAGGTCAAACCGATCCGCGTTCATGACCTTCACCCAAGCCGCGACGAAGTCCTGCACGAACTTCTCGCGGTTGTCGTCCTGGGCGTAGACCTCGGCATACGAGCGCAGCACCGAATTCGAGCCGAACACCAAATCCACCCGCGTAGCTGTCCACCTCACGGCGCCTGTTTGGCGGTCGCGCAGCTCGTAGCTGTTGCGACCGGTGGGGTGCCAGGTGGTGCCCATGTCGGTGAGATTCACGAAGAAGTCATTCGTCAGCGCGCCGACACGATCCGTGAACACCCCGTGGCCGCTGCCACCGTGGTTCGTGCCCAGGACGCGCATCCCGCCCACCAGCACCGTCATCTCGTGCGCCGAGAGTCGCATGAGCTGGGCGCGATCCAGCAGCATTTCTTCCGGTGTCACCGCGTACGGCTGTTTTTGCCAGTTGCGGAACCCATCGGCCAACGGCTCCAGCACGGCGAAGGATTCGGCGTCCGTCTGCTCGGGCGTGGCGTCACCCCGGCCCGGCGCGAAGGGCACGTTCACCGTCACCCCAGCCGCCTGAGCGGCTTGCTCGACACCGACGTTGCCCGCCAGCACGATCACATCCGCCACGCTGGCGCCGAACTCGGCGGCAATCGGCTCCAGCACCGCCAACACCTTGGCCAACCGTGCCGGTTCATTGCCCGCCCAGGCGTTTTGCGGCGCCAGGCGGATGCGTGCGCCGTTGGCACCGCCGCGCTTGTCCGAACCCCGGAAGGTGCGGGCGCTGTCCCAGGCGGTACACACCAGTTCGGCCACACTCAGACCGCTGGCGGCGATCTTGGCTTTCACGGCGGCCACGTCATACGCTGTTGAGCCAGCCGGAATCGGGTCTTGCCAGATCAGGTCTTCAGCCGGCACATCCGGGCCGACGTAACGGGACTTCGGCCCCATGTCGCGGTGCGTCAGCTTGAACCAGGCGCGGGCGAAGGTGTCCGAAAAATAAGCCGGGTCTTGGTGGAAGCGTTCGGCGATCTGGCGGTAAGCCGGGTCCATCTTCAGCGCCATGTCCGCATCCGTCATCAGCGGCATGCAGCGCTGGCTTGGGTCTTCCACGTCCACCGGCTTGTCTTCTTCTCGAATGTCCACCGGCGCCCATTGCCAAGCCCCCGCCGGGCTCTTGGTGAGTTGCCACTCGTGACCCAGCAGCATCTTGAAATAACCGTCGTCCCACTGCGTCGGGTTCGTCGTCCAAGCGCCTTCGATGCCACTGGTGACGGCGTCGCGGCCCACGCCCCGGCTGTTGTGGTTCATCCAGCCCAAGCCCTGCTCGTGCAGCTCAGCACCTTCCGGCGCCGGGCCCAAGTTGGCCGCGCTGCCGTTGCCGTGCGCTTTGCCCACGGTGTGACCGCCAGCGGTCAGCGCCACGGTTTCCTCATCGTCCATGGCCATGCGGGCGAAGGTGGTGCGCATGTCCTGGGCGGTTTTCAGCGGGTCGGGCTGGCCGTCCACGCCTTCGGGGTTGACGTAAATGAGCCCCATCATCACGGCGGCCAGCGGGTTTTCCAGGTTGCGTTCGCCAGAATATCGGCTGCCTTCCCCGCCGCTGGGGGCCAGCCATTCTTTTTCCGAACCCCAATAAATGTCTTTTTCCGGGTGCCAGATATCCTCCCGGCCAAACGCAAACCCGAAGGTTTTGAGGCCCATCGATTCATAAGCCATGTTGCCGGCCAAAATCATCAAATCGGCCCAACTGATTTTGTTGCCGTATTTTTTCTTGATGGGCCAGAGCAGGCGCCGGGCTTTGTCGAGGTTGCCGTTGTCCGGCCAAGAGTTGAGCGGGGCAAAACGCTGGCTGCCCGTGCCGCCACCGCCCCGGCCATCGGCGATGCGGTAGGTGCCCGCCGAATGCCACGCCATGCGGATCATCAGCCCGCCGTAGTGGCCCCAATCCGCTGGCCACCAAGGCTGGCTCTCGGTCATGAGGGCTTGGAGGTCGGCTTTCAGGGCGGCCACGTCCAGTGTTTTCAGCGCTTCGCGGTAGCTGAAGGTGGGGCCCATGGGGTTGGTTTTGTGGTCGTGCTGGTGCAGGATGTCCAAGTTCAGGGACTTGGGCCACCACGCATGCTGACCCATGGCCGCCGAGGTCATGGCGCCATGGTTGAACGGGCATTTTCCGGCAGCGGTTTCAGAGTGATTTTGCATGTCAAGCTCCTGTGGCTCAGAAATACCGTTCCCAGTGAATTGCTTGAAGCGTGGGAATGCGGCTGGAGTGACTTTAGTGGCGCAGCCTATTTTTGTGGGAGCGTGGGCGGTCAATTAAATTCATGGTGCCCATAGACAAAATCCATCCCTTCCCTGCAACGCCGGGTTTTCCCTTGGCGCAATGCCGGGCAAAAGGCGGCGGTGCGGCCATCGCCGGTCGGCGGAGGCTTGTGCGGGGTGCGCCGACGGCGTTGCGCGGTGTCGCAGCCGGCCCGCTGCGGGGCCGCTGCCCGGACGGGCGAGGCGCCCAGCGTCCCAAAGAGGCGCTATTCGGGTTAGCGATGATCTATATCAGGTGGGATAGGCTGTTTCTGACAGGCGCTCGTCAGTCACATGATTTTGAATTATGAATTCACCTGAGTGTCCGCTTCCCAGGAGACAACCAATGACGAACTATGCAGACTTCCACCGCCGCTCCGTCCAGGAGCGCGATGCTTTCTGGGGCGAGCAAGCCCAACTGCTGCACTGGCACAAGCCCTACGAACAAGTCTGTGATTACAGCAACCCGCCGTTCGCCAAGTGGTTTGCGGGTGGCCAGACCAACCTTTGCTACAACGCGGTCGATCGCCACGTCGCCGAGCGCGGCGAGCAAAACGCCCTGATCTTCGTTTCCACCGAAACGAACACCGAAAAAGCCTACAGCTTCGCCGAGCTGCAAGCCGAAGTGCAGCGCATGGCAGCGATTTACCAATCGCTGGGCGTGAAGAAGGGCGACCGCGTCCTGATCTACATGCCGATGATCCCCGAAGCCTGCTTCGCCATGCTGGCGGCAGTGCGCATCGGCGCGATCCACTCGGTGGTGTTCGGCGGCTTCGCCAGCCACTCCCTGGCCAGCCGCATTGATGATGCCCAACCCACCATCGTGGTGAGCGCGGACGCTGGCATGCGTGGCGGCAAGTCCGTGCCCTACAAGCACCTGCTGGACGAGGCCATCAGCCTGGCCACCCACAAGCCGAGCAACGTGTTGATGGTGAATCGCGGCCTGGCCGAGTACGCCAAGACCGAAGGCCGCGATGTGGATTACGCCACCCTGCGCGAGCAAGAGCTGAACACCGTGGTGCCGTGCGAGTGGGTCGATGCCACCCACCCGAGTTACATCCTCTACACCTCGGGCACCACCGGCAAGCCCAAGGGCGTGCAGCGCGACACCGCCGGCTACGCCGTGGCTCTGGCCGCGTCCATGAAGCACATCTACATGGGCAACCCGGGTGAGACTTACTTCTCCACCTCGGACATCGGCTGGGTGGTGGGCCACAGCTACATCATCTACGGCCCGCTGATCAACGGCATGGCCACCATCATGTACGAAGGCCTGCCGACCCGTCCGGACGCCGGCGTGTGGTGGAGCCTGGTCGAGAAGTACAAGGTCACCGTGATGTTCTCGGCCCCGACGGCCGTGCGCGTGCTCAAGAAGCAAGACCCCGAGTACCTCACCAAGTACGACCTGTCTTCCCTGCGCGGCCTGTTCTTGGCCGGTGAGCCGCTGGACGAGCCGACCGCCAAGTGGATCGCCGAAGCGCTGGGCAAGCCCATCGTCGATAACTACTGGCAAACCGAAACCGGCTGGCCGATCCTGGCGATCTGCAACGGCGTGGAGCCGGCCCCGAGCAAGTTCGGCTCGCCGGGCAAGGCCGTGTACGGCTACGACGTGAAGCTCATCGACGAAACCACCGCCGAAGAGATCACCGAACCGGGCAAGAAGGGCGTGATCGCCGTTGAAGGCCCGCTGCCTCCGGGCTGCCTGCAAACCGTGTGGGGCGACGATCAGCGTTATGTGAAGACCTACTGGTCGAGCATCCACAACAAGGTGATGTACTCCACCTTCGACTGGGGCGTGAAGGACGAAGACGGTTACTTCTTCATCCTGGGCCGCACCGATGACGTGATCAACGTCGCTGGTCACCGTCTGGGCACCCGCGAGATCGAGGAAAGCATCTCCAGCCACTCGAACGTGGCCGAAGTGGCCGTGGTGGGCGTGGCCGATCAGTTGAAGGGCCAAGTCGCTGTGGCGTTCGCTGTGCTGAAGGACGTGAGCAAAGCCGCTACGCCCGAGCTGGCCAAGGCGCTGGAAGCCGAGATCATGAAGGTGGTGGACGCCCAATTGGGTGCTGTGGCTCGTCCGGCTTCCGTCAAGTTCGTCACCGTGCTGCCCAAGACCCGGTCGGGCAAGCTGCTGCGCCGCGCCATTCAGGCCGTGTGCGAAGGCCGCGATCCGGGCGATCTGACCACCATGGAAGACCCCGCCGCTCTGCAACAAGTGAAGGATTTGGCCGCTCGCTGAGCGACCGCCAAGTCAACCCAGCCACCCGGTTCCGTTGACCGGGTGACTTCTCATGCCGCCTGATTTTCACAAGTCAGGCGGTTTTTTTTCGCACATGCGGGTGGAGGCGTCAGGTGGCCAGCGCTTGATCCAGATCGGCGAGCAAATCGTCGATGTGCTCAATGCCGACGGACAGGCGCACGGTTTCCTCGCTCACGCCTGCCTTCACCAGTTCTTCCGGTGAGAGCTGGCGGTGCGTGGTGGAAGCCGGGTGCGTGGCCAGGCTCTTGGCGTCGCCGATGTTCACCAGGCGGGTAAAGAGGCCCAGCTTGTCGAGGAAACGCTCGCCGCCAGCGCGGCCACCCTTGACACCAAACGTCAGCAGGCCGGAACCCTTGCCCGAGAGGTACTTTTGCACCAGCGCGTGCTCCGGGTGATCCGGCAGACCAGCGTAGTTCACCCATTCCACGTTCGGGTGGGTTTGCAGGAACTTGGCCACGGCCAGGGCGTTTTCGCTGATGCGATCCATGCGCAGCGCCAGCGTCTCGATGCCTTGCAGAATTTGGAACGCGCTGAAGGCCGGCAGCGCCGCGCCCATGTTGCGCAGCGGCACCACACGCGCTCGGCCGATGTAGGCGGCGGCGCCCAGCGCTTCGGTGTAGACCACGCCGTGGTAACTCACGTCCGGCGTGTTCAGGCGCGGGAAGCGCTCCTTGTGCTCCGCCCAAGGGAACTTGCCCGAGTCCACGATGATGCCGCCCAGCGTCGTGCCGTGGCCGCCCATGTACTTGGTGAGGGAATGCACCACGATGTCCGCGCCGTGCTCGATCGGGCGGCAGAGGTAGGGTGAAGGCACGGTGTTGTCCACGATCAGCGGCACGCCCTTGGCGTGGGCGATGGCGGCAATCGTCTCGAAATCGGTGATGTTGCCCTTGGGGTTGCCCAAACTTTCGACGAACACGGCCTTGGTCTTCTCGTCGATCAGGGCTTCGAAGCTGGCCGGATCGCGGTAGTCGGCGAAGCGGGTGGTGACGCCAAACTGCGGCAGCGTGTGTGCCAACAGGTTGTAGGTGCCGCCGTAGAGCGCACTGCTGGCGACGATGTTGTCGCCGGCTTCGGTGATGGTTTGAATCGCGTACGTCACCGCCGCTTGACCCGAAGCCAGCGCCAACGCGCCGATGCCGCCTTCCAGGGCCGCGACGCGCTTTTCCAGCACGTCGCAGGTCGGGTTCATGATGCGGCTGTAGATGTTGCCGGCCACCTTCAGGTCAAACAGATCGGCGCCGTGCTGGGCGCTGTCGAAGGAGTACGCCACGGTTTGGTAGATCGGCACGGCCACGGCGTGGGTGGTCGGGTCGGGGGTGTAGCCGCCGTGGACGGACACGGTTTCGAAGCGCCAAGTCGGTGAGGTCATGAGCGAGTCTCCTGTGGATGTTGAGGGTGGGGCTGATTTATACCTGCGCCCACCCTCCGACTCACTGAATCAAACCTCAGTAGCTCAGGCGCTGCGCGTTTTACAGGATGGTGAAGTTCTTGTCTGACACATCAAAGAACACGTTGTTGCTGCACTTGATCTTGATGCGGCCCAGGGTGGTGGGGGTGGTTGGCAGCGTCACGGTGGCGCTGCCGGTGTTGGGCACCGCTTTGGCCAAGGTTTGGCTGAAGTTTTGCCCCCCATTGGTGGAGAGGGAGATGTCCACCTGAGCACAAGACACCGGGGCGTTTTGCGTGTTGGCGGGGTTCCATGTCACGCTCAGCGGTGCGCCGCCGGTGTACGAGCCGGTGGCGTTGGGGGCCGTGACCCGGAACGGCCCTGCGGCGGCGCTGACGTTGAAGCGCAAATCGGCTGTGGCCAAGCCGCCCGAGGAGGGGGCGACGCGGTTGTCCCGCACCGTGAGCCGGAAATTCAGTGTCCGGCTGACCTTGGGCAGTTTTTCGCCCAGGGTGGCGCGGTTGGCCAGCAGGTCGGTCAAGCGAGGAAAAACGCGCGTCGAGGATGTCGAGGGCGGATACGAGCGGAACAGGGGGGCGCTGGGCAGGTATGCGCTAGGCGAGCCCCCTGAGCCAAGATTCATCTGTTCCCACTGGTAGGTCAAGCGGTCTCTGTTGGCGTCGGAGCCCTTGCCGGTGAGTTCAAACGGGGTGTCGATGGGGATGGTGAACCCACCCGCTGGCGCAACGGCTTGCGGCGGTGTGTTGCCCGACGCTGTGACCTGGCCACAGGTGGCCCCGACGCCCGTGCGGGTGTACTGCACGATGCGGCTCACGCTGATGGCATGAAAGTTGGCATCGCTGTGCGTTGCGATGTCATCTTTGCCGCAGATGCCAGCGTAGGCCATGATGGTGGTGCCACTGCCGGGTTCGTAAGCTTGGTCTGAGGCGCGGTTACCGTTGCAGGAACCGAGGACGCTGTTGAACGTGTGGTCTGCCCCGAACTGGTGGCCGATTTCGTGGGCGACGTAATCAATGTAAAAAGCGTCGGTGATGGGGTCTTCGGAGCCCGTGACGCCGCCCGCTTTGTAGTCATCGTCGCAGACACCCTCGTAGGCCACACCGCCACCGCCCGTGCTGAGCACATGGCCGATGTCGAAATTGGCGATACCGAGCACCTTTTTCAGCGTCGAGATGTTTTGGCCCAACATCGTCTCGCCATCGTCGTTGGCATAGGGATCGGTGCTGGCGCTGGTGTAGATCAGGGCATCGGTTTTATCCACCAGTTGCAGTCGGATGCCCAGATCCCGTTCGTACACCCCCGTGACCCGGTTGGTGACGTTGACGATTTCGGCCAACACCAGGGCTTTGTTGGTGGAGCTGGCCGCAGGGTCGTGGTACTTGGCGTACTCGCCCGTGGTGGCAAAGGCAATGCGGTAGGTGTAGAGGTCGGTACCGATGCGCGTTGCCGCTGGTGCCGCTTCTGCCACGCTGGGGCGGTGGGACTCGGCATGCGGCGTCGGTAAGAAGCGATCGCCGGGGCGCTTCACCGAGCGGGTCAGGTGGCGGGTGTAGTAGATCTGGTGGCGATCGGCCCGGCTGCGGCTCAGCGGATCGATGTAAACCTCACCTTGCGGTGTGAACACCTGGGCGCGCAGGCCACGCGGGCTGAGGTCGAAGCGGGCGCGGACGTCCGGGCGGCCACTGACGGTGCCGGCAAAGGTGCGGATCTGGGGATAACGTGCCGCCAGCGCCGGGGCCATCACTTCAGTGGCGTGCAACTGGAAGGTGATCAGTTCACCGTTGGGCATCGGCAAGGTCAGGGTCGGCAGGGCTTGACGTGCAGCGGCCTGTGTTTCCGATGGCAACGTGGCCACCAAGCTTTGAACCGCGTGGACGTCCAAGTCAATCAAGCGGGCCTGTGTGGGGCGGATTTGGCGGTCTGGTGCATCCGCTGCTGCCTCGGCCACTTCGACCCAAGGTTGGATCGCATGAGCCGGTGCGGCGGCCAAGCAAGCCAAGCTCAGCAGTGCGGCGTTGGCCACCGTGTTCAGGGTTAAAACGTGTGTACGCATGGAAATCCCTCTCTAAAAAACGAAACAAGGGTAGGTGAATGCGGGGAAAACGGCGAGCCATCTCCGACAATGACAAGCTTTTCTTTTTTCGCCGAACCCGCTCAGAGACTTTGCCATGACCGCACGCACCCTCTACGACAAACTGTGGGACGACCACGTCGTCCACACCGAGGAAGACGGCACCGCCGTGCTCTACATCGACCGCCATCTGGTACACGAAGTCACCAGCCCGCAGGCGTTCGAAGGGCTGCGCGTGGCCGGGCGCAAGCTCTGGCGCGTCAGCTCGGTGGTGGCCACTGCCGATCACAACACCCCCACCAACGGCTGGGAGCTGGGTTACGACGGCATCAAGGATCCGATTTCCAAAGAGCAGATCGTCACGCTGGACGCCAACATCAAAGCGTTTGGTGCTGCGGCCTACTTCCCGTTCATGAGCCAACGCCAAGGCATCGTGCATGTGATGGGGCCGGAAAACGGCGCCACCCTGCCGGGCATGACCGTGGTGTGCGGCGACAGCCACACCTCCACCCACGGCGCGTTTGGTGCGCTGGCACACGGCATCGGTACCTCGGAAGTCGAGCACGTGCTGGCCACGCAAACCCTGCTGGCCAAGAAGGCCAAGAACATGCTGGTGCGCGTGGACGGTGAATGCGCCAAAGGCGTGACCGCCAAGGACATCGTGCTGGCCATCATCGGCAAAATCGGCACCGCCGGCGGCACCGGCTACACCATCGAGTTCGGCGGCTCGGCCATTCGCGCCCTGAGCATGGAAGGCCGCATGACGGTGTGCAACATGGCGATTGAAGGCGGCGCCCGCGCTGGCCTCGTCGCCGTGGACGAGAAAACCCTGGCCTACGTGAAGGGCCGCCCCTTCGCCCCGCAAGGTGTCGAATGGGAGCAGGCCGTGGCCTACTGGCGCACCCTGCACACCGACGAAGGCGCGCACTTCGACAAGGTGGTGGAGCTGGACGCGGCGCAAATCCGCCCGCAAGTCACCTGGGGCACCAGCCCCGAGATGGTGCTGTCCATCGAAGATCGCGTGCCCGATCCCGACAAGGAAAAGGACGCCGTCAAGCGCGGCGCCATGGAGCGTGCGCTGACCTACATGGGCTTGGAGCCGAACAAGGCGATTGCCGACATCCGCATCGACAAGGTGTTCATCGGCTCCTGCACCAACAGCCGCATTGAAGACATGCGCGAAGCGGCGGCGGTGATCCAGCGCGTGGGCGGGCGCATTGCCAGCAACGTGCGGCTGGCGCTGGCGGTGCCGGGTTCCGGTCTGGTGAAGGCGCAGGCCGAAGCCGAAGGGCTGGACAAGGTCTTCAAAGCCGCCGGCTTTGAATGGCGCGAACCGGGCTGCTCGATGTGCCTGGCCATGAACGCCGACCGCCTGGAGCCGGGCGAGCGCTGCGCCTCCACCAGCAACCGCAACTTCGAAGGTCGCCAAGGCAACGGCGGGCGCACCCACTTGGTCAGCCCCGCGATGGCCGCCGCCGCCGCGATGGCCGGCCATTTCGTGGACGTGCGCCGCGTTTCCTGAACTTCACCGGATCACAAGCCATGCAAGCATTCACCCTGCACAAGGGCCTGGTGGCCCCGATGGATCGCGACAACGTCGACACGGACGCGATCATCCCCAAGCAATTCCTCAAGTCGATCAAGCGCACCGGCTTCGGCCCGAACCTGTTTGACGAGTGGCGTTACCTCGACCAGGGCGAGCCCGGCCAAGACCCGGCCAGCCGCAAGCCGAACCCGGATTTCGTGCTGAACCAGCCGCGCTACCAAGGTGCGTCGGTGCTGATCGCCCGCAACAACTTCGGCTGCGGCTCTAGCCGCGAGCACGCTCCGTGGGCGCTGGAGCAGTACGGTTTTCGCGCCATCATCGCGCCGAGTTTTGCGGACATCTTCTTCAACAACTGCTTCAAGAACGGCGTGCTGCCCATCGTGCTGCCGGAAAGCCAAGTGGCCAAGCTGTTCGACGAAGTGTTCGGCTTCCCCGGCTACGCGCTCACCATCGACCTGCCGCGCCAGGTCATCGTCAAGCCAGACGGCACCGAGCTGCCGTTCGACGTGCAACCGTTCCGAAAATACTGCCTGGTGAACGGCTTTGACGACATCGGCCTGACCCTGCGCCACGCCGACAAGATCAAGACCTACGAAGCCGAGCGCCTGGCCAAGATGCCGTGGCTGAACCACACGATGGCCGGCTGAAGCGCACGCGCCCTCTGTTCAACATTCAAAGAAACGAGAACCCCATGAGCATGAAGATTGCCGTGATGCCGGGTGATGGCATCGGTACCGAGATCGTGGCCGAGGCCGTGCGCGTGCTGAACCTGCTGGAGCTGCCGCTGGAGATGGAAACCGCCTTGGTGGGCGGTGCCGCCTACGAGGCTCACGGCCACCCGCTGCCCGAATCGACGCTGAAACTGGCGCAGGAATCTGACGCCATCCTGTTCGGCGCCGTGGGCGATTGGAAATATGACAAGCTGGATCGCCCGCTGCGTCCTGAGCAAGCCATCCTGGGCCTGCGCAAAGCGCTGGGCCTGTTCGCCAACTTCCGCCCGGCGCTGTGCTACGAGCAACTCACCCACGCTTCGAGCTTGAAGCCCGAGCTGGTGGCCGGCCTCGACATCCTCATCATCCGTGAGCTGACCGGCGACATCTACTTCGGCCAGCCGCGTGGCCGCCGCATCGCCACCGATGGCCACTTCCCCGGTGCCGAGGAAGCCTTCGACACGATGCGTTATTCCAAGCCGGAAATCGAGCGCATCGCCCATGTGGCTTTCCAGGCGGCACGCAAGCGCAACAAGAAGGTCACGTCGGTGGACAAGGCCAACGTGCTGGAAACCTTCCAGTTCTGGAAAGATGTGGTGACCGAAGTCCACAAGGAATACCCGGACGTCGAGCTGGAGCACATGTACGTGGACAACGCCGCCATGCAACTGGTGAAGGCGCCCAAGAAGTTCGACGTGCTGTTCACCGGCAACATGTTCGGCGACATCCTGAGCGACGAAGCGGCGATGCTGACGGGCTCCATCGGCATGCTGCCTTCGGCCAGCTTGAACGCCAAGGGCCAGGGCCTGTACGAACCCAGCCACGGCAGCGCGCCGGACATCGCCGGTAAGGGCATTGCAAACCCGCTGGCTACAATCCTGTCTGCTGCCATGATGCTCCGTTTCTCACTCCAACAGCCTGAAGCCGCCGACCGAATCGAGTCGGCTGTGCGCGCTGTGCTGGCGGCGGGCTACCGCACCGCCGACATCTGGAGCGAGGGCACCCAGAAGGTGAGCACGCGCGAGATGGGTGATGCCGTGGTTGCGGCCATCACCGGTAAAACCATTAAGAGCTGACCCAGCTCGGTTTCGTCTCGCCCCACACCTGGACCCCGGCGAAGCGAGCCGGGGCAAGTCAGGGGTCTGGGAACACGCTTCACACAATAGGAAATCTGGAAATGGCACTCGTAGGTCTGGTTGGCTGGCGCGGCATGGTCGGCTCCGTTCTGATGGATCGGATGCAGGCGGAAGGCGACTTCGCGCACTTTGAACCCCTGTTCTTCTCCACCTCCAACGCCGGCGGCGCTGCCCCCAGCATGGCGAAGAACGAAACCACGCTGCAAGATGCGTTCAACATCGACGCCCTGAAGCGCTGCGACATCATCCTCACCGCCCAAGGCGGTGACTACACCAACGAGGTGTACCCCAAGCTGCGCGCCGCAGGCTGGAACGGCCACTGGATCGACGCCGCTTCCTCGCTGCGCATGAAGAATGACGCCGTGATCGTGCTCGATCCGGTGAACATGCCCGTCATCAAGGACGCGCTGGCCAAGGGCGGCAAGGACTGGATCGGCGGCAACTGCACCGTCTCCTGCATGTTGATGGGTGTGGGTGCGCTCTACAAGGCCGGTCTGGTCGAGTGGATGAGCACGCAAACCTACCAAGCCGCTTCTGGCGGCGGCGCCCAGCACATGCGCGAACTGCTGACCCAGTTCGGCACCCTGAACGCCGAAGTGAAGGATCTGCTGGCGGATCCGAAGAGTGCCATCCTGGAAATCGACCGCAAGATCATCGGCAAGCAGCGCAGCCTGACCGCCGTTGAGACCGCCAACTTCGGCGTGCCGCTGGGGGGGTCGCTCATCCCTTGGATCGACAAGGATCTGGGCAACGGCCAGAGCCGCGAAGAGTGGAAGGGCATGGCCGAAACCAACAAAATCCTGGGTCTGGGCGAGGGCTTCGGCTCGGCGGCCATTCCGGTGGATGGTTTCTGCGTGCGCATCGGCGCGATGCGCTGCCACTCGCAAGCCCTGACCTTCAAGCTGAAGAAGGACGTGCCCGTGGCCGACATCGAGGCCATGATCGCCGCCGACAACGAGTGGGTGAAGGTCGTGCCCAACACCCGCGAAGCCACCATTCAGGATTTGACCCCGGTGGCCACCACTGGCACGCTGACCATCCCGGTGGGCCGCATCCGCAAGCTGGCCATGGGGCCGGAATACGTGGGCGCGTTCACCATCGGCGATCAACTGCTGTGGGGTGCCGCCGAGCCGCTGCGTCGCATGCTGCGGATCCTGCTGGACAAGTGATCCAGCGCTTCCAGGCTTGGGGGGCGCTGTTGCCTGCGGGCAACGAAACCCTCCGAGCCCGGTAGCATTGGCGGACGGCATGCCCGTCCGCCGCAGACGGTCGAGTGCGTGGGCGGCGATCACGCTTGTTACAGTGATGGGGCCGCCTGTCGCTTGGCAGGTGTGGTGCAATCACCAGATTTCTGGCTGTGCTGCACGAGAAGCCTGCGCCCATGACGAGCAGCAGCCGTGCCGCTTCAGTTCTATCGCGTTCGGGAGACGCCTTGAAGTACCCCTCATCCATGGCTGCACGTCACATGCTTTCTGCCGTCGCTGCGGCGGCGCTGCTGGTTTGTCATCCTGTTGCTTCAGCCCTGACTTTGGGCAAGCTGACCGTTCAGTCGGCCCTGGGCGAACCGTTGGTGGCCGACGTGGAGGTCTCACCAGCCTCAGCACTGACGAGGCGGCCTCGCTCAAAGCCGGGGTGGCTCCTGTGGAGGTGTACCGCAGTTCAGGCGTGGACTTCAGCAGCACGCTGATCGGCGCACAGGCCAAGCTGGTGCGGCGCCAGGATGGGACGTCTTACATCCGCGTCACGGGGGATCGTTCGATCACCGAGCCGTTTCTCGACCTGATTTTGAATTTTTCGTGGGGTGGGGGAGGGCAACTGCGCCGCTCCTACACCTTGCTCATTGACCCTCGGCCCGTGAGACGGGTTCAGCCGTCGACGCCTGTGGCGCTGTCGGTGGCGCCCCCGGCGCCTGTGGTTGCACCTGCGCCTGCACCCGTGCAGACCACCCCCCCGGTGGTAGAAACACAGGAAGCGCCCCAGTTGGTGGTGGCGCCTGAGCCTGCCCCACAACCCGTGGTTGCGCCTGAACCGGCACCGCAGCCGGTGGTGGCCCCTGAGTCATCCCAACCGGTGGTGACACCGCTGCCAGCACCGGTCGAACCGCCGCCTGCCGGGCGTGCTGCCGAAGCTGCATCGGCGGTCACCGCAGAGGTGCCCGCTCCGGTGCAAACTGGTGCCAGCGTGCCTGGCATGCCAGAGATCACCGTCGATGTGGAAGTCGAGTCGGTGTCTTCGGTGCCCTCGGTGCCACGTGTGACGCCTTCCAAACCACGCCAGTCCCGTCAGAGTGCGCCGACTTCGCCTGTGGAGCCACCGGTCACGGTTGAGAGCCCGTCAGGCGGCGGTGGGGACTACACCATCAAGCCAGGGGATACCTTGGCACGCATCGCCCAAAGCCGGGGGGCCGAAGGGGTGTCGCTGGATCAGATGCTGGTCAGCCTGTACCACGCCAATCAAGATGCGTTTGTGGGCGGCAACATGAACCGCCTGCGGGCCGGTGCTGTCTTGACGCTGCCTGATGCCGAGACCGCACGCAGCGTGTCGCCTACCGAGGCCCGCCGCGTGGTGCGGGCCCACAGCGCCGACTTTGCCGCCTTCCGCCAATCGCTGGCCAGCACGGTGCCGGTGGCGGTCGAGGCACCAACGACGCGCCCAGCGGGCAGTGGCCAAGTCGAAGCGGCTGTGCGTGACCAAGTGGCGCCGTCGGGCACGGGGGACAACTCGCGCCTGCTGCTGTCCAGTGGCGGTGTCAAGCCGGGGGTGGATTCGCCCGAAGCGCGTGCTTCCAAAGAAGCAGAACGCCGGGCGTCCGAAGAGCGTCGGTTGGAGTTGAGCCGCAATGTGGCCGACTTGGGCAAACTCACCAAACCCGGCGCGCCTGGCCCGGAAACCAGCGCATCGGTGGCGTCGACGGCAGCGGCCATGGGCCTGCCAGCGTTGCCAGTGACGCCGGTTTTGCCGCCGGCCAGTGCGGCAGCGTCCGAGGTAGATGCCGCCAGCGCCCCGCCGCTGGCGGCCATCCAACCGCTGCCTGAAGCGGCGTCGGTCCCGATGGAAGCTGCCTCGGCGGCTTCGGACGTGGCCGCCTCCCAGCCTCCCGTGGCGCCACCTGCACCCGTAGCCCGGCCACCTGAGCCGGAAGACGACTGGCTGGCGATGTTGTCCGATTTCGCCCTGCCCATCGGGGCGGGCTTGGTGACGTTGCTCATGGGGTGGGGGGCCATGCGCTGGTGGCGCCGCCGGCGCGAGAACGCCACCGAAACATCGTTCTCTGAAAGCAAGCTGCAAGCCGATTCATTCTTCGGCGCCAGCGGTGGGCAGCGCGTGGACACCCGCGAAAGCAGCGCGCCGGCATCGAGTTCGTTGAGTTACTCGCTGAGCCAGTTGGATGCGATCGGCGACGTGGATCCCGTGGCCGAGGCCGACGTTTACTTGGCCTATGGCCGGGATCTCCAAGCCGAGGAAATTCTCAAGGAAGCCCTACGCACCGATCCGCACCGTTTGGCCATCCGCATGAAACTGTTGGAGGTGTACGCCAAGCGTGAGGACGTGCGCAACTTCGACGTTCAGATGGAGGAGGTGCGCGAGATCACCGGTGGTTTGGGTGAGGAGTGGGAGCACGCGCTGGAGCTGGGGCGCTCGCTTGACCCAGCCAATCCGGAGTATCAAGTGTCCGGCTTGGGCGCCGTGGTCGATCTGGATTCAACCACCGACGGCCTGCACGACGATCCGACGCCGACATTGCCGTCGCCGCATTCGGTGTCGCTGGATGACACGTCCAGCGGGTTGGAGCTGGACATCGATCTGTCGTCCAGCAAGTTCACCACCCTGGATGAGGCCCCGGCCCCCGCACCAAGAGCCTCTGCACCGGTTCCGCTGGACATTCCGGTGCCCGCGCCCGTTCCAATGGCGCCTGAGCTGGAGCCGATGCCCATGCCAGAGCCTGTGCAGGCGCCTGTTCCGGCCCCCGCACCGGCCCCGAGCCCTTCGGGCATGCTCGATCTGAACATGGACGACATGCTGTCGTTCCCTGCCCTTGGCAGCACTCCCGCGCCAGCGCCTGCACCCGCCCCTGTGGCGGCGCCAGCGCCTGCGCCCAAGCATGACGATGGTGGGTTGGATTTTGATTTCAGCAGCCTGTCCCTCGATTTGGGCCTGAGCCCGACACCGGCGCCTGCCCCTGTCCCCACGCCAGCCGCCCCTGCCGTGGCCATGGCTGCGCCTGTGGTCGAACCTCCTGCGCCGACTCCAGCCCCAGCCCCAGCGCCTGCCCCGGCTGCTGGCGGGGAAATGGACATGCTGACGTTCGACCTGTCTGGCATCGACCTGCCGGCGTTCAACACCGCGCCGACCCCGGCACCGGTGTCCGTGTCGGCGCCTGATCCACTGCCGTTTGCTGCACCGGCACCCGTGCCAGCGCCAGAACCCATCCCCGTGGCCGAGCCCACGATGATGGAGCTGGATTTCGACATTCCACCGACCAACGTCGAGGATGTGTTGGCAGGCGTGGCCGCAGCCGAAGCGGATGCGCCTGGAGATGAAGCGCTGACACAGAAGATCGATCTGGCCGCCGAATTCCGTGATATTGGCGATGACGAGGGTGCCCGCTCGCTGCTCGAAGAGGTCATGGCCGGCGGCAACGCAGCCCAGCGCGCACGGGCTCAGGCCATGCTCAATGAGTTGTCCTGACGGTAGACCCGGGGATGCGGCGCTGCGCCGCATCGCCTTGGGGGTGAGTTACGTCGGGCACGCTTACCACGGCTGGCAAAGCCAACCCAGCGGGCGCACGGTTCAGGATCACCTGGAGCGTGCGCTCGCACAGTTTGCGGCCCAGCCGATCCACACTTTGTGCGCAGGCCGCACTGACACGGGCGTTCACGGCCTCAACCAAGTCGTGCATTTCGACACGCCCGTGCAGCGCGAGTTGTTTTCCTGGGTGCGCGGCACCAACCGCTATTTGCCGCCGGACATCGCCGTGCAGTGGTGCCGCGAAGTACCTCGGCGCTTTCATGCCCGTAACAGCGCACGGGCCCGGCGTTATGCCTACGTGTTGCTCGAATCCCCCGTGCGGCCAGCGCTGGAGGCGGGGCGCTGCGGTTGGGTGTTCCGCCCGCTGGACGGATCGGCGATGCAGGCAGCAGCCGACCGCTTGATCGGTGAACACGATTTCAGCTCGTTTCGCTCGGCAGAATGCCAGGCCCTGTCGCCCATCAAGCAGATGCGGCGCCTGGAGGTGTCCCGGCGCGGGGCGTACTGGCGCTTCGACTTCGAAGCCAGCGCTTTTTTACACCACATGGTCCGCAACATCATGGGATGCTTGGTGGCGGTGGGCACCGGCGCACGGGCACCGCACTGGATGGGCGACGTGCTGGCTGCCCGCAGCCGCGATGCGGCGGCCCCGACCTTCATGCCCGATGGCCTGTATTTTCTCGGCCCGGTCTACGATGCTGAACTGGATTTGCCAACGCACGTCCCAACGCACGATTGGCTGCCCTGATTCCTCTTTTTTGTACCTCTCATAAAAAAACCGTCGAAAGACAGCCAGACATGAACGTTCCAGACATCCACCGCACCCGCATCAAAATCTGTGGCCTCACACGCGAAGTCGATGTGGACGAGGCGGTGGCCTGCGGGGCGGACGCCATCGGTTTCGTGCTGTACGAACGCAGCCCGCGCCATGTCACCCCGCAGCGTGCGGCCGAATTGGTGCGCCGCTTGCCGCCTTTCGTCATGCCGGTGTGTTTGCTGGTGAACGCCAGCCCCGAGTTGCTGGCCGCCACGCTGGACGCTGTGCCCAACGCCCTGCTGCAATTCCACGGCGACGAAACGCCCGAAGCTTGCCGCGTTTCTGGCCGCCCGTACTTGCGCGCCGCTCGCATGGCGCCCGGCTTCGATTTGCTAGACTTCGCCGCCCGCCACCCCGATGCCACCGGCCTCCTGCTCGATGCGCATGTGGAAGGTTATGGCGGCGGTGGAAAGGTGTTCGATTGGTCACTCATTCCTGCAAACGTGCCCTGTCCGGTCGTTTTGTCTGGTGGGTTGAATCCTGCAAACGTGATCGATGGGGTGATGGCGCTGCGGCCTTGGGCCGTGGACGTCAGCTCCGGCGTTGAATCGGCCAAGGGCATCAAGGATGCTGCGCTGATGCGCCGATTTTGCGAGGCGGTGCGCGAGGCTGATGCCCGCATCGCCGATTCGCTCACCTGAATGCAGGTTCAAAGGATTCTTCTGTGTTTGACTACCAACAGCCCGATGCTTCGGGCCACTTCGGCCCGTATGGCGGCAGTTTTGTGTCCGAAACCCTCGTCCACGCGCTGGACGAGCTGAAAGCCGCTTACGCCCACTACCGCAACGACCCGGAATTCATCGCCGAATTCCGACGCGAACTGGCGCACTTCGTTGGCCGACCCAGCCCGGTGTATCACGCGGATCGGCTCTCGCGGGAGATTGGCGGCGCGCAAATTTTCTTGAAGCGCGAAGACCTGAACCACACCGGCGCCCACAAGGTGAACAACACCATTGGCCAAGCGCTGCTGGCCAAGCGCATGGGCAAGCCGCGTGTCATCGCGGAAACCGGCGCCGGCCAGCACGGCGTAGCCACGGCCACCATCTGCGCCCGCTACGGCCTGGAGTGCGTGGTGTACATGGGTTCGGAAGACGTCAAGCGCCAGAGCCCCAACGTCTACCGCATGCACCTGCTGGGCGCCAAAGTGGTGCCGGTGGAGTCGGGCAGCAAGACGCTGAAAGACGCCCTGAACGAAGCCCTGCGTGACTGGGTGACGAACGTCGAAAACACCTTCTACATCATCGGCACCGTGGCCGGCCCCGCGCCTTACCCGGCGATGGTGCGGGACTTCCAGCGCGTCATCGGGGATGAATGCCTGGTGCAGATGCCCGAAATGATTGGCCGCCAACCCGACGCAGTGATCGCCGCTGTGGGCGGGGGCTCGAATGCGATGGGCATCTTCTACCCCTACATCCCGCACGAAGGTGTGCGCCTGATCGGCGTGGAAGCCGCTGGCCTAGGCCTGAATTCGGGCAAGCATGCGGCCAGCATTTCTGCCGGTTCGCCCGGCGTGCTGCACGGCAATCGCACCTATTTGTTGCAGGACGAAAACGGCCAGATCATCGAAACGCACTCGGTGTCGGCGGGGTTGGATTACCCCGGCGTCGGCCCCGAGCACGCTTATTTGCATGACATTGGCCGCGCCGAATACGTCGGCATCACCGATGAGGAGGCGCTGGCCGCCTTCCATCGCCTGTGCCGCACCGAGGGCATCATCCCGGCGCTGGAGTCCAGTCACGCGGTGGCCCACGCCATGAAACTGGCCGCCACCATGCGCCCCGATCAACACTTGCTGGTGAACCTGAGCGGTCGCGGCGACAAGGACATCGGCACCGTGGCCGACCTCTCCGGCGCCGACTTCTTCTGCCGCCCCTCGTGCCGAGGCCAGAGCGTCAAGGGGTCGAGCGAGGCCATGATCGCCATTGCCAAGAAAGAAGGGGGCGCGTTATGAGCCGCATCGCAGCCACATTTGCCGCACTGAACGCAGCGGGCCGCAAGGCGCTGATTCCCTACGTCTGCGCCGGTGACCCGTACCCGGACGCCACGGTGGACGTGCTGCACGCCCTGGCCGCTGGCGGCGCGGATGTGATCGAGTTGGGCGTGCCCTTCTCCGATCCGATGGCCGATGGCCCGGTGATTCAGAAAGCCGCTGAGCGTGCCTTGGCCCACCACATTGGCATGGTGCCGGTGCTGGACTACGTGCGTGCGTTCCGCCAAACCAACACCACCACGCCCGTGGTGCTGATGGGCTACGCCAACCCGGTTGAGCGCTACGACCAGAAGCACGGCCCCGACGCTTTCGTGAAAAATGCCGCCGAAGCCGGCGTGGATGGCGTGCTGATCGTCGATTACCCGCCTGAGGAGTGCGCCGAGTTTTCGGCCAAACTCAAGGCCCACGGCCTCGACCTCATCTTCTTGCTGGCGCCGACCTCGACGGAAAAGCGGATGCAGCAAGTGGGGGCAATCGCAACGGGGTACGTTTACTACGTTTCCCTCAAGGGTGTGACGGGCGCGGGCCATCTGGACACCGACGCGGTCGCGCAAGCGGTGCCCCGCATTCGTCAACATGTGAAGGTGCCGGTGGGCGTAGGCTTCGGCATTCGGGATGCGGCGTCGGCGCAAGCGGTGGGCCGGGTGTCCGATGGCGTGGTGATTGGCTCGCGCCTGATCCAGATTTTGGAAGCCCAACCCCGCGAAGGCGTGGCCGCCGCCGCGCAAGGCTTTTTGAGTGAGATTCGCAGCGCGCTCGACGCGCTGTGATGCAACCGGGCTGGCGGTGGCCAGCCATCGCCACATTGGCAACAAGGAGTGATCCATGAGCTGGCTTGAAAAACTGCTGCCCCCCAAGATTCAGCAAAAGACCGACACGAGCGAGCGCCGCTCGGTGCCCGAGGGCTTGTGGATCAAGTGCCCGGCCTGCGAATCCGTGCTCTACAAGACCGATTTGCAGCAAAACCTCAACGTCTGCCCGAAGTGCAGCCACCATCACCGCATCGGGGCGCGTGAGCGTCTGAACGGCTTTTTGGACGCCGAAGGCCGCTACGAAATCGGCCAAGAGGTGCTGCCCATCGATCCGCTGAAGTTCAAGGACAGCAAAAAGTACCCCGAACGTCTCAAAGCCGCGCTGGAAGACACCGGCGAAACCGACGCCCTGGTGGTGATCGGTGGTGCCGTGATGAGCGTGCCCGTGGTGGCCGCCTGCTTCGAGTTCGACTTCCTGGGTGGCTCGATGGGCTCGGTGGTGGGTGAGCGTTTTGTGCGTGGCGTGGAAACCGCCATCGAACAAAAAGTGCCCTTCATCAGCTTCACCGCCACGGGCGGCGCACGGATGCAAGAAGGGTTGTTCAGCCTGATGCAAATGGCCAAAACCAATGCGGCGCTCACCCGCTTGGCCAAAGCCAAACTGCCTTATATCAGCGTGTTGACCGATCCGACGATGGGTGGCGTGTCCGCCAGCTTCGCGTTTGTGGGGGACATCGTCATCGCTGAACCCAAGGCGCTGATCGGTTTTGCCGGCCCGCGTGTGATCGAAAACACCGTGCGCGAAAAGTTGCCGGAAGGCTTCCAACGCGCCGAATTCCTGATGCAAAAGGGCGCGGTGGACATGATCACGGATCGTCGCCAACTGCGCCAAACCATCGCCCATCAACTGGCGATGTTGCAACGCCAAAGCGCCGACGCGGTCGCCTGACGCCTGCGTTTTCGTTTCAGCGCCCCGGTGAGCCCACGGCCCGCCGGGGCGTTGTGTTTCAGACATGATGCCGCCCATGACGACCGATTTCGCCGCCCCCCAAACCCTGGCCGACTGGCTGGCTCACTGCGAGCGCCTGCATCCCAAAACCATCGACATGACGTTGGATCGCGTCGCTGCTGTGCGGGATCGCTTGGGCCTGCGCTTTCAGGTGCCTGTGATTGCCGTGGCCGGCACCAACGGCAAAGGCTCGACCTGCGCCATGCTGGACAGCATCGCCCGCGCCGCCGGTTGGCGTGTGGGGTTGTACAGCAAGCCGCATCTGGTGCATTTCACCGAGCGTTGCCGCTTGTTGGGCGAGCAGATCGCGCCCGAAGCTCTGGTGCCGCACTTCGCCGCCGTGGAGGCCGCACGCGGGGACACGACGCTGACCTATTTCGAATTCACCACCCTGGCCATCGCCCGGGCGCTGGCCGAAGCGGAGCTGGACTTGGTGATTTTGGAAGTCGGCCTCGGTGGGCGCTTGGACGCGGTGAACATTTTTGATGCCGATTGCGCCGTCATCACCAGCATCGACATCGACCACGTCGATTACCTCGGCCCGGATCGCGAAAGCATTGGCCGGGAAAAGGCGGGCATCTTGCGCGCTGGGCGCCCGGCGATCATCGCCGACCCGGTGCCACCGGCCAGCGTGTTGGCGGTGGGCGAGCAGCTTGGCGCCGATCTGTGGCTTGTCGGGCGCGATTTCAACCATTCGGGCGACCGCCAGCAGTGGAGCTGGGCCGGGCGCGGGCGGCGGTTCCATGCGCTGGGCCATCCGGCGTTGCGTGGCGCCAACCAGTTGCTGAACGCTTCGGCGGCGATTGCCGCTCTCGAAGCCCTGCGCGAGCCAGTGCCGGTGACGGCGCAAGCGATTCGCCAGGGCTTGGCCATGGTCGAATTGCCGGGGCGTTTCCAGATCGTGCCGGGCCAGCCGACGCTGGTGCTGGACGTGGCGCACAACGCCCAAAGCGTGGCTGCACTGGCGCTCAACCTCGACCAAATGGGGTTTGCTCCGCGCACCCACGCCGTGTTCGGCGCCATGCACGACAAGGACTTGGCCGCCATCGTGCAACGCATGAACCCGCTGGTGGATGCGTGGTACCTGACCGATTTGCCCCTGCCGCGTGCCGCCAAGGCCCAGGAGCTGGTGGAGGTGATCGCCCCGATGGCCGCCGCACGCGGCGTGGCACCGCCGGCCACGTGGGCGAGCTTTGCGTGCCCGACCGAGGCCTTGGCCGCTGCCGTGGCGGCGGCAGACCCGGCTGATAGAATCGTTGTATTCGGCTCGTTCTACACAGTCGGCGGCGTCTTGGAAGAGGGTTTACCCCGACTGAGTGCGCCGCATCAACCCTGATGACGCCGGCCCTTCTGATGTTCGGGGCCTTTCGCTGTGTCCCGGGTGCATTTTGGGCACCCGTCACCCCGCATGGAAGCTCTCTCCCATCTGAAGTCAACGTTGCGAGCGTGGCCCGGTCGCCTTCGCGCCCGCTGGCGTCGGCCAGCCCCCGCCTATTCGGCCAGCGCGTCTGAGCTGGCGCGCACCCGCGCCCGGCGCCGCTGGATCGGCACCGCCATGCTGTGCGTGCTGGGCGTGATCGTGCTGCCCATGGTGTTCGAAGGCAAACCGCGCCCAGCTTCCCAAAACCTGGTGGCCCCAGTGCCTGCACCCGTGCCCGAAGTGGCCGTGACGGGTCGCGGTGCCACCCAAGATGGCCGTTACGTGGTGCAGTTGGGGCCCTTTCCGGACGATGCACAGGCCCGTAACGTGCGTTTGCAAATTGAAACCCTGGGCATCAAGACCTATGCCCAGGTGCTGGAAGCCAATGGCGTCCGCCGTGTGCGGGTGCGTGTCGGGCCGTTCGGCAGCAAAGCCGAGGCCGACAAAGTGGCTCACCGACTCAAAGCCGCTGGATGGAGCGGCAGCGTGGTGGCGCTGTGAGGCAATAGCCGCCCCGGTCACCTTCCCTTTGTTGATTGCCTTTTTGAGAAACGGACTTTCGTCATGTGCGGCATCGTTGGCGTGATTTCGAAGCAACCGGTGAACCAGCTCATTTATGACGCCTTGCTGCTGTTGCAGCACCGGGGTCAGGATGCAGCGGGCATCGTCACCATGCAAGGCACCAAGTGCTTCATGCACAAAGCGCGTGGCATGGTGCGTGATGTGTTCCGCACCCGCAACATGCGGGCACTGCCAGGCCACGTGGGCCTGGGCCAAGTGCGTTACCCCACCGCCGGTAACGCTTACAGCGAGGAAGAAGCGCAGCCGTTTTACGTCAATGCGCCGTTTGGCATCGTGCTGGTTCACAACGGCAATCTGACCAACGCCCACGCGCTCAAGAAAGAGCTGTTCGACATCGACCGCCGCCACACCAACACCGAAAGCGACACCGAAGTGTTGCTCAACGTGCTGGCCCACGAGCTGGAAAAAGTCGGCCGCGAACTGCCGCTGACGCCCGACCAGGTGTTCAAGGCCGTGGCCGGTGTGCATCGCCGCATCAAGGGATCGTATGCCGTGGTGGCGCTGATTGCCGGCTATGGTTTGCTGGCGTTCCGCGACCCGTTCGGCATCCGCCCGCTGTGTTTCGGCACGGTGGAAACCTCGTCGGGTGCGGATTACATGGTGGCCTCGGAATCGGTCGCACTGGAAGGCACCTGCCACAATTTTGTGCGCGATGTGGCGCCCGGCGAAGCCATCTTCATCGACGTCAACGGCCAGTTGCACAGCCAGCAATGTGCGGACAACCCGCAGCTCAACCCCTGCGTCTTCGAGTTCGTTTACCTGGCCCGCCCGGATTCGTTCATTGATGGCATTTCGGTCTACCAAGCGCGCTTGCACATGGGTGAGACGCTGGCGCAGCGTGTCATTTCCACCATGCCGCCGTCGGAAATCGATGTGGTGATCCCGATTCCCGAATCCAGCCGCCCGGCTGCCATGCAACTGGCGCAAAAACTGGGCAAGCCGTACCGCGAAGGGTTCGTGAAGAACCGCTACGTGGGCCGCACCTTCATCATGCCGGGCCAATCGGTGCGCAAAAAGAGCGTGCGCCAGAAGCTCAACGCCATCAGCGCCGAGTTCAAGGGCCGCAACGTGCTGCTGGCGGACGATTCCATCGTGCGCGGCACCACTTCCAAAGAAATCGTGCAGATGGCGCGTGAAGCAGGCGCCAACAAGGTTTACATGGCTTCGGCGGCGCCGCCGGTGCGTTATCCGAACGTGTACGGCATCGACATGCCGACGCAAGAAGAATTGGTGGCGCACAACCGCACGCTGGATCAAATCCGCGACATCATCGGCGCCGATGCGCTGATTTACCAAGATGTGGACGCCATGAAGCGCGTCATCGCTCAAATCAATCCGGCCCTGGCGGGGTTTGAAGCGTCGTGTTTTGATGGCCACTACATCACCGGCGATGTCAGCTTGGAGGACTTTGCCGCGATGCGTGAACAACGCACCAACCAGCCGACCGAGGAAAGCGCCGACGCCTCGCGCCTGGCTCTGCCCAATGCGGGCGGCCACAACGCCTGATCGAACCTGTTGACTCCCATGACCGCACCCATTCGCACCCGCATTGCCCCGTCCCCGACGGGTTTCCTGCACCTGGGCACGGCGCGCACCGCGCTGTATTCCTGGGCGTTTGCGCGCCACTTTGGCGGCCAGTTTGTGCTGCGCATCGAAGACACCGATGTGGCCCGCTCGACGCAGGATTCGGTCGATCAAATTCTGGCGTCCATGCATTGGCTGGGCCTGGAATACGACGAAGGCCCGTTCTACCAATTGCAGCGCCTGGAGCGCTACCACGCCGTCATCGACCAGATGCTGGCCGCTGGCACCGCCTACCGCTGCTACTGCACGCCCGAAGAGCTGGACGCCATGCGCGAAGGCCAAAAGGCACGCGGCGAAAAAACGGGTTATGACGGCCGCTGGCGCCCCGAACCCGGCAAAGTGCTGCCGCCGGTGCCCGAAGGCGTGAAGCCGGTGGTGCGGTTCCGCAACCCCGCCGAAGGGGATGTGACTTGGGACGATCTGGTGAAAGGCCCGATCACCATCAACAACCGCGAGATTGACGACCTCATTATCCAACGCCCGGACGGCGTGCCCACCTACAACTTCGCCGTGGTGGTGGACGATTGGGACATGGGCATCACCCACGTCTTCCGGGGCGACGAGCATGTGAACAACACGCCGTGGCAGATCAACATCTTCCGTGCCCTGGGGGCGCCGCTGCCGCACTTTGGCCATGTGCCGGTGATTTTGGGCGACGATGGCTTGAAGCTCTCCAAGCGTCGAGGTGCCGTGAGCGTGACCGCCTACGAGGACAACGGCTACCTGCCCGAAGCCATGCTCAACTACCTGGCTCGCCTGGGCTGGAGCCATGGCGACGACGAGCTGTTCAGCCGCGAGCAACTGGTGCAGTGGTTTGATGGCACCCACCTGTCCAAGAGCCCCGCGCAGTGGGACGCCGCCAAGCTGCTGTGGGTGAATGCCCAGTACATCAAGCAAGCCGACGATGCCCGTTTGGCTGGCCTGGTGGCGACGCAGTTGCGCAAACGCGGCATCGACGTGGCCGACGAAGCCGTGTTGGTGCCGATGTGCGCACTGTTCAAAGACCGTTGCAGCACGACGGTGGAGTTGGCGGATTGGTTGGCGATGTACTTCGCCCCCGTCACCCCGTCGGACGCAGATCGGGCACAACACTTGACCGAGGCCATCCGCCCGGCGTTCGCTGCTTTGGCCGCACGCCTGGGGGCTGCGACGTGGGACAAAGCGGGCATCAACCAAGCGCTCAAAGACACCCTGGCCGAATTCAAGCTGAAGATGCCGCATTTGGCGATTCCGGTGCGGGTGGCGGTGTGCGGGCGGGCGCAGACGCCGTCGGTAGATGCGGTGTTGGCGCTGTTCGATCAAAAAATCGTGATGGAACGCTTGCAATCTGTGTAAAAGCTGCTTTATAGTAGCGGTCTTGCTTGATGACGGCGACGCCAACAACGCAACGCAGCGAAACTGCAAAGTTCAGTTGTGTGCAATGGGGGTATAGCTCAGCTGGGAGAGCGCTTGCATGGCATGCAAGAGGTCAGCGGTTCGATCCCGCTTACCTCCACCAACCAAGCGTTGACGTCATTACGTAAAGGCCATGTCTCCTTCGTCTAGAGGCCTAGGACACGACCCTTTCACGGTTGTAACAGGGGTTCGAATCCCCTAGGAGATGCCACTGCGGAGTGGTAGTTCAGTTGGTTAGAATACCGGCCTGTCACGCCGGGGGTCGCGGGTTCGAGTCCCGTCCACTCCGCCAAAATCTGGGGGTATAGCTCAGCTGGGAGAGCGCTTGCATGGCATGCAAGAGGTCAGCGGTTCGATCCCGCTTACCTCCACCAGTTTTCGATAATTCAGCACAAAGTCTCCTTCGTCTAGAGGCCTAGGACACGATCCTTTCACGGTTGTAACAGGGGTTCGAATCCCCTAGGAGATGCCACTGCGGAGTGGTAGTTCAGTTGGTTAGAATACCGGCCTGTCACGCCGGGGGTCGCGGGTTCGAGTCCCGTCCACTCCGCCACATTTTGCTGAGTTGTCATGGTTACTTGTCTCCTTCGTCTAGAGGCCTAGGACACGACCCTTTCACGGTTGTAACAGGGGTTCGAATCCCCTAGGAGATGCCACTGCGGAGTGGTAGTTCAGTTGGTTAGAATACCGGCCTGTCACGCCGGGGGTCGCGGGTTCGAGTCCCGTCCACTCCGCCAATCGGTTGTTAAAAGCGCGCTTGATGTGTTTCAAGTGCGCTTTTTGCTTTGTGGCCCTGCTGATTCAGCGAAGCGGCCAGCGCAACGCCCCGGTCACCAACCCGGTGCCCAGCAAAATCACACCACAGGCCATCAGCATCGTGGGGGTGATGGTTTCATGCAGCCACCAGCTGCCCCAAGCCATGGCAAACACGGGGATGAGAAACGTCACCGTCACTGCGCGGCTGGCACCGATGCGGTTGATCAAGCGGAAAAACAACACATAAGCCACGCCAGTGCAAACGATGGCCAGCGCCGCCGTGGCCCCCCAAGCGGTGGGCGTGAGCGCATGCGTTGGCCACATCCAGCACGTGGGCCCGAGCAGCCACAACCCGGCGGCCAGTTGGCTGCCCGTGGCCTGCACCATGGCTGGCACGCCGTTCATGTGGCGCCGACTCAGGTTGGCGGAAAACCCGTACAGCAGCGGCGCACACAAACACGCCAACAAACCCAGGCCGGTACTCACCCCAGCCTGGCCGGTGGGCAGGTGCGCTTGATCGGCCACCAACCACGCCACGCCGCACACGCCCAAGGCCAGCCCGAGCACAGGGCCGCGCCCGGGGCGTTCACCCAGCCAAAGCCAGGCGATGACCATCGTCCAAAGCGGTGCCGTGGCGTTGACCACCGACAGCACGCCCCCGGTCAGCACCAACGCCGCCAGTCCGTAACAGGCGAACGGCAGGGCCGAATTGGTCAACCCCACCAGCAGCAGGCGGCCAGCGTAAGTGCGCAGGCCGTTCAATTGGCGTTGCCAGGCCAGCAAGGGCAATAAAAACAAGGCCGCTCCGATGACGCGGCATCCTGCCAGTGCCACCGCACCCAGTTCTGGCACCGCGATGCGGGTGAACAAAAACGATCCCCCCCAAATGGCAGCGAGCACAACCAGCGTGATCCAATCTTGCAGTTTCATGCGGGTACCTTCACGCCTTCTGCATTCAACAACGCTTGTTTGCGCGTCAAACCGCCGGCATAACCCGTCAACGAACCGTTGGCGCCCAGAACGCGGTGACACGGCACGATGACACTCAACGGGTTGCGACCGATGGCCGCACCCACGGCCCGCACCGCGTTCGGGCGCTCCAATTGGGTGGCGAGTTGGCCGTAGCGCCAGGTGTGCCCTGTCGGGATGCGGCGCAGCGCTGACCACACGGCTTGCTGAAAGGCCGTGCCCGCCGGATCAAGCGGCACAGTGAACGCAGCGGCCAGCGGTTCGGCCCAGTAGCGGCTGAGTTCTTCGCGGGCTTGGACGAGCCACGGGTGGGTGGGCACGTCGGGGGCGTTCAGTTCACCGGGGTGATGGCGTTGGCCCTCAAACCACGCCCCGCCCAAACCGCGTGCCGTGACCGCCAAGCGCATGCACCCCAATGGGGTCTCAATGAGGGTCTGTGCGACCCAGGAGGAGGGGCGAGAGGTTGACATCTGGATATTTCCACAGGTAGGAAAGGTGGAGGCACTGTAGCGGCTCTCTACAATCGCTGCCCATCTTTCAGACCCAGCCCCGCCGATGGGCTTTTGCACCATGCACGTCAACGCATCGATCTTCAAGGCTTATGACATTCGCGGCATCGTCGGCAAAACGCTGGACGAATCCGTGGCCGAGCATTTGGGCCGCGCCTTCGGCACCGAGGCGGTTCAATTGGGCGAAAAAGCCGTGGTGGTGGGGCGCGATGGGCGCCTGTCCGGCCCGGCGCTGATTGAGGCGCTCAAGCGGGGCCTGGCGTCCACGGGGCTGGAGGTGATCGACCTGGGCGCGGTGACGACGCCGATGGTGTACTACGTCGCCGCCACGCGGGCAGACATTGGCTGCACCAGCGGCATCCAAGTCACCGGCAGCCACAACCCGAAGGATTACAACGGCTTCAAGATGGTGCTGGCCGGTCGGGCGATTTACGGTGATGAGATCCAGGGCCTGCGCCGCCGCATCGAAGCCGAGGAGTACGCGCAAGGCAGCGGCAGCGTCCGCACGCTGGACATCGTGCCCGAGTACACCCAGCGCATCACCTCGGATTGCCAACTGGCACGGCCCATGAAAATCGTGGTCGATTCGGGCAACGGCATCCCGGGCGCGAGCGGCCCGGCCATTTTGCGGGCGCTGGGCTGCGAGGTGATCGACTTGTACAGCCGCGTGGACGGAGATTTTCCGAACCACCATCCCGATCCGAGCAAGCCGGAAAACCTGGCCGACCTCATCAAAGTGGTGAACGCCACCGAGGCCGAACTCGGCTTGGCGTTTGATGGCGATGGCGATCGTTTGGGCGTCGTCACCCGCGATGGCCAGATCATCTACCCGGATCGGCAACTGGTGCTGTTCGCCCGGGACATTCTCACCCGCGTGCCCGGCGGCACCATCATCTACGACGTGAAATGCACCCAGCAGCTCGCACCCGAAATCCGCGCCGCCGGCGGCGTGCCGCTGATGTGGAAGACGGGGCATTCGCTGGTCAAGGCCAAGCTGAAGGAAACCGGGGCACCGATTGCTGGGGAAATGAGCGGCCACATCTTCTTCGCCGAACGTTGGTACGGGTTTGATGATGCGATGTACACCGCAGGTCGGTTGCTGGAAATTCTCTCTCGTTCGGACAACCCGAGCGCCGTGCTCAATGCCCTGCCCACCAGCTTCAGCACGCCAGAGCTGAACGTGCCGTGCGCTGAAGGCGAGCCGCACGAGGTGATCCGCCAACTGCTGGCCGTGGCCGATTTCCCGGGCGCGGAGATCACCACCACGGACGGTTTGCGCGTGGATTACCCGGACGGCTTCGGCTTGGTGCGTGCTTCCAATACCACGCCGGTGCTGGTGCTGCGCTTTGAGGGGCAGACGCCCGACGCGCTGCACCGCATCGAGGCGGATTTGATGGCCGCCCTGCGTCGTGTCAAGCCCGATGCCCAGGTGGGCGCGGCGGCGCATTGAACACGGCCTTCAGCCCGCGTGAGGCGCTGGCCTACGGCGCCTACACGACGCTGATGCGGGCCGCTCTGCCGCTGTACGGTGCGCGTGTAGCGTGGCGGGGGCGACAAGAGCCGGGCTACGTTGAACACTGGCCGCAGCGGCTCGGCTGGCAATTGCCGACCCTGGCGCCGGGGGCGGTGTGGGTGCATGCTGTTTCCTTGGGGGAAACCAAGGCCGCCGCGCCCCTGATTGCCGCCTTGCGCGCTGCGCAGCCGGACATGCGTTTGCTGCTCACCCACACCACGGCCACGGGCCGGGAAGCGGGGCGGGCGTTGCTGCGCCCCGGTGACGCACAGGCTTGGTTGCCCTATGACACCCCCGGCGCCGTGCGGCGTTTCCTGTACACCCTGCGCCCGAAGCTGGGGGTGCTGATGGAAACCGAAATTTGGCCCGTGCTGTTGCACGAAGCCCAGCGGGCCGGTGTGCCGATGGTGCTGGCCAATGCGCGGCTGAGTGAGCGCAGCGCCCGGCGTGGGCGCCGGCTGGCGGCGTTGTTGCATCCGGCGGGGCGGGCGCTGGCGCAAGCGTTGGCGCAAACCGAAGCCGATGCCCAGCGCCTGCACGCCGCTGGTGTGCCATGCGTGGCGGTGTGCGGCAACTTGAAATACGACCTCACGCCGCCGCCCGAGCAATTGGCACAGGGGCGACGTTGGCGGGAGCAACTGGCTCGGCCCGTGCTGCTGTTTGCCAACACCCGCGACGGAGAAGAACAAGCGCTGTTGGCCCGCTGGCCGGCGTGGCGGGCGCAATGGCGTACAGCGTTGGCGGCGGAACCGCTGCTGGTGATCGTGCCGCGCCATCCCCAGCGCTTTGCGGCGGTGGCACAGTGGGTGCGTGCCAGTGGGATGCGCCTGGCGCAACGCAGCCAGTGGCGTGACGACGTGCCCACCGATGCGTTGCGTGCCGACGTCTGGTTGGGCGATTCGCTGGGTGAGCTGGCGCTGTACTACGCTTGCGCCGACGTGGCCTTGTTGGGCGGCAGTTTTGAGCCCCTCGGTGGACACAACCTGATTGAAGCAGCGGCCTGTGCTTGCCCGATGGTGCTGGGCCCGTCAACGTTCAACTTTGCGGAAGCGGCGGTGCAGGCCGTTCAAGCGGGTGCCGCTTGGCAGGAGCCGGGGCTCGATGCCGCGCTGATCCAAGCCGCCGAAATGCTGGCCGACACCGATTGGCGCGCCGAAGCCGCCGAAGCCGCCGCGCATTTCAGCGCCGCGCATCGGGGTGCGGCGCAACGCATGGTCGAAGCCATGGCGGCTCAACTCACGGCGCCAGCAGTTGGGTGATGGCGTCGATGTCCCCCTGCACCAGTTGGCCGGTGAGTTGGCGCAGTTTGAGGCTGATCATCAACGTGTCGTAGCGGGCTTTGGCCAGATCGCGTTGCGTTTGGGAGAGCTGGGCTTGGGCGTTGAGCACGTCCAAGTTCACGCGCATGCCGACTTGGTAGCCTTTTTGCGTCGCCTCCAGGGCCGTTTTACTGGAAGTTTCGGCGGTTTCCAGCGATTTCACCCGTGTCAAACCGCTCAGCACCAAGTCAAACGCGGTGCGGGTGCCTTGAACCACGGTGCGGCGCACATCGGCCAAATTCAGCCGGGCGCGCTCCTCCAAAGCCAGCGTTTCCTTGACGCGCCCTTGGATGGCAAACCCAGCAAACAGCGGCACGTTCACCGTGATGCCGATCGAACCATTGCTGCCAAAACCGTCATAAGCTTGACCAGGGATGGTGCGGGTGGCGTAGTCCTGCTGCAAGCGTGCATAAGACGCGCTCAGTGACACCGTTGGTAAATGCCCTGCTTCGGCTTTGGCGGTCTCGGCACGGGCCGTGTCCAGTTCGAGCTGGGCTTGGCGGATGCGCAGGCTGTTGCGTTCGGCTGCTGTGATCCACTCGTCCACCGAAACCGGTTGGAGCATGGGCAGGGCCACCGGGGCGCGCAACGATTTCGGGGTCACGTTGCGGCGGCCCACCAAACCATCCAAGGCGTCGAGCTTGGAGCGCAAGTCGCTTTCAGCGGCCAGTTCTTGCGCCACAGCCAGATCGAAGCGGGCCTGAGCCTCGCGCTCATCAATGATGGGAACCAACCCCACCTCAAAGCTGCGCCGGGTGGCCGCCAGTTGCTCGGCCACGGCTTTTTTGCTGGCTTGGATGGTGGTCAGGGTGTCCTGGGCGGCGAGGGCGTCGAAGTAGGCTTGGGCCACGCGCACTGCCAAATCTTGCTCGGCGTTGAGCAACGACACTTCACTCAAGCTGACCGCGCTTTCGGCCTGATCGATGCTGAAATCATTGGCACGATTGAACAGGCTTTGTTGCAGCGTCAGCGCCACCTGCCGTGTGGTGCTGAGCGAACCGTTGGAGCCCGAAGGCAGGTAAGGAAAATCGGTGTTGTTGCGCGTCACGCTGGCGCTGGCGCCGATGTTGGGCAGGCGCAGGGAACCCGTCTGCTCGGCCCGGGCGCGGGCGACGTCGGTTTGGGCTTTGCTGCTCAGAAAAGTGGCGTCGTAGTTGCGAGCGGCTTCGAGCAACTCACTCAAGCTCTGGGCATGTGCGGTCGAGGCCGCTGCCAGCCCCACCAACGCGGCCAACACCGCAACACGAGACGGAACAAAGCGCGACAAGAGCGACATAACGAATTCCTCTGAGAGCCAATGAGAGAAAAAGAAGAAGCGAAGAACGGCAGGGGCAGGCCGGTGCGTCAGTAGCGCGGCACGCTGGCATCGACTTGGATCGACCAAGCATCGATGCCACCGTCGAGGTTGTGGGTCTCGAAGCCGTGGCGGCGCAGGAACAGCGCCACTTGCAGGCTGCGCATGCCGTGGTGGCACACGCAGACGATGGGCCGTGGGGTCTCCAGCTCCCCCAACCGAGCGGGGATCTGGGCCATCGGGATGCACAGCGTGGGCGTGCCCGGCACGTTCAGCGCCGCTTGGGCGATTTCCCAGGGCTCACGCACGTCCAACAGCACGGGAGCGCGTGCCGACTCGGTTTGGAGGAAGGAAACGAGGTCTTGGACGTGCAGGTGGTTCATGGCATCAGAAGCGGAAAGCGCTGGGCTCGGGGAAGCCTTCGAGCCGTGCAGCCACGGTGTCGAACAGGATTTCCTTGCTCACAGCAGAGGAGGATTGGCGGGTGTAAAGCACGGCGCACATGGTCGGCTCGTGCCCTTCGATGGCGACCAAACGGCCACCGACTTTGAGTTGATCCAGCAACACTTGCGGCACGGCAGCCACCGAGCCGGACAACAAAATGGCGTCAAACGGGCCTTCAGCGGCCAGTCCTTGGCTGCCGTCGGCTTCGCGCACGCTGACGTTGGCCAGGCCGGCGCGGCGCAGGTTGTCTGCCGCTTGTTTGACCAGGGCCGGGCGCTTTTCCAGGGTGATGACACGCTGGGCACGGTGGCCCAGCAGGGCCGCCACAAAACCCGAGCCGGTGCCGATGTGCAGCACGGTTTCGTGGCGTTGCACCTTCAGTTCTTGCACCATGCGGGCTTCAACACGCGGGGCGAGCATCACTTGGCCATCGGCCAGGGGCACTTCGGTGTCCACAAAGGCCAGGGCGCGGCAGGCGGCGGGCACGAAATCTTCACGCTTGACAATGGCCAGCAGCGACAGCACGGCAGGATCCAGCACATCCCAAGGGCGGATCTGCTGTTCGATCATGTTGAAGCGGGCCTGTTCGATGTTCATGGTGGGTTTCCTCGGGGCGGTGCAAGACAGCCTGCCATTCTAGGAAGCTTCCCCTTGCTTGGCGCTGGCGCGTGGCCCGCCAAGGTGGCGGCGCACCCAAACCGTGAGGTCATCCAACACAGCGTAGACCACGGGCACCACCACCAGGGTCAGCACCGAGGAGGTGAGCACGCCACCGATCACCGCTTGGCCCATGGGTGCGCGCTGCTCCGAGCCTTCGGTCAGGGCGAAGGCCAGCGGCACCATGCCAAACACCATGGCCAGCGTCGTCATCAAGATGGGGCGCAGGCGCACACGGGCGGCGTCCAGCAGGGCTTGGGTGCGCTCGACGCCGGCTTCGCGCTGGCGGATGGCGAAGTCAATCAACAGAATGGCGTTTTTCGTCACCAAACCCATCAGCATCACCACACCGATGACCGAGAACAGGTTGAGGGTGGAACGCCACAGCAGCAGCGCACCGACCACGCCGATCAGGGTCAGCGGCAGGCTGCTCATCAGCGCCAGGGGCTGGATGTAACTCTTGAACTGGCTGGCCAAAATCATGTAGATAAAGATCACTCCCATCGCCAAGGCGGACACGGCGTAGGCGAAGCTCTCCTGCATGTCCTTGGTGGCGCCGCCGAAACGCACGCTGTAGCCGGGCGGCAGTGGTGTGGCATCGAGCACTTGGCGGATGTCGGCGGACACTTGCCCCAGCGAACGCCCCGACGTGTTGGCGGTGAGTTCCACTTCGCGGCTCATGTCGCGGTGGTGGATTTGCAGCGGCAGCGTGGTGGGCACCAGCTCGGCCACTTGCGCCAGCGGGATGCTGCGCACTGTGCCGTCGGCTTGGGCGGGTGTGGGCAGGGGCAAACGTGCCAGATCGGCGGGTTGCTGGCGCTGCGCGGGGGCCAAGCGCACGATCACGTCGTGGTTCACCCCGTCCGGGGCGCGCCAGGTGCCGACGGTGTCCCCACTCAAAAGCTGGCGCAGGTGGCCGGTGATCGCACCGACCGACAGCCCCACGTCCGCCGCTGCCTCGCGGCGCACGCGCACGGTGATGGCGGGTTTGGGGGGCTTCATGCTGGTGTCCAAATCCACCAAGCCAGGCACCGGACGCAGCCGCTCTTGCAACATCTGGCTGAGGCGCCCCAGCTCGTCCAAATCCGGCCCTTGCAGGGACAGCACCACGGCCTTGGTGCCACCCACCGAATCCATCAACCCCGCATGGGTGACGGTGATGCCCGGCACGCGGGCCAGGCGCTCGCGCAGGGCGGGGGAGAGGCCATCGGCGGTGGTGGCGCGCTGGGTGCGATCCACCAAGCGCACGAACAGCGTCACTTGGTTGCGGCCTTGGGCTTGGCCGGTGTTGATCGTCGCCAAGGTATCGCGCACTTCGGGCATGGCGCGCAAGATCGCATCGACCTGCCGGGCGCGCTCTTGCGTCACCGCCAAACTGGTGCCGGCGGGGGTGTAGAAGCTGACCCAGGTTTCGCCGAAATCGGCCTTCGGTACAAACTCACTGCCCAACTTGGGGATGAGCGCACCGGACAGCACCAACGTGCCCAGCGCCAACCCGACGGTGGCGCCCCGGTGGCGCAGCGACCAGGCCAATGCCCCTTCGTAGCCGTGGCCGAGCTGGTGGCCGGCGCGATCCACCCAGTGGGTGAGACGGCCCAGCGTGTGGTCGTACAGGCTGCGTGGCACGAAGGGCTGGCCTTCGCGGTCGATGGCCGGGTCGTGCCAGACCGAGGACAGCATCGGGTCCAGCGTGAAACTGACGAACATCGAAATCAGCACCGCCGCCACGATGGTGATGCCGAACTCGTGAAAAAACTTGCCGATGATCCCCGACATGAACCCAATCGGCAGGAACACGGCCACGATGGACAGCGTCGTGGCCAGTACCGCCAGGCCAATTTCTGCTGTGCCGTCCAGGGCGGCTTGGCGGGCCGGTTTGCCCATCTGGATGTGGCGCACGATGTTTTCGCGCACCACGATGGCGTCGTCGATCAGCAAGCCCACGCACAAGCTCAAGGCCATGAGCGTGATCATGTTGATCGAGAACCCGAACCACTGCATGAACATGAAGGTGCCGATGAGCGAGATCGGCAGCGTCAGCCCGGTGATGACGGTTGAGCGCCACGAGTTGAGGAACAGAAACACGATGGCGATGGTCAGCGCTGCGCCCTCGATCAGCGTGCGCCGCACGTTGTTGACCGACACGCGGATGGGGCGCGAGCCATCCCGCACCACGTCAATGGCCATGCCGGCGGGCAGCTCGGCGCGCAGGCGCTGGGCCACGCCGTCCAAGCCGTTGACCACGTCCAGCGTGTTTTCGCCTTGCGCTTTGACGACATCCAACGCCAGCGTGCGCCGGCCATTGAACAGGGCAACGGTTTCGGTTTCTTCCGGCCCATCGACGATGTCGGCCACCTGGGCCAGATGTACCGATTGGCCCGCCCGGCGTCCCACCACCAGCGCACCCAGTTGGGTCGGCGTGGCCACCCGACCATCGACTTGCACCGTGCGTTCCACCTCGGTGGCCCGCAGCGGGCCGGCGGGCAGCTCGCGGATGTCGGTGCGCACGGCGCTCATCACCTGTTCGGCGCTGAGGCCGTAGGCGTCCAACGCCGCCGGGCGCAGGTGAATTTGGATTTGGCGTTCCGCCGAACCCACCAGCGTCACCGAGCCGACGCCGCGCACGTTTTCCAGGCGCTTTTTCAGCACCTCTTTGGCGTAGTGGGTGAGGGCGGCGGGGGCTTGGCTGCCGTCGGGCGAGGTCAGCGCCAGTGTCCAGATGGGGCGTGAGGCGGGGTCGAAGCGCTGCACCTTGGGTTCGTCCACCTCGTCGGGCAGGGCGGCGCGGATGGTGGCGATTTTTTCGCGCACGTCTTCGGCGGCGCGGCGCACATCCATGTCCAAATTGAATTGGACGATGACCACCGATTGGCCCTCGTAGGTGCGCGATTGCAGCAGGTTGATGCCAGCGATGGTGTTGACGGCTTCTTCCACCTTCTCGGTGACTTCGTGCTCGACGATTTCCGCCGACGCGCCCGGATAGCCTACCGACACCACCACCGTCGGAAACTCGATGTTCGGGAACTGATCGACCTTGAGCCGTTGGTAAGCGAACGTCCCCAGCACCACAAAGGCCAGCATGACCATCACGGCCATCACCGGGTTGCGGATCGACAGGCGGGTGAACCACATGACGGCGCGGCCTTTCTCAGCGGGCCGCCGAGGCGGGAAGGCGCACGGTGGTGCCGGCTCTCACCAAGCCGACACGTGCGGCCAGGGCTTGGGCGCCTGCGGGCACCCCATCGAGCACCTCGGAAACGGCCACGCCCTCGACTTCACCGCTCAAACCGACGCGCACCGGACGGCGCTGCACCTGACCGGCCTCGATCACCAACAGCGCGGGCTGGGGTTGATCCAAGCGCAGCGCGTCGCTGGGGACGACCAGGGCTTCGTGTTGGCCCAAGTCGATCTGCCCTTGCGCGAACAGCCCTTGGCGCAACGCCGGGTGGCTGGGCAGGCTCAGGTAAACGTTCACGGTGCGCGAGGTGCTGCTGGCGCTGGGGTTGATGCGCGCCACTTGGGCGGTCAGCGGTTCGGCCAGCCCGTCCACCGTCACCCGGGCGCGGGCGCCTTCGCGCACCTTCACCACATCCTGCGCAGACACCGCCGCTTCCAACTCGATTTGCGACAGATCGACGATTTCCACCACTTTGGCATCCACCGCCAAGCGCTCGCCCGGTTGGGCCAAGCGTTGTGCCACGCGGCCCGCGAGAGGGGCGACCAAGGACGCATCGGCTTGGCCCTTGCGCGCCAGATCGAGGGCCGCCTGAGTGGCTTGCCAGGTGGCGCGGGCGCTGTCGGCGCTGAGTTTGGCGGTGTCCAGCGCCGTGGCGGAAATGAACCCTTGCCCGACCAGCGCTTGGTTGTTGGCCAAAGTGCGCTCGGCCACCGCGAGTTGGGCTTGAGCGGCCAAGGCTTGTTGTTCGGCTTGGCGCACGCGCAGCTCGGCATCACGCACATCGATTTGGCCGATGACTTGGCCAGCACGCACCGCTTCGCCCTCGCGCACGCTCAGACTGAGCAAGTCCCCCGCCACCCTCGCTTTAACGAAGGCACTTTGCCGGGCTTTGAGCGAGCCGCTCACCGCCGCATATTGGGTGAAGGTGGCGCGGCGCAGCGTGACCACGTCGGCGGCCTCCAGATCCAAAGTCGCGGGGGCAGAAGCAGTGGGCGCGGCACGGGTGGCCGCCGTCGCTGGGGAGGACGTCGAGCGGGCCCGCCACAAGGCCACGAGCCCCAGCGCGAGGACGATCAAGGCCAGCAGCAACCACCGGCCACGGGGGGAAGGGGAGACGGTCATGGGCAAGCGGTGCTCGGTAGGGGGAGTGGGCCGGCGCGCAGGCCGTCCAGCAACAAGTTCAGGTGATGGCGGATGAAGGCGGGCGGATCGACCAGTTGCTGATCCGCCGCCAAACACGCGCCCAGCGAATGTTTGTGCAGGCACAGCATCACCATGGGCAAGATGATGCTGAAGGTGGTTTGGGCCACGTCCACCGGACGAAACTCACCGCTGTCGATGCCGCGCTGGATGAGCTGCTGGATGATGTGCGTGCCGGGCGCTACCACTTCGGCGTGATAGAACTCGGCGATCTCCGGAAAGTTTCGCACCTCGGTGATGACAATTTTGATGACACCCGACGCCGGGCTGCCCAACACACGGCACCACCACTGCGACAGCACATCCACCAGCAGCGTCCGCACGCTGCCTTCGTGCTGAACCGCCAACTCCGCTCCGGCGGCGATTTCCACCGACAAGGTGTGGCGAATCACCGCCTTGAGCAGCTCCTCTTTGCTCGGAAAGTACAAATACAACGTGCCTTTGGAGACGCCGGCCCGCGCTGCGACTTCCTCTGCGCGGGTGGCGGCAAAGCCTTTTTCGACGAACAGGGCCAGGGCGGCATCCAGCAGCTCTTGCGGGCGGGTTTCCTTGCGACGTTGGCGGGGCGTGATGGACATGTTCTTAATGACTGACTGGTCAGTAATGCTAACGATGCCGAGCGGGCGTGGCAAGCTGGGCATCGTGGGACTCAACATACCCGGTTGGGTATTATCGACGATGGACGGTGATACGCTGCCGCGCCAACTTCACCCACATGAGAGGACGGGACATCGCCATGCAGCCACAGAATCGACGCCGTTTGTACCTTTTGGGCGCTTTGGGCGCGGGGGCGCTGTTCACCGCTGGGTGTGCGTCGCTGACACCGGAGCCGATCCGCATCAGCGGGGACGACATTCAGCAGCGTCTGGCGCGCAGTTTTCCGCTGGATCGGCGCATGTTGGGCTTGCTTGACGTGCATGCCGAAGTGCCGCTGCTGGACTTGCGCAACGCCGGCGCGGGGCGCATGGGCCTGCGCTTGCCGGTGCAAGTGCGCGAGCGCCTGAGTGGCCAGACCTTCGATGTGAGCCTGGGATTCACCGCCCTGCCGCTGTGGGACAAGGCCGCCCGTTGCGTGCGCCTGACCATGGTGCAGGTGACGGATCTGACCCTGGCGCGCAACCAGCAGCCGCTGGCGTTGTTGGAGCGTCTGGGCAGCGTGGTGGCCGAGACAGCGCTGGAAAACCTCATCATCTACCAGATGACGGATGACCGGGTGGCGTGGTTGGAGCGCCTGGGCTGGCACGTGGCCAGCGTGCGCATCGCGGACAACGCTTTGCAGGTTCAGCTCATGCAAGGAGCCCCCTGATTCAAAGCGAGCCACGCCATCGAACCCTCGGATGGGCGTGGCTATGATCGCCGGCTTTTGACAGGAAAGACCGCAGATGGATCTGCTGCTGTTGTTCAAAGCCGCCGTGCTGGGGGTGGTCGAAGGGCTGACGGAGTTTTTACCGATTTCTTCGACCGGCCACTTGATCTTGGCGGCCTCGCTGCTGGATTTCACCGGGGACGCGGCCAAGGTGTTTGAAATCGCCATCCAGACGGGGGCGATGTTCGCCGTGATGTGGGAATACCGGCAGCGTCTGGTGAGCACCCTCTCCGGCATGGGCCGCAAGCCTGAGGCCACGCGGCTGGTGGTCAATCTGGTCGTAGCGTTCATTCCGGCGGCCATCGCTGGGCTGCTGCTGGGCTCGGCGATCAAGGCACAGTTGTTCCATCCTGTGCCGGTGGCGCTGTCTTTTGTGGTCGGCGGGGTCATCATTCTGTGGGTGGAGCGCCGCCACCGTGCGGTTTTCAGCACTCAGACGGCGGGTGGCAGCAAGCCGCACGCCCGCATCGAGTCCGTCGATGAGATGAGCACGCTGGATGCATTCAAGGTCGGGCTGGTGCAATGCGCGGCCCTGATTCCGGGCACCAGCCGCTCCGGCGCCACCATCATTGGGGCGATGCTGTTCGGGTTTTCGCGCCAGGCGGCCACCGAGTTCAGCTTCTTTCTCGGCATCCCGACTTTGATTGCCGCCGGTGCTTATTCGCTCTTCAAAGAGCGCGCACATTTGCACATCGCCGACCTGCCGATGTTTGCGGTGGGCGTGGTCACGGCGTTCATCAGTGCGTTGTTGTGCATCCGCTGGTTGATCCGCTACGTGTCCACCCACGATTTCACGGTGTTTGCCTGGTATCGCATCGTGTTTGGCGGCCTGGTGCTGCTGACCGCCTGGACGGGCTGGGTGGAGTGGAAAGCCTGAGCGTGGCGGAGCGTCAGGCGAGGCGGCGAAACACCAAGTCCCAGACACCATGCCCGAGCCGGATCCCCCGGGTTTCAAACTTGGTGATGGGACGATAGTCCGGGCGCGGGGCGTAGCCCTCGGCGGTGTTGGCCAGCAGCGGTTCGGCGCTCAGGACTTCGAGCATTTGTTCGGCGTACGGTTGCCAGTCGGTGGCGCAATGCAGCACGCCACCGGGCGCCAAGCGCGAGGCCAGCAGGGCCACCAGCGGGGCTTGGATCAGGCGGCGCTTGTGGTGTTTTTTCTTGTGCCATGGGTCGGGGAAAAACACATGCACGCCGGCCAGCGAGGCTGGGGCGATCATCTGTTCGAGCACCTCGACCGCGTCGTGTTGCAGGATGCGCAGGTTGCTGAGTTGGCCTTCGTCGATGCGTTTGAGCAGCGCGCCCACGCCGGGCGGATGCACTTCGACGCCGAGAAAATCCGTGTCTGGCCGCGTTTTGGCGATTTCCGCTGTGGCGTGACCCATCCCGAAGCCGATTTCCAGCACCACGGGCGCTTGACGACCGAAGGCGGTGGTGGTGTCCAGCACTTGGTGGGGGGTGAAGGGCAACACGAAGCGCGGCCCGAGTTCTTCCAACGCCTTGACCTGGCCGCTGCCCATGCGCCCCGCCCGCACAACAAAGCTGCGGATGGTGCGGCGAGGCGACTCGCTGGCCGTTTCGGGGGATTCGGGGGGGTTGGGGGACAGGGCGGGGGTGTCGTCGGGGCTCATGGCGGTGTGCTGCACAAAATGGGCCGGCATTGTGCCGCACGGGCTTGGCAAGGACGGCGAGCTGTGTAGAATGCGCCGCTTCACGAGTTCTGCGGGCGTCGTTCAATGGCAGGACCTGAGCTTCCCAAGCTCAAGACGTGGGTTCGATTCCCATCGCCCGCTCCAAATTAGCGAAGCGCAAGGCTTCACAACAGATCAAGCCCCTAGGCAAATCAAGCGCCTAGGGGCTTTTTTGTTGTCACGTTGGTGCAGATGTAGGCTGTGAAGGGCACAGAATCGGGGGAACAACACAGGGGAACGATGGGGGTACAACGAGGAAAACGGCCCGTTTGTTCCCCCAGCACTCGGAGCCCTCACGATGCCAACCCCTGCCGAAAAACCAGCCAAACAAAAAGCCCGCATCCTGACAGATACCGACTTCAGGCGCGCCACCTGTCCGCCTGGCAAACAGCGGCACCGCCTGACGGATGCCGGGGGGCTTTACCTGGAAGTCAGCCCCGGGGGGTCAAAGCGCTGGTTCTGGAAGTTCCGCATGGGGGGCAAGGAATACCGGCTGGCGCTGGGCTCTTACCCTGCTGTGAGCCTGAAGGCGGCACGCCAAGCCCGAGAAGAAGCCAGCGAAAACTTGAAGCGTGGCGAGAACCCGATTCAACGACGCAAGGTTGAAAAGCTCACCACAAGCGCCAACAAGGCGGCGACGTTTGAAGCGATGGCGCGAGAGTTCCACCAGAGCAAGGCGCAAGGGTGGAGCGCGTCACATGCTGGCCGATGGGTCAGCCTCATGGAAAAAGATGTGTTCCCCCGCCTGGGCACGCTGGCCCTTGCCGACATCACGGCGCCGATGGTGTTGGAGGTGCTGCGCAAAGTCGAAGCCCGTGGAGCATTGGAAACGGTGCGCAAGTTGTCGGAGTGCATCGGGCAGGTGTTCCGCTACGGCATCGCCACGGGACGATGCGAGCGCAACCCGGTTCCCGACCTGCGCGGCGCGCTGAAAACTCAGGCCGTCAAACACATGGCCGCATTGTTGGAGCCTGCGCAGGTGGGCGCCCTGCTGAGGGCGTGTGAGGCGTACATGGGCCAGCCTGTCACCCGTGCGGCGCTGGTGCTGTCTGCGCTGGTGTTCCAGCGTCCGGGCAACGTGCGGGCGATGGAATGGGCCGAAGTCGATTTTGATGGGGCGATGTGGGCGATTCCATCGGCCAAGATGAAACGCACCGTTCAGGCCAAGGTCAGCGGGCGGCCCCACATGGTGCCCCTGAGCCGGCAAGCGCTGGCGATCCTGGCAGAGCTTCGACCGCTGACAGGTGGGGGGCGTTACGTGTTCCCAAGCCTGCGCATGGGTGACGCGCCCATGAGCGAGAACACCATCCGCGCAGCGCTGCGCAACATGGGATACAGCAACGACGACATGACGCCCCACGGGTTTCGGGCGATGGCGCGCACCCTCATGGTGGAGCGCTTGAACATGAGCCCGGACGTGCTGGAAGCGCAGCTAGCGCACGGCAAATCTGGCCCGCTGGGGATGGCCTATGACCGCGCCGAATTCATGCAACAGCGGCGGGAAATGATGCAAGCATGGGCGGACTACCTGGACAAGCTGCGCGACGGGGCGCAGGTGTTGCAGTTTAGAAAGGCCAGCGCATAAGGGTGATTTATGGCGACCATCATCAAAACGATTAAACGGGTTCTGAAAATAGAACGCCCGCCAGAAAATACCGCACCACCGAACCCGGCCCCTGTATCGGCAGAGCCAAGAAAAACGATAACGATTGCCCGCAAGGTAACGAGTGCGCCGGTTGTGGTGGCACCGAGCTCGGCCCCCAGCCCTGCGCCGGAACGCCGAACCCTCAGCATCAAGCGCAAGCCAGCCACGCCGGAAGACCCCACGAAGGCGCGAGAACGGCCCGCAAAGGCCACAGAAACGGCGAGGAAGGCCACGCCCCAGCCAGCCAAGGAAAAGGGGCCGGCCAAGACACCCAAGAAGCCCAAGACGCCACCCTCAGAAGTCAAGATGTGGGAGCTCGAGGGTTATATGGTCGAAGCCTATAAAACGTGGCGTGAATATCACCCGCTGGCCGTGGGCATATTCCCAGACGTGCGCCGGATTGCCACGGGAAAAGGGTATTCCGTGCGCGTGGCCGAAAAGTTAATCGACATGCACACCAAGCGCACGAAGTACGTGCAAGCCCTGGCCCAAGGTGGGCAGAGGTTCCGGCTTGATGGCACGCCAGACGGGGAAGTGACGGCAGAGCAGCGAGAGGCAGCGGCGCAAAGACTGGCGCGGCGGGTGGAAAGAGAAGCACAGTCAAGCAATGCTGGTTGATCTTTTTTTGTCTTTGCCTGGACAACCCCGGCGCACGGACTTTGCGCGAGCCACTCGCCCAGCGAGGGCGTTGATGGGCTAACGGGTGCATGTGCGCGAACACCTGCACCGACGACAAGGTGAGGCCAGCACGAACGCTCACGGGTAGTGAGTTGACAGGTTGTCGGGGGGGTTGTCGGGGGTTGTCGGAGGCGAGCGCCCCCAGCCATTCCGACCAATCACCAAAAAAAGCAAGTTGAGCATGTGGCGCCGGGAAGTCGTGACAAAAGAATTTCCCACATGACCAAACATAAACAGTCCGCGCATCAAAGCGCACCCGCCCCGGCTTCTAAGCCGGCCATCAAGTCCGCACACGGCGCCAACATCGCAGCCCTGACCGCTCAGGCCAAACACCCGAGCCGCGACAGCCTGCAAACCACCGCCACGGCAACTGATCCCGATGCACTGCTGAGAACTGCCGTCTTTGCCCAACTGGCGGGGACTTCCGTTTCTTGGGTGTATCGCATGCACCGCGAAGGCTTCCCCGGCTTTCCCAAGCCCATCAAGATGGGCGCGAGGTGTACCCGCTGGCGTGCGTGCGAAATCCGGCAATTTCTTCAGGCCCAAGGCGCCAGCAAGTGAGGGAACCATTCATGCACTCGCATCAACCCCCCTTGCTTCCTGTTCGCCCGCATGCGTTCGGATTGCGAAGCCCTAGACAGCGGCGCGCCCTTTCTGCGCTGCTGGACGGCCCCAAAACCCGCGAACAACTCGACCGGATTGCGGGTGCATCCAACAGCCCCGATGTCATCCGCAGCATCCGCCGGCGCTTGGGGATGACGCTGCCCTGTGAGCTGGAACGCATCCGCGACCGAGACGGGCGAAGCGTAGAGCGTGGGGTGTACAGCCTGACCGCTGAAGACGCCACCAAGGCCCGCCACCTGCTGGAAGGGGGCACGTCATGACGTGGAAGAACCTCGCGCCCTGGGTGCCCGTTGTGGCCCTGGGTGGAACGTCTGGGATGGCGTTACCTGTGCTGGCGCTGCTGGGACAACTACGGGCGCAGAGAGGGAGTCGGCAATGAGCGTGAGAACACAGGCCGCAGTGTGGGAGCACTCGATTCACGCAGGCCCGCACCTGCTGATGATGTTGGCAATCGCTGATTTTTCCGACGACGACGGCCAAGCCTTCCCGGCTGTTGCCACGCTGGCCGAAAAGTGCCGGATGAAACAGCGCAACGCTCAGACGCTTCTGGCCGCTCTGCGGGCGTCTGGTGAACTAGAGGTTCGGGAAGGTGAGGGGCCAAGAGGAACAAACTTGTTCCGCATCCGACTGGATCGGCTGAAGCGGCAGGACGCCCACAAGGGGGTGCAAGCCCTTGCAGGGGGGGTGCAAAAACTTGCAGGGGTGCAAAGCCTTGCAGGGGGGGTGCAAAGGCTTGCGCGTAGGGGTGCAAGTTCTTGCGCATCCCCTATATCTATGAACCATCAAGAACCAGTAGAGGCGCGCACAGCACGCCAACACTCCCCCACTTCAACACGCGGCACCCGTCTGCCTGATGACTGGCAGTTGCCCGATGACTGGCGCGAGTTGTGTGCTCAAAACCGCCCCGACCTTGACCCGGATGAGGTGGCGGAATCCTTCCGCGACTACTGGCACGCCAAAGCCGGACGCGATGCCTTCAAGGCCAATTGGCTTGCCGTCTGGCGCAACTGGTGCCGCAAAGAGCGACAGCAGCAGCATGGAACCCCAGCCGCAAGACCTGCCCGCCCTGGCGGGTTGCTTTCCACGGATCACCAGTTCTGAAGGGCAACATGGAACAAACCGAAGTAGAGCAAAGCCTTATCGGCGCGGCCCTGTTGGATGTCCACGCCACGCTGGCCGGCGTCGAAGGCACGGGCTTGCAGGCGGATCACTTTGCAATCCAGCGACACCGGGAGCTGTGGCGCGTGATTGTGAGCATGGCCGGCAGGCGCCAAGCTGTGGATGTCATCACCGTGTTTGAAGCGCTGCGGGACGCTGGCCGCGCCGATGGTTGCGGTGGGCTGGTGTACCTGAACGAGTTGGCTCAAAGCGTGCCCAGCGTGCGCAACGCTGGCCGATATGCCGAACTGGTGAGGGAGCGAGCCCTGCGCCGCAGCATCGCCACAGCGGCCAAAGAGGCACAAGCGCTGGCAGACGATACCGCCATCCCGACAAGCGAGCTGACCGAGAAAATCGGCGCCATGTTCTCTCGATTGGCGCAGGAAAGCACCACAGGAGCCCCTAGAGCGGCGCTAGAGCTAGTTTCTGAGCGCCTGGAATACCTAGACAGCCTGGCGCAAGGAAAAACGCTTGCAGGGCTTTCTACGGGGCTGAGTCGGATAGATGCCGCCCTAGGCGGTGGGCTCAAGGGCGGGAAGCTGATTGTTTTAGCGGCGAGGCCGTCTGTGGGCAAAACGTCCCTGGCCGGCCAAATCGCCTTGGCCGTGGCTGGCGCTGGGGCGCCTGTGCTGGTGCTGAGTCAGGAAATGCCTGCGGGGGAGCTGGTGGACAGGTGTTTCTCGAACCTGGGGCGCGTCAACATGGGCGCGCTGGCCACGGGGCGGATGAGCGACGAGGACTTCAGCCGGTTGTCGGATGGCGCCGAACGCCTGTCACGCTTGCCGCTGCACATCGATGACACCCCCGGCTTGAAGCTGGCGGACGTGCGCCACAAGGCCCGCATGATCCGCCAGCGATGCGGCGGGCTGGCGTTGGTTGTGGTGGATTACTTGCAACTGATGACCGGCAGCAATCCCAGAGACAACCGTAATGCGCAGGTGGAGGAAATCAGCCGGGGGTTGAAGACGCTGGCCAAGGAGCTGGACTGTTGTGTGTTGGCGTTGTCGCAGTTGAACCGCCGCGCCACGGATCGCAGCGAACCCGACTTGTCAGACCTGCGGGACTCTGGCGCGGTGGAGCAGGACGCGGACACCGTCATGATGTTGAGCCCGGTCGAAGAACTCGAAGGCGGGCGGGTTCTGGTGGCGTGCATCTTGGCCAAGAACCGGCAGGGCAGACGTGGCCGGCTGGCGCTGGAATTCACCGGCGCTGTGCAGCGCTGGGATGAGTCCGACGCGGACGTGAGGCCGGGTGCGAGGAAACACCAAAACGAAGCCGGCCAACATCGGCGGCGCTGAAGATCACAGACACCGCCGAAGCATTCAAAACCGAACCGGGCAACCTTTCAAAAATGCAACATCACCCGTTCAATGTTGAAAGGTCGGATCGTTCAGAAATGCATGGCCGTGAAGGGTCAGATTCAGGGTGCGGCGCCCCTGCGATGCCCTGGGGCGAATCGTTCAATCTTGAAAGGTCGGATCGTTCAATGTTGAAAGGTTCGCGGCGCTTCGCGTACACTGCGCCCCGTGGTGCTAGTCACACCCGAGACAAGCGGAAAGCCTCCCCGTCAGCGAGGCGTTGCCATTTCCGAATTACCCCCGCAGGTTTTCCATGGGGATGGAACTGGGAGCGCCCAACCGCAAGGCCGGCGGCACAACTTGTCTTGTGTGACTATCCCCAGTTCCAGCCCCGCCAGTCACGACTAGTCCCCGTGGCGAGTGGGTTTCAGCAGTTCGACAAGGAACCTGAACCTATGTCCCGCACCAAAGCCGGAAGCCCCGGCACCGTGGGCGCGTCCAATCGCGCCAACACTTCCCGCTTCTACATGCTGCGCCTGGCGCGCAAGCTCGCCAAACGAGCGGCACAGCAACGCCAAAGCGGCGCCCCCCAGCCCATCAAGGCCACGGCGCACACACGCCACACACTGAGCCTTCGCCCGCGTTCGGCCAGCACCGAAACCAGCACCCGGCGCATGGCTCGCCTGAAGGTTGCGGCGGACTTCCTGGCCGCGTTTATCGCCATCCTCAAAGACACCCCCGACCAAGCCGACGCGCACCGCTGCATGGTCAGCCCGTGGGGCGATGGTTCACTGGATCAGGCGGCACAAGCCCTGCGCGCTGGCGATCCACAACAGGCCGTCAAGATGCTGGCGCAGGCCACCGAACAGGCACGCGAGCCCGTGAGCGTGGAGAGCTTCAGCGACCGACACCCGAACCCATCGGGGCCGGACGTGGCACGCGCTCGGTGCCAGCGGGCAGACGTGCTGCGCGCCATCCGCTCGACAAGAATGCTCATGTCGAACCCTGACCACGCGCTTGACCTGACCGAGTTGGTGCCCGGCTTTTTGCTGGAAGACTTCGCAGGGCCACACCAGCCCGCAGCGACCGACAGCGCCAGCACATCGGCCACAGCCTAAGAGGTCAGCCATGCCAACAACCTACACCCCATGGGGTGGCGCCGCTGCATGCCTGCCCCCGCTGCGCTACGCCATTTTCTTGCCACACCGAGGCGCCTATCTGCGCCAGATAGACACCCTCGCCCGGCGCTTTCGCTTCACTGCGGACAAGGCGAGCGCCTACGTGTTGCCCGACCCAGAAGCGCGCAAGGTCGGCTCTGAGCTGGCCCGCGTGGCCCATGAGCCCGTGGAACTGCGCTTGTGGGAGGTCACGCCATGAGCTTGGACGAATTCAGTAACGAAGCCCTCGCGCAAGCATTGGCCGGGCTGACCGATGGCAGTGGACAGGGCGACATTGCAGCGTTGCGCGCCATCGCCGAAGCCGCCATGTGTGCATGCACACCCGCTGCGGATCAGCTCGAACAGGTGGAGCGGTTCGACCTGTCCACCTCAGCCATTCATGCCGATGCGGCGCGAGCCTCAGAGGTGGCAACTCGGTTGTGTGAAGCGTGGGAGCGCATGGGCACCAGCCCGGCGCACATCCTGGCAGGGCTGGAAATCTTTGCGGCCCGTCACCACGTCGAAGCGCCCAAGGTGGGCACCAAAAAAGACACCGACGAAGACAAAGCGCGTTGGATGGCAAACCGCCTGCGCTCCCCGCTGTGGTGGCGCCGGGCGTTGCGCAAGCGATTCCGCAAGGTCGAAGAAGCAGAGATTGCGGCGGGTCAGGTGCGCCGGGGCATGAGCCCCTACGCATCGGCCCGAGCGATGGCACGCGCCAAAGCCGACCGGCGCCGCATGGATGGCCTTCTCGCGTGCATGGAAGTGATGAACACCACCACGGGCGAGGTGATCCAGCTTGCCGATGTGGTGCAAGCCAGCCTCGCCAACCCGGCCAACCGACGCGCAGCCATGGCCGTTCGCCTCAAGGGTGTTGAGCAGTACGCGCAGACCCTGGGCATGGTCGGGCTGTTCCTGACGGTCACATGCCCAAGCCGGATGCACCCCAGCGGCGACAAGTACAACGGCACAACGCCCCGTCAAGCCAACGCCTATCTGTGCCGCGTGTGGGCCAACGCGATGCGCAAGGCCAAGCATGCGGGCATCGCCACCATGGGCATGCGCGTTGTGGAACCTCACCATGATGCGTGCCCCCATTGGCACGTTCTGGCCTTCGTGCGGCCCGAACTGGCGGACGGCTTTACCGACATCGTGCGCGCCTACGCACTGGAAGACACCCCGAACGAAGCCGGCGCGCAAGAACACCGCTTCACCGTGGAGCGAATCGACCCGGCCAAAGGTTCCGCCCTGGGCTACGTCATGAAGTACGTGAGCAAATCAATCGACGGCGAAGGCGTGGGCGAGGACAACGAAACCGCCACCCCCAGCACCGAGGCAGCGCAGGCCATCACCACTTGGTCACGTACCCACGGCATCCGGCAATTTCAATTTTTCGGACTGCCCCCTGTCACCCCGGTGCGCGAGCTGTACCGCGTGCAAGCCGACGCGCTGCCCGACTCGGTGTCGGTGCGTGAGGCCCATTCATTCATCAAGGCCAACGAGCAAGGCGCCTTGCTGTGCCTGCTGGCGCTGGATGGTCTAGACCTGTCAGGCGACTACATCAAGCGCCCCAGCACCCGCTATCCGGGCGAGCTGGCGCGCTGTCTGGTGGGCGTATTTGCCAGCGGTGGCGACATGGGCCAGCCCGAACACGTCACCACGCGCACCCCTGGCGAGTGGGTGATTCAGCTACGGAGCAGCGAGGAAAACGCCGGTCTTTGTCTTCCTTGGACTCGAATCAATAACTCGGCAGAGCCTGCCACAGCCACCACGCCGGCCAGCGAGCCAACGAGCGAGCCCGCCACCAGCGCCAGCCCCCAAAACACCACCGAAGGCGCCCCCGCTGGCGCCGATGCCACCCCCAAGGAGGCCGCACCATGTTTCTGACCAAAACCTATAGCCAAGAACGCGACGCGCACTTGCCCCGCCCCGTTTATGCCCTGCTGGCGCTGGTGTGCAGCGCGTTTGGGTTTTGGGCTTCCGTCATCACCTTGCGGTATTTTGAGCACGGCGCCCAAGCCCTGGAAGCCGACGAAGCCGCCCAAGCGCTGGCGCTGGCCGCTGCCTTGATGTTCGTCGCTGCGGAAATGGCCGCCTTCGGCATCGCAGCGTTCTTGCCCGTGCGCAAGATGTGGGCGCAGCGCTGGCGCCTGTTCGGTCTGGCTGGGGCCGTGCTGGCGTTGGAGGTTTGCACCATCGTGGCCGTTCAGTTGGCAATCACCGAGGGCGCAGAGATGAGCCAACAAGCCACAGCCTCACGCGCCCAAGACCTGCGCAACCAGATTGCCCGGATCGAAGCCAACGCCGCCACGCTGCGCGCCAATGCTGAGAAGCAAACCGCCAGCACTCACGCATGGGTGCGCCAGCAAGGGGCGATGGCAGCCAAAGAAGCGGCGCGATTAGATGAAAGCACGGCGGCGCTTTATGCCGAACTCGGCAAAACCGAAGGCGAAAAGCGCCCCACGCTCATCGGGATGCTGGGGGAGCGGTGGGCGCTGGCCTATGTGGTGGCGCGTGGCGTGCTGGTGTCGGTGGCCGGGCTGGTGTTCTTCGGCGTGGCTGGTGCGATGTGGCGCGCAGTGTTCACCGGGGCCACCGTGGGCATGGGGCGCAGTCAGGCCAAGTGGGCGCCCTGGTGGGGCATCCTGAAGGCCAAGCCAGCACCCCAGCCAGTGCCAGAGCAAGCGCCCCAGCCTGCCCCCGCATCGCCCCCACAGCCAGACACTCAGACACCGCAGCAAACCACCCCAGAGCCCGCCACGCCGGCCAGCAAGCCAGCACCCAGCCCAGCCCCAGCGATGCCCGACAAAGCCCCCCGCAAGCCAGCACAGCGGCGCACGGTTCAAGCGGGGGTAAAGGTGGACACCGGCACGGGCGAGCGTGACGGACACCGCTTCCGCAGGGTTCGCCAAGCCATCAAAGCGGGCAAGCTGGCGCCCACAATCGCAGCGATCCAGCGGGCAGAAGGTGGGAGTTATCCGACCGTCACGGGCTACCTGGCCGAACTGGAACGCGAGGGGCTGATTCAGCGAACGCCGGACGGCAAGCGCTGGGAAGTCAAGGCGGGGGCGTAATCCGAACCTGTGCGCCCTGGCTGTTTTCCGGGCGTGCAGCCCGGTGAAGCCCGCCCTACGCCTTCGGCGCGTCAGCGACGGGCGCACATCATCGGGAAGTAAATCACCGGGGTGCGGCAGCGTGGGGCAAGCCGGTGAATGCGCGAGGCATGCCGTGGGCACTGGCGCCAACCTTGCCCGCGTTCGTCAAAAGCCAGTTAAACCGGATAAAATCGGTTCAATCCTTAACGATGTAAGTTATAGGGTGACCCCGATGGGGAACAAAGCGGGGGAACAAGTAAGCTGCGCGAGCTTTTGGTTATTGAAAAATCAACAAGTTATGAAGGTTTTTCGATTCCCATCGCCGCTCCAAATTCCAGTTAAAGCCCCCACGCTCCCAGCTTGGGGGCTTTTTCTTGGCTTCCTCCCAAGAAGGGGAAACCAAAAAAGGCCAAACGTGATGAAAAACGCAGGCAGGTGGGTCGGTTCGTGGGCGGCTGTGAGCCGCCCTGTCGTGCGTGTGCTGATGGTGGCCGGGGCGGTGTGTGCGGGAGCCACTGGGCCGCTGGCACCAGAAGCCTGGGCCGCGCCGGCCGCTGCCGCCCCAGTGGAGCAGCGCCCGACCGCCTTGCAGGCGGCTGTGGCACGTGCGTTGTATGCCGCTTCAGCCACGGCCCAGATGCTGGAACAAGAAGACGATGCCGCCCGGCTCACGCAGCGCAAGCACATTGACCGCGCTTGGGCCCGGCTGGGGGGCACCACAGCGTCGCTGGACGCTGCGCCTGGCGTGCCGCCAGAGCTGACCCAGGCGCAAGAGCGCCTGGTGGCCGCCCTGGCGGAGGAGGATGAGGACTATGCCCAAGCCATCCAGTCCCTGCGCTTGGCGGTGACGGCCCTGGCGGCCACGCCCGAGGGCTTGGCCGCCCTTTGGCGCTACAACACCGGGGATGAAGCCGGTGCCCTGTCCGCTTGGGATCGGCTCATCGACACATCGCCTCGGCTGGCCTCCGCCGAGCGGGCCTCGTTGCGGCGCTACGTGGCTTTGCTGGCGCTGGATGCCCGAGGCAAAGGCAAAGGCAGCACCCGCTCCGTGCTGGTGCGCTACGAGGCTTTGACACAGCTCGATTCCCACGTTTACGCCGATTGGATGGCCCTGGGTGCGTTGTACCAAGACGACCGGCAATGGACGAAAGCACGTGCCGCGCTGACACGCGCCACCCAAACCGCCAGCACCGACCCCGAGCGCTGTGAAGCGTTCGATGAGTTGGGCGATGTGCAGACGGAACAAGACGACTTGCCCGCAGCCCTTCAAAGCTACCAAGCCTGCCTGACGCTCAGACAAAAATGGGTCAAGGCCCACCCCGACGATCTGGACGCCCAAAACGACCTGAGTGTCAGCCATGACAGCGTGGCCGACACCCTCGGGGCCATGGAAGACTGGGCGGGGGCTGTGAAACACTACCAGTCCAGCCTGGCCATCCGGCAAAAGTTAACCAAGGCCGAGCCCGACAACGTCGATTGGCAAAGTGACCTGGGTGACAGTCACATGGACATCGGTGATGCCCTCAGCGCACAAGGCCATGCCGCAGCAGCGGCCAAGAGTTACCAAGCGGGTGTGCAAGTGCGCCAAGCCTTGCATCAAGCCGAACCCAACAGCCCCGAGCGCCAGCGCGATTTGATCATCAGCTTGATGAAACTGAGTGAAGCGTCCGGGCAGAAGAGCCACGCCCAACGGGCCCTGAAGTTGGCACAGCAGATGCAAACCCGAGGCACTTGGGACGAGCAAGACAGCGAGTTACTCACCACACTGGAGCAGCTCGCCAAGTGATCTGCACGCCGCCCCGGGCTTCAAGCGGGCTGGCGTGAGCGGTCACGCTGGGCGGCCACCACTTGCATGGCCTGCGTGCGGGTGCTCACCCCGAGGGCACGCAAAATGGCCGCCACGTGGGCTTTGACCGTGTCCAGCGACAGGCCGAGCACACGGGCAATCTCCTTGTTCTGACGGCCATCGCACAGGTGTTTCAGCACATCGCATTGGCGAGGGGTCAGGCCCAAGGCCATCGGGTGGGTTGGCGTGCCGTTCGGTGATGGAGCGCCCGCATCGGGTGGCCCCGCCTGGGAGGTCGAGGGGACGAACACGGCCCCTGCTGTCGCCAGGGTCAGGGCTTGGCACATTTCCTGGAGACTCAGCCGCTTGGGCAGGAAACCCATGACACCGGCATCAATGGCGCGCACCATGTCCTCTGGGTGCTCCGAGTCTGACAGGGCCAACACGGTGGTCCACCCCAGTTGGCGAAACAGGGTTTCTAGCAGCGAAAACCCATCGTCATCGGGCAGACTCAAGTCGAGCAGCACCAAATCGTGGCGGGTGCGAGAGGCCGTGTGCAGGTACTGGCGCAGGGACTGGTCACTGTTGAACGTGCAGACTTGGGCGTGAGGAAACAGCCGCGTGAGCTCGCGCTGCATGGCCCATAGTACCAAGGGATGATCATCAATCAGCAGGACACGGTTCATGCGACGGGACGCTCTTGACATATTCAAAGAGGGTGGCCCATCCCTGGCGATTTTAAGAAGAGCTTCCGAGCGTGCCGTGCATACCTTACACCAGGCCGCGTGGGGTCAAATCCTGGCCTACCATCGGGCCGGATGGTTGGTCTTGGGGTCAAAACATGAATCTCCTGCGTTCACTCGGGATGCGCCCCTGGGGACACCCACTGCCTTCCCGCTATGTCCTCGTGATCTTGGCGTTTGCCGGGTTGACGGTGTTGGATTTATTGCACGCCTACCAGTCGGAGGTGCGGGAAGCGGAGGTGTCGGCGCAGGCCATGGCGTTGGCCATGGTCACCAGCTTTGAGCACAGCTTGGATTCGGCCGACCATGTGCTGACCGCATTGCAGCGCGACATCACCCCTGACATCTTGGCCGCCGCGCCCACCGATCCTGCCGTGGTGCAGCGGATCAACCGACAGTTGTACAACTACCTTGGCGGCGTACCCCAGGCCTCCAGCATCCGGGTTTTTGATGGCCGGGGTGGGTTGGTGTTCACCAGCCAAGAAGGCGAGGCGACGTTCAGCATCGGGCAAGAATCGTATTTCTTGCGGCTGCACGAGCGGTTATCGACGGAGTTGTTGTTCTCCCGGGTCATGCGGGGGCGTGACGGGCGGCGCTTGGTGTTGGTGGCTGCTCGGGTGTTGCGGGGCCACGATGGCCGCTTCGAAGGAGTCCTCAGTGTGGCCATCGATTTAGAGCAGGTGCGTGACCTGTTCAAGACCGTGCATTTGGGGCCTTCGGGCTCGATGGCGTTGCGCCGCGTCGATGATGGGGCGCAGGTGGTGCGGGTGCCGGGCGAGCTGGCGTTGGACAACCGCCCCATGCCCGACTTGCAAACCCGCCTAGCGATCATGAAGGGACGTGATGCGGGGTTGCTGTCGCCATCCTTGTCGCCTGTGGATGGGGAGCGCCGGCTGTACGCCTACCGCAAAATTGGCCGCTTTCCGTTTTTCGTCAGTGTGGGGGTGGCCGAGCGCGATTACCTGGCCTCGTGGTACACCCGGCTGTACATCGACGGGGCCGTGTGGGCCGGCTTGGTGCTGCTCACGGTGGCCCTGGCGCGGTGGCAGGCGCGACACCATCGGTCACTGTCGGTGGTGGAGGCCAAGTTTCAGGCCAGCTTGGATGCGTCCCCGGTGCCCATGGCGATCAACGATGCCCAAGGCCGTGTCCATGCGATCAATCCGGCCTTGACGCGCTGCCTGGGCTACACCCTGGCCGACATTCCAACCCTGGATCACTGGTTTCCTCGGGCTTATCCAGATCCGCAGTATCGGGCGTGGGTGGTGGATCAGTGGAGCCATCGCTTGGCACAGATGCACGCCAGCGGCACTCCGTTTGAGCCGCTGGAGGTGACGCTGCACACCGCCAGTGGTGCGCTTCGCACCATGATCGCCAGCGCCACGCCGATGGGATCGGACACCGATGGCCACTTGGTGACGCTGTTTGACATCACCGAACGCAAGCAGGCCGAAGAGCAGTTGGCGGCGCTGACCCAGCGCTACCAGCGGCTGTTCGAGAAATCCCCCGATGCCTATTTGCTGATCAGCGTTCCCCAGGGCGTGGTGGTGGATGGCAACCACGCGCTGGAAACCATGCTGCGCGGGGCGCGTGAACACATCATCGGACGCACGTTGCTGGAACTCTCGCCCCCCAGTCAGCCAGATGGCCGGAACTCGCTGCAAGCGGGGCAGGAGCACTTCGAGCGCGTTCGGACTGAAGGTGAAAGCCGATTTGAATGGGTGTATCAGCGGCTGGATGGCAGCACGTTTTGGGCGGCGGTGGGGGCCTCTCTGGTGGATATTGAGCACCAGCCGTTTTTCCTGGCGGTGTGGCACGACATTTCGCTGACCAAACAACTGGAAAAGGAACTGCGGGACGAAATCGAGAAAAACACCGTGGTGACCAACAACGCCAGTGATGGGTTTTGTATTTTGGACATGGCGGGGCGGGTGGTGGAGGTCAATGAGGCTTTTTGCCAGCAATTGGGCTACTCTCGGCAAGAGTTGCAAACCATGGCGGTGTCCGATTGGGATCCGCTGTTTGATGAGGTACGCATCCGCGACACGCTGCACCGGTTGGCCGCTTCTGGGGTGCCCACCACGCTGGAAACCCGCCACCGTCGCAAAAACGGAGAAGCGCGGGACGTGGAAATTACCAGTCGAGCCTTTCAATACCAAGGGCGGCAATTGGTTTTCACAGCGGTGCGGGACATCACGCCACGCAAGCAGTTGGAAGCCGAACTGGCCCAACATCGCCAGCACCTGGAGCATTTGGTGGACAGCCGCACGCTGCAACTGGCCATCGCCAAAGATGCGGCGGAAGCGGCCAATAAAGCCAAGACGGCGTTTTTGTCCACCATGAGCCACGAACTGCGTACGCCCATCAATGGCGTGCTGGGGGCGATTCATCTGGCGATGGGGCGGGCGCAGGACGACAAGCTGCGCGAATATCTCACCATGGCGGAAAGTGCTTCCCACCACTTGCTGGCCTTGATCCAAGACGTGCTGGAAATTGCCCGCATCGAGGCCAATCAACTGACGCTGGAGCACGCCGATTTTGAATTGCAGGACTTGCTCACCCAGGTGCGTGATGTGGTGGGTATCACCGCCCGGGAAAAGAAGCTGTCGCTGCGGTTCATTTTGACGCCGGGGCTGGCCCAGCGCCATTTCCGGGGGGACATGCGGCGCTTGGCGCAGGTCTTGATCAATCTGGTGGGCAACGCCATCAAATTCACCCCAGCCGGGGCGGTGAGCGTGACCATCACATTGCAAGGCAAGGAGGGCGCCATCCCGCCGCCGTGTCTGCGCTTTGAGGTGTCCGACACCGGCATTGGGATTTCACCGTCGGATCAACAACGCATCTTCGAGCCGTTTGAACAGGTGGATGCCTCCATGTCACGGCGTTATGGCGGCACGGGGCTGGGGCTGTCCATCAGCCAGATGTTGGTCAAGGCCATGGGGGGTTGCATCCAAGTCAACAGCCGCGAAGGGGAGGGCAGCACCTTCTGGTTCGAGCTGCCCGCCGAGTTGGGCAGCCCGGCCACCGGGGCTGTTACACCGTGACCCGCTCCGGCTTGGGCACGTTCTCGACCTTGCACCCTTTGCGCCCGCGTTTGCCGCAGTAGTTCGCCAGGGCGCCGGTGCGGATGGGTTCGTCTTTGGCTTTGCCGCCTCGACCAGTGCCTTGTACGCGCAGCGTGTCCACGCAGGTGGTGAGGCTGATGAGGGCTTCACCTGGCTCCAAATCCATGAGCACCAACCCCCGGCCCCCGTTGCTTTGCAGCTTCAGTTCGGACAGCGCGAACACCAACAATCGGCCCTGCGCGCTCAGGCACGCCACCGACCGGTGCGTGCCCGCCACCACCACCGGAGGCAACAGGCGCTCCCAGCTTTCGACGCTGAGGAAACTCTTGCCGCCTTTCTGCCGCGTCGCCAAGTCGCCCGAGCGCGCCAGCAGGCCGTAACCGCTGCTGTTGGCCAGCAACAGCGTGAGCTGCGGCCCCCCCGCCAGATAGTGTGCCGGCTGAGTACCGCTTTCCAACTCAATCAGGCTGGTGATGGGCTGACCATCGCCCCGCCCGCCGGGCAAGCTGCTCACCGCCACGTTGTAGACCCGGCCATTGCTGCCCAAGATGTACAACGTGTCCACGCTGCGGCAGGGCAGCGCGGCCCGCAAGGCATCGCCCGACTTGAAAGCCAGTGCGCTGGCGGCAATCTCGTGGCCTTTGAGCGCCCGCACCCAGCCCTTGTCGCTCACCACCACGGTGACGGGTTCGTCCACCACCTTGACTTCCAGCACCGCCCGCTTTTGCTCTTGGATCAGCGTGCGGCGGTCGTCACCGTGCTGGCGCGCATCGGTTTCGATTTCTTTGATGACGGTGCGCTTGAGCGTGGCCGGGTTGCCCAGGATGTCTTGCAAACGCGCTTGATCGCCGCGCAGTTGGCTCAACTCCTGCTCGATTTTGAGCGCCTCCAACCGGGCGAGCTGGCGCAGGCGGATGTCCAGAATGTCTTCCGCCTGGCGTTCGCTCAAACGGAAACGGGCCATCAGCAAGGGTTTGGGCTCGTCGGTCTCGCGGATGAGGGCGATGACCTCGTCCAAGTTCAGCAACACCTGTTGCCGACCTTCGAGGATGTGGATGCGATCCTGTACCTTGTCCAACCGGTGTTGCGAGCGGCGCTGCACCGTGTCGAGCCGGAACGCCACCCATTCGGTGAGCATCTGGCGCAGGTTTTTGGGGGTTGGCCGACCGTCGCGGCCCACCATGGTGAGGTTGATGGGGGCGCTGGTTTCCAAGCTGGTGTGGGCCAGCAGCGTGGTGATCAGCTCCTGCTGTTCCACGGTGCGGCTCTTGGGTTCGAACACCAGGCGCACTGGGGCGTCTTTGCTCGACTCGTCGCGCACCCCGTCCAGCACCGACAGCACCAGCGCTTTGAGCTGGGTTTGGTCGGCGCTCAGGGTTTTTTTGCCGGTTTTGATCTTCGGATTGGTCAAATCCTCGATGTCTTCCAGCACTTTTTGCGAACTGGTGCCCGGTGGCAGTTCGGTCACCACCAGTTGCCACTGGCCACGCGCCAGTTCCTCGATTTTCCAACGCGCCCGCACCTTCAGGCTGCCTCGACCACTGGCGTAGGCATCGCGGATATCGGCCGGGCTGGAGATGATTTGACCCCCGCCCGGGTAATCGGGGCCGGGAATCAAGGTGTAGAGCGTTTCGTCGCTCAACGCTTCGTCGCGGATCAGGGCCACCGCCGCTGCCGCCACTTCCCGCAGGTTGTGGCTCGGAATTTCCGTTGCCAAGCCCACCGCAATGCCCGACGCCCCGTTGAGCAGCACAAACGGCAAACGCGCCGGCAACTGACGCGGCTCGTGGGTGGAGCCGTCGTAGTTGGGCATGAAGGCGACCGTGCCTTCGTCGATCTCATCCAACAGCAGCCGAGCGATGGGCGACAAACGCGCTTCCGTGTAGCGCATGGCGGCGGCCCCGTCGCCATCGCGGCTGCCGAAGTTGCCTTGGCCGTCGATCAGGGGGTAACGCTGGCTGAAGTTTTGCGCCATGCGCACTAGGGCGTCGTAGGCCGCCTGATCGCCGTGCGGGTGGAAGCGGCCCAGCACATCCCCGACCACACGCGCACTCTTGACCGGCTTGGGTGCGCCCGCGCTACCGCCGTGGCCCAAGCCCATGCGCTGCATGGCGTAGAGGATGCGCCGCTGCACCGGCTTGGCCCCATCACAAACATCGGGCAGGGCGCGGCCTTTGACCACGCTCAGCGCATATTCCAAATAAGCCTGCTTGGCATAGTCGCCCAGGGTGATGGGCTCGCCGGGAAGATCGGCCGGGGGGGCGGAAAACAGATCGAGTTCAGTCATGCAACAGTGGGAGCGTCGTCAAGGCTCCGACGAGGTCGGCGTCGGCGCAGCAGGCGCTTGTGCGGGCACTTCGGAGGTGTCTGGCGTTGGGGGCAGGGCTTCGACGGGGGGCGTGGCTTCTAGCAAAACCGGGGCCGATTTGGCGCTGGCCATGCTGAGTTCACGTTTGCGTTTTTCCACCAAACCCGCGTAGAGCGTGAACACCTTGCGGATGTGATTGCGCACCCCCGCGTGGGCCGGTACCTGGCCGCCTGCCCGGCGCACCTTGCCTTCGCCGGCATTCCACGCCGCGAGCACCAAATCCCCGCGTCCACCGTAACGACGGAACAAATCAGACAGCAAGCGTGACCCCGTGATGATGTTGTGCTCCGGAATCTTGAGGCGCCTGGAGGCCGGCGCAAACGCGCGTTCGGCGGGCAGCGCGTACACATCTCCCGTGCGCGGGCTGATTTGCATCAGGCCCGTGGCGCCATCGCGTGACACCACACTGGGCCGAAAGCGCGACTCCACCATGATCAACGCTTTGAGGAAGTCGGCATCAACCCCGGACGTTGCCTGTGCGCGATCCAAAACGGGTTGCAGCGCCTTGACTTCCGGGGCGCTGTCCAGCCATTCCAAGGTGCCAGGACGCACCGCATCCGCCAGCGACCAAGCCGGTGGAATGTGGATGGGAATGAGCGGCACTGTGGCCCCTTCGGCGGGCACCCACAGGGCGTAGGCGTTGGAGGGTGCATCGTCACGGGCCTCGCTGCGCGGCTCCTCGGGCGTCGAACCCAAGCGGTGCAAGGGCGCGTTGGCATCAACGCTGGGGGGGCGCAGCCCGGGCTGTGGCGCTCCGTCCTCGGTGCGCTCGTTGGGTGAGTCCGACGCCAGGGCCGGGGTGGCGGTGGAGGGCGGGGTGTGCGCAGGCGATGCCCAGGCCAAAGCCCGTTGCGTCAATGCGGCATCGGCATCATCTTGGGCGGCCATGGCCGCAGCATGGCGTTGCTGGCCGGCGTGGCGGGCCAGTCTTGCAGCCCGTGCAGACTTGGCCGCCTGGGCTTTGAGGGCCAGCTTGTTGCCCTTAGCGCGGGGCGCCTTGCCGACCACTTTGGCCGATTTGACCGATTTCGCCGACTTGGCCACGACCTTCGCAGGGGCAGCCATGGCTTTGCCTGGAGAGCCCAGCAACAGCGCCAGGGTGCTCACAATCGCGGCCAGTGCGCGCCAACGGGAGTGTTTTGGTTGCGTCATCAAACATCCACCTCCACTGCATCGCCATGCAGTTCCATCAGGTCACGCCGAGCCTGGGCTTCGCCCTTGCCCATGAGCTGGGCAAACAGCGACACCGTGTCGGCAAAACTCAAGCCCCCCCACTCAGCGCGCAGCAGCCGCCGCGTGTCGGGGTTGAGGGTCGTGTCCCAGAGCTGTTCGGCGCTCATTTCCCCCAAGCCCTTGAAGCGACTGATGCTCCAGGAGCCGTCCTTGGCGCCGTCTTTGCGCAGCTTGTCCAATGCCGCGTCGAGTTCCCCCTCGTCCATCGCATACAGCTTGACGGCGGGTTTTCGGCCCCGCGCCGGCGCATCAATGCGATACAACGGCGGTTTGGCAATGAACACCCGCCCGTTTTCCACCAGCCTGGGAAAGTGGCGGAAAAAGAGGGTGAGTAACAAAACTTGGATGTGCGAGCCATCCACGTCTGCGTCGCTCAGGATGCACACCTTGCCATAACGCAGGCCCGAAAGATCGGGCGAATCGTTCGGGCCATGCGGATCGACCCCGATGGCGACAGCAATGTCGTGAATTTCGTTGTTTTTAAACAGCAGATCGCGCTCAACCTCCCAAGCATTCAACACCTTGCCACGCAAAGGCAGGATGGCTTGGGTTTCTTTATTGCGCCCCATTTTGGCCGAACCGCCTGCCGAATCTCCTTCAACCAGAAACAGCTCATTCAGGCTCAAATCCCGGCTTTCGCAATCGGTGAGTTTGCCGGGCAGCACGGCCACGCCCGAGCCCTTTTTCTTCTCGACTTTTTGGCTGGCCCGTTGGCGGCTCTGCGCCTGTTTGATCACCAGTTCGGCCAGTTTCCGTGCGTGTTCAACGTGCTGGCTCAGCCACAGTTCGAAAGCCGGGCGCACGCTGGCTGAAACCAGGCGCAATGCATCGCGGCTGTTCAAGCGCTCCTTGGTTTGCCCCTGAAACTGCGGATCGAGCACCTTGGCGGACAGCACGAAACTGGCACGCCCAAACACATCGTCCGGCATGAGCTTGACGCCCTTGGGCAGCAGCGCATGCAACTCGATGAACCCCTTGACGGCGTTGAACAACCCGTCCTTCAAACCCGCCTCGTGCGTGCCCCCGGCCACGGTGGGAATGAGGTTGACGTAACTTTCGCGCAGCAGGCCGCCCTCTTCGGTGAAGGCCACACACCAGGCGGCGCCTTCTCCTTCGGCAAAGGTGTCCGTGTCGCCAGCGGCGATGAAGTGGGCGCCTTCAAACAGCGGGATCAGCGGTTCGGCGCTCAGGGCTTGGCCGAGGTAGTCGCGCAGGCCGGCGTCGTAGCGCCAAGTTTGCACGTCACCGGTTTTTTCGGTGGTCAGCGTCACGGTGACGCCTGGCATCAGCACCGCTTTGCTGCGCAGCAGGTGGATCAGCTCGTTGCGGGGCAGCTCCGGCGCATCGAAGTATTGGGCGTCCGGCCAGACACGCACCGACGTGCCGTGCTTACGCTCGCCCGCTGTGGCCTTGCGCACGCCCAGCGGTTCGATGACGTCTCCGCCAGAAAAGGCCAGTTGCGCCATCTGTCCCTCGCGCCAGACGCTGACTTGCAAGCGCGTGGCCAAGGCATTCGTCACACTCACCCCGACGCCATGCAAACCGCCGGAAAAGCTGTAAGCGCCCCCGGCGCCCTTGTCAAACTTGCCACCGGCGTGCAGGCGGGTGAACACGATCTCCACCACCGGCACCCCTTCCTCCGGGTGCAGACCAAAAGGGATGCCGCGACCATCGTCGTCCACGCTCACCGAGCCGTCAGCGTGCAGGGTGACGGCAATGCGTTGACCGTGGCCGGCCAAGGCTTCGTCGGCGGCGTTATCGATCACCTCTTGCACGATGTGCAGGGGGTTGTCGGTGCGGGTATACATGCCCGGGCGCTGCTTGACGGGCTCCAATCCTTTGAGAACACGGATCGAAGCTTCGCCATAAGCCGGAGCGCCAGAGCTGGAAAGAGACTTGCTAGCCATGGTCGGGATTGTAGGGAGGGCGCTTTGAGCGCCCCTGACAGGCCGATCGGCGATACTGACCCGCCCGTTTGCGAGCGTCGCATGGGCCCGCGCTGTGGTGCGTTTGGCGGCTCATGCGGTGTCATTCTCTGTTTGGAGTTTTCACCATGAAGCGTCTTTTCGCTGTTGCTGTGGCGGCCCTGGCGGCCACGCCCGCTGTCCATGCCTACGATCTGGACATCAAAAATCTGGCCACCAGCGGCGGCACCCAAACCCAATTCCGCACGTTCAGCGAAGATTTGACGGCGGCCATGGCCCACCGTTCGCTGGAGCCTGCCGAAGGGCTGGGCCTGCTGGGCTTCGATGTGGGTCTGAGTGTGGGGGCGACCGATTTGGGCAGCGTCACCACCTTGCGCCAAGTGGCCAACAATGCCGACGTGCCCGGCGCCTTGCCCACCGCCACCGTGCGCGTGACCAAGGGCCTGCCGTTTGACCTCAACGTCGGTGCCAGCTACACCGTGATCCCGGCAGCGGGGGTGAACTCGCTGGGCTTGCACGGCAGTTGGGCGTTCATCTCCGGTGGCGTGCTGGTGCCCGCTGTGGCCGTGCAGGTTCACTACAACAAGATCAAGGGCGTGAACAACCTGGACATGCAAACCTCGGGCGTCGATCTGGCCATCTCCAAGGGGTTTGCGATGTTCACGCCGTTCGCAGGCGTGGGCGCGGTGGCGACCAAGAGCCAATCGTCGTTCTACGCGGATGAGTCCTTCACGCAAACGCGCATGTTCGCCGGTGTCAACGTCAACCTGCTGGCGATGGACGTGACCCTGGGCGTGGACAAAACCGGCAACAACCGCAGCGCCAGCTTGAAGGTGGGTTTCCGCTTCTGAGGCCCCTCCGGGCGGTTGAATCCCCGGTTTCCCGGGGGTGAGGCGGGTTCCAGTACAGTGCCCGCCCATGTCTGCACCGCCTGAAACTACGTCCCCTCCGCGCCTGTCCATGCAGCAAGTGCTGCTGTGCGGGGCGCTCATCGTCACACTCTCGATGGGCATCCGCCATGGCTTTGGGCTGTGGTTGGCACCCATCACCCAGGATCGCGGATGGACGCGCGAAACCTTCGCCTTCGCCATGGCCATCCAAAACCTGGCGTGGGGCGCGGCGGGCCCGTTTGCCGGCATGTTGGCCGACCGCTTCGGGGCCTTCCGTGTGCTGCTGGTGGGCGCGTTGCTGTACGCACTGGGGCTGGTTGGGATGGCGTTGGCCACGTCCGGGCTGGCGTTCGGTGGCAGCGCTGGGCTGTTGCTGGGCATGGCGCAATCGGGGACGACGTATGCGGTGGTCTACGGCGTCATCGGGCGCAACGTGGCGCCGGAGCGGCGCTCCTGGGCCATGGGTGTGGCCGCCGCAGCGGGTTCGTTCGGCCAATTTTTGATGGTGCCGGTTGAAAGCTGGCTCATTGCGCAGTGGGGCTGGCAAAACGCCTTGTTTGTGCTGGGCTGTGCGGCCTTGGCCATCATGCCGCTGGCCCTGGGCCTGAAAGAACCGGGCCTGGCCAGCGGTGCCCAGGTGCCGACGCAAAGTGTCGGCGCGGCTCTGCGGGAAGCGCTGGGCCATGCGAGCTTCCGCTGGTTGACCGTGGGTTACTTCGTCTGCGGCTTCCAGGTGGTGTTCATTGGCGTCCACATGCCGAGTTACCTCCGCGATCACGGCCTCGCGCCCGAGGTGGCCACCACGGCGCTGGCGCTGATTGGCCTGTTCAACGTGTTTGGCACTTACACCTCAGGCACGTTGGGGCAGCGCTGGCCCAAGCGCCACATCCTGTCGGCCATCTACTTGCTGCGCTCCATCGCCATCGTCATCTTCCTGTTGGTGCCGCTGACACCCGTCAGCGTGTACGTGTTCGCCGCCGTGATGGGCTTTTTGTGGCTCTCCACCGTGCCACCCACCAATGCGGTGGTGGCGCAGGTGTTCGGGGTGCAATACCTGTCGATGCTGGGTGGCATCGTGTTTTTCAGCCACCAAGTCGGGTCGTTCCTTGGGGTGTGGCTGGGCGGGCGCCTCTACGACGCCACCGGCAGTTACGACGTGGTGTGGTGGATTTCCGTCGCCCTCGGGGTGCTGGCCGCCATTGCCAACCAGCCTGTGCGCGAAACCGCGTTGGTACGGGCGCCGGCCCCCTCCGCCGCTTGACGTGCCATCTGACACCAACGGTTTTCATCATGCGGAATTGGCATCAAGGGTTGATCTGGCTGGCCTTGGGGCTGCTGTGCCTGGTGGTGTTCATGGCGTACTTGAACCCGCACCTGGTACTGGCCTTGGGCAACCGGGTGTGGGGCTGTTTTTGAGCCACGAAGGAGCGAACCCCATGCACACGGGCACCCCACCCTCGGAATGGATCACCCGCTGGGGGGCGCTGGCCCCCGCGCACGCCACCGTGTTGGACGTGGCTTGTGGCAGTGGCCGGCACCTGCGTTGGTGGGCACAGCGTGGCCATGCCGTCACCGGAGTGGATCGGGACGCGCTGGCGCTGGCGGGGCTGCGCGACGTGGGGGAATGCGTGCTGGCCGATCTGGAAAACGCCCCCTGGCCGCTGCCGGGCCGCACGTTCGACGTGGTGGTGGTGACGAATTACCTGTGGCGCCCGTTGTTGCCGACCATCGTGGCGTCTGTGGCGCCGGGCGGGTGGCTGTTGTATGAAACCTTCAGCCTTCGCCAAGCCGAGATCGGTCGGCCACGCCGCGCTGAGTTTTTGCTCGCCCCGGGCGAATTACAAGCGTTGTGCACGGGCTGGGACATCCTTGCGTTGGAAGATACCGAACTGAGCGCACCCCGGCGTTTTGTGCAGCGCATCGCGGCCCGGCGGCCGGTGGCAGCGTCGCTAGAATCACTCGCTTCGCAAGGAACATCCTGATGAAACCCATTCAAGGCAGCATCGTGGCGCTCGTCACGCCCATGCACGAAGACGGCAGCGTTGACTACAACGGCCTGAAGTCCCTCATCGACTGGCACATCGCCGAAGGCACCGACGTGATCGGCGTCGTGGGCACCACCGGCGAATCCGCCACCGTCACGGTGGACGAGCACTGCGAGATCATCCGCACCGCCGTGCAACACGCCGCAGGCCGTGTGCCCATCTTGGCCGGTGCCGGTGCCAACAGCACCGCCGAGGCGATTGAACTGTCCAAGTTCGCCAAAGAAGTCGGTGCGGACTGCACGCTGCAAGTGGTGCCGTACTACAACAAGCCGTCGCAAGAAGGCATCTATCGCCATTTCAAGGCCATCGCCGAAGCCGTGGACATCCCCGTGATGCTCTACAACGTGCCTGGCCGCACCGTGGCCGATATGCAGCATGACACCGTGCTGCGCTTGGCACAAATCCCTGGCATCTTTGGCGTGAAAGAAGCCACTGGCAGCATCGAGCGTGCCGCTTGGCTCATCAAGCAAGTGCCCCAGGGCTTCAGCGTTTATTCGGGTGATGACAGCACCGCTGTGGCGTTGATGCTGTTGGGTGGTCATGGCAACGTGAGCGTCACCGCCAACGTGGCGCCGCGCCTGATGCATGAGCTGTGCGTGGCCGCCATGGCCGGTGACGTACAGCGTGCCCGGGACATCCACCTGCAACTGCTGCCGCTGCACAAGCACCTGTTCTGCGAACCCAGCCCGGCGCCGGCCAAGTGGGCGCTGGCCCAGTTGGGGCGCTGCCGTGCGGGCGTGCGTTTGCCGTTGACCGAGCTGACGCCAGCCGGCCAGGCCACCGTCGGTGCCGCACTGCGCGACGCTGGCCTGCTCTGATCCGCTGTTCGGGATACGCTTCAAGTGACTTCCACGTTCTTGCCCACGGCCACGCGGGCCGCAGTGGCTGCATTCGTGCTCAGCCTGACCGGTTGCAGCTTGCTCGACACCACCTCGGACGACGCGCTCCAATACCAGGCCGGTGCCCGCAAGGTGCCAACGCTGGTGATCCCGCCGGATTTGTCCGGCATTGCACCGGATGGGCGATACCAAACGCAATCAGGGTCGGTGTCGGCAGCGGCGCTCAAGCAGCAACAGGCTGCCAGCCAGGCGGCTGCCGGTGCGCCCGCTGCCATCAGCCCCATTGCCCAAGGCGACTGGCGCTTGGAGCGTCAAGGGCAGGCCCGCTGGTTGGTGAGTCCACGTTCACCGGAGTCGCTGTGGCCTCAGTTGCGCCAGTTCTGGCTTGATCTGGGGTTTACCCTGGAGGTAGAGGATCAGACCACGGGGGTGATCCAAACCAACTGGGCGGAAAACCGCGCCAAACTGCCCAACAACTTCATCCGCCAAACCATCGGTGGGCTGATTGACACCCTGTCGGACACAGGGGAGCGTGACCGTTACCGTATGCGCATCGAACGCACAGCGCAAGGTGGCACCGAGGTGTACGTCACCCACCACGGATTGCAAGAGGTCTACCGTGAGGCCCAAGTGCAAGGCCAAACCGGGGACACCACTTGGACGGTGCGCCCACGCGATCCGCAAATGGAAGCCGAGGTTTTGACCCGCATGCTGGTTCGCCTGGGAGGTGTTCCCCTTCAGGCTGGGGCGCCGACCTCGCCTGCGCGCGTGCCCGAAGTGGTGGTGCCTGCCCGGGCGCGCACCTTGGCCAACCAAGAAACAGCGACCGTGCAGGTCGATGACACTTTGGAGCGCACATGGCGGCGGTTGGGGCTGGCGCTGGATCGAGGCGGTTTCACCGTTGAGGAGCGTCAGCGCAGCAATGCTGTCTACACGGTGCGCTACATCGATCCCAAGGAAGCGGCCAAGACGGAGCGTGGATTCTGGGCTCGGTTGTTCAGCAGCGAGGCAGAGAACACGCCGATCGTGGGCCATTACCGCATCCAAATTGGCGCTGAGGGTGAGCGCGTGAGCCGCGTGCGCATCCTCACACCACAGGGTGCGCCAGACAACAGTGCCAACGCCCAGCGCATCGCGACTTTGTTGGCCGACGAACTGAAGTAAGCGTCGCCACCATTGAAAAAGCCAACCGAAAGGTTGGCTTTTTTATGGGCGAAAAAAAACCGCTGCACAACGCAAGCGGTTTTGAAGCTGTTCCCCACACCGGCGGTGCAGGGAACACATCGAAGCGGATTACTTCGAAGCGGCTTCCGAAGCGCCCGAAGCGGCTTCCGGAGCGGCCGAAGCGGCTTCCGAAGCGGCAGGAGCAGCAGTTTCCGAAGCGGCCGAAGCGGCAGCCGAAGCGGCTTCCGGAGCGGGGGCAGCAGCGGGCTCTTCCTTCTTGCCGCAAGCAGACAGGGCAGCGGCAGCGATCAGGGCGGCCAGCAGGAGCGACTTGTTCATGGGTGTCCTCAGTGAATGGGGTCGAACAAAATTACCGGTAATTCTGGAAGCTCGCTGTTCGTGCGCGCCTCCGACTCGCAAAGACCAGAAACTTTGGAACCGCCTGAGACAATTCCTTGATCAAAGTTCCTGCGCCTAGCGGGCCATTATAGCCATACTAGGGAACTTCCCTAGCAAGCACCCACCCCCTAAGGGATGAGCCAGCGTGCAGGCGGATGCGCTGGCGTGGCCCCTTTTCAGGGGGCAGCGTGCAGCCAGCCGTCGCAGGCCCATTCATCCAGCAGCGCACGGGCGGCGCGACTCAGGGTTTTGACTTCGGTGGCCGACAACTGGCGCGCATCGGCCAATGCGTGCATCAGACGCGCATCCTTGCCGCTGGCGCGGAACGATTCACCGTTGATGTAGATGCGTTCTGCGTCGTACATCATGCGGGAGCGTCGGTCGAGGCGCGCCCCTTGCCCGGGCGGAATCGGCTCTCCCCCTTCAAACCAAACGATGGCTTTGGGTTCGGTCAACGCTTCGCCCAGGGCACTGGCCAAGCTGCGCGCATCGTTCAGTGCTTTGATGACGGCTTTTTGCGTGAACACTTGCAAAGCTTCAGGGATCAGCCCCGGCGTGGCCGTCGCACTTTGGGCGGGGTCCCGGTAGTGGGGTTCTTTGTCGGGGGCTTGCAGGTTGTCCACCATGCGCTGCAAGACCTCGCGGGCCAACTCGGTGGGCGTGGGCGTGCGAAAGCCGATCGAGCAGGTCATGCAATCCGGCCCTTCAGCGATGCCATCGTGGCCCCAGCGTGGAGGCAGGTAGAGCATGTCGCCGGGCTCCAGCACCCATTCCTCATCAGGCTGGAAGTTCGCCAGCAGTTTGACGGGCATGTCCGGCACCAAGGCGGTGTCCTTCACCGGGCCGATGCGCCAGCGCCGCTTGCCGCTGACTTGCAGCAGAAATACGTCGTACGAATCCGTGTGCGGGCCGACGCCGCCCTGGTCGGATGCGTAGGAAATCATCAAATCGTCCAACCGCGCTTCCGGCACGAAGCGAAACTGCGCCAGCAGCGCGTGTGCAGCGGGGACGTGCAAGTCCAGCCCCTGCACCAACAGCGTCCAGTGGGGTTTGGCCAAGCCGGGGATTTGCCGGCGTGTGAACGGGCCGTGTTTGAGTTCCCAGCCCGTTTCTCCCTGGCGCACCAAGCGGGATTCGACGTCGTCTTGCTCTGCCAAAGCGAAGAGGGCGGCTCGGTCGATGGGCGGCTGCACACCGGGGATCGCTTGGCGGATCAGGCAGGGCTTTTTTTGCCAGTACTGGCGCATGAATTGCTCGGGCGAGAGGCCGCCGAGCAGGGGCAAAGGGGTCGTTGGAGCGATGGTCATGGCGGCGGATTGTCCCTGCCCTTGTGCCATGATTGCCTGATGGACATCACCTCTCCCTGCGTTGTCACGTTGACGTGGACACTTTCCGATGCGCAAGGCCAGCTCATGGACCAATTGGATGAGCCGGTTGAATTTTTTTATGGCGGCGAGGACTTGCTGCCCAAGGTCGAAGAGGCTTTGCAAGGCCAGCGGGCGGGTTTTGAAACCCACTTGCATTTAGAGCCTGAGAACGCTTTTGGCGACTATCACTCCGAGCTGGTGTGCTTCGAGCCGCGCCATCTGTTCCCGCCGGACATCCAAGCCGGGATGCAGTTTGAAGGCCTGCCCGAAGGCGCCATCACGCCGGACATGCCTGACGATCTGATTTACACCATCACCGAGGTGTACCCCGAGCATGTGGTGCTGGATGCCAATCACCCGCTGGCCGGCATTGCTTTGCGCATCGCCTTGAAAGTGCTGGATGTGCGCGGGGCGACCGAGGAAGAAATCGCCGCTGGGTCGGTGGGGGATTCGCCCTTGGCGCTGATCGGTGGGCCGCCGCCGGGGCAAACGTTGCACTGAAGGTCAACAAAGGGTTGCGCGAACCATGGGTCAAGCACTGCGTCAATACCGCATGAGCGGAGAGGACTTCCTCGCGTGGGAAGCCGTACAACACGAGCGCCATGAGTTCGTGGACGGCGAAGTATTTGCCATGGCAGGGGCCGAGGATCGGCACGTCACCGTCTGCTTGAACCTGGCGATGGCCTTGCGCCAGCATTTGGCGGGCTCGCCCTGCCGCACCTACATGTCGGACATGAAACTGCAAGCCCAAGAGGGCGAGAGCTATTTCTACCCGGATGTGTTGGTGACGTGCAGCTCCGCCGATCGCAGCAGCCCCCGCATCAAGCGCGAACCGCTGCTGCTGGCGGAGGTGCTCTCTCCTTCAACCGCCGCCTACGACCGAGGCGAAAAGTTTGCGCGCTACCGGCAAATTCCCAGCTTGCAGGAAGTCGCCCTGATCGACTTGGATCATCGCCGGGTCGATGTTTTTCGCAAAAACGAAGGGGACGGGCTGTGGGTGCTGCACCCCTTCGCCCCGGGTGAGGCGGTAACGCTGCGCAGCGTTCACCTCACCCTGCCCGCCGCGACGCTGTTCGCCGAAATCGACGACGACACGCCGGACAGCCTCAACTGACAGTGCGCAGAGGCGATCAGCCGCGCCCCGTCGAGCCAAAACCGCCAGCGCCGCGTTCGCTGGCGTCAAAGCTGTCCACACGGCGGAACGCCGCTTGCACCACCGGCACGATCACCATCTGCGCGATGCGCTCCAGCGGTTGCACAGTGAACTCAGCTTGGCCCCGGTTCCAGCAGCTCACCATCAGCGGGCCTTGGTAATCCGAGTCGATCAGGCCCACCAAGTTGCCCAGCACGATGCCGTGTTTGTGCCCCAATCCCGAACGCGGCAAGATCATCGCCGCCAAACCCGGGTCACCGATGTGGATCGCCAAGCCCGTGGGAATCAACGCGCTTTGGCCAGGGGCCAGCGTCAACGGGGCGTCCAAGCAGGCGCGTAAATCGAGGCCGGCACTGCCCGGGGTGGCGTAGGCGGGCAGGGCGTCGGACACCCGGGCGTCCAGCACTTTCACATCAATCGTTGTCATGCGGGGGTTCCAAAATCAAGCTGAGAGGGCAGACGGGCCGCAACTTCCGCCACCAGGGCGCGTGCCAACGTGAGTTTGTCGCCCGAAGGCAGCTCACGGTGGCCATGGGCATCGACCAACACCAGCGTGTTGTCATCCCGCCCGAACGTGGCCGGGCCGAGGTTGCCCACCACCAGCGGCACCCGCTTGCGCTCCAATTTTTGGCGCGCATGCTTGAGCAGCTCATGGCTTTCAGCGGCGAAGCCCACGCACCACGGGCGGTCGGCTTCGGGCAAGCGGGCCACGGCGGCCAGGATGTCCGGGTTCTCCACCAAATCAAAACTGGGCACGGCCTTGCCGCCTTCCTTTTTGATTTTGTGCGTGGTGATGTGCGCCGGACGCCAGTCCGCCACCGCAGCGGTGGCGACGAACACATCGTGCTGCGGCGCCAAGGGCAACACGGCGTCGAACATCTGCTGCGCACTTTGCACGTTGATGCGGCGCACGCCCGCTGGCGTCGGCAGATGCACCGGGCCCGCCACCAGCGTGACCTGCGCCCCCGCTTCCGCCGCCGCTCGGGCGATGGCAAACCCCATCTTGCCGCTGGAGTGGTTGGTGATGCCGCGCACCGGGTCGATGGCTTCGAAGGTCGGGCCCGCTGTCACCAGCAGGGTTTTGCCGGCCAGGCGTTTGGGTTGGAAGAAGGCGATCAGCGCGTCGCGCAGCTCGACCGGTTCCAACATGCGCCCGTCCCCGATTTCGCCGCACGCTTGCTCGCCCGCTGTCGGGCCCAGCACCGTGGCGCCATCGGCCACGATCTGCGCGACGTTGCGTTGCGTCGCCGGATGCGCCCACATCTCGCGGTTCATCGCCGGGGCGACGAGCAGCGGCGTGCGTTCGATGGGCCGCGCCAAACACGTCAGCGACAGCAGCTCATCCGCCCGGCCCTGGGCCAGTTTGGCGATGAAATCGGCACTGGCCGGGGCGATCAAAATCGCGTCAGCGTCGCGGCCCAGTTGGATGTGGGCCATGTTGTTGTCCGGGCGCGCATCCCACTGATCGGTGAACACAGCGCGGCCGCTCAGGGCCTGCATCGTCACGGGGGTGATGAAAGCGCGGGCGGCCTCGGTCATCACCACTTGCACGGTGGCGCCGGCTTTGACCAGCTCGCGGCACAGGTCGGCTGCCTTGTAACAGGCGATGCCGCCCGACAGGCCGAGCACGATGCGGCGGCCTGCCAGATCAAGTCGTTGGCTCATGGCGAGGGTCGGTTCAGGCGTCAGCGCCGTGGCATTTCTTGTACTTTTTCCCGCTGCCGCACGGGCACGGATCGTTGCGCCCCACCTTGACCTCCACGCGGCGCGTGGCCGGCTTCGGAGCGTGGTGCAACCAGTACATGCGCAGCTCTTGCACGGCGTACATGGCTTCGGTGATCAGCTCGTCGCGGTTCATGTCCACGCCGTCATACAAGCGATGGATGGTTTCCTGACGCTCCTGCACCTCGGTGTTGGCCAGCAGGGCAATGGATTCGAGCAGGTCGTAGAACGTTTCCTCGTCCTCATCCCCGGGCGTGGGGCTCACCCAGTCTTCGGGGAAGTCTTCGATGGCCTCACCAAAACCCAGCGACCAGTAGACGCCATCGCCCGGCCAATCGGCGGGGGCGGGGTCGGCCGTCTCTGAATCCGCTGCATCGGTGGGCGCTTCGGCCACAGGCGCGGCTTCGGGGGTTTCGGAGGGTTCTGCGGCTTCGCTGTCCTCGTCGTCTTCGCTGTCGAAGCGGTACATCAGCGGATCGATGCGCAAAACCTCGTGATCATCAAGGATGGATTCGGCATCCAACTGCGCGCACAACTCGGCCCAGCGCTTGCCGATGACAGCGCGTGCCGCTTCGGCATCCGCCGCATCGGCGAACACGCGGTCGAACAGGCCATCGCCGAACACCGGCAGCCAGTCCTCCAGGCTCAGGCGACGCGGGCCGCAGGCCAGGGCGGCCATGTAGCCGTCGAGCCATTCGAGGTTGATCAGTTCATCAAAGCCTGTCATGCGCTCGCACAGCGCTTCCAGTGCCTGAATATCGTCGTCGGTGGTTTTCGGAATGAGCAGCGCCATGAGCGAATTTCTTGTGGGAGATCAGGGGGGCGGCAGTGTCGCATGCAGCGGGAGCATGTGGGTGGCACACTCATGGTTGTTACGGATTGCAACTGTGTCCCCCCTTCACACAATCGACCGTGACTTGTACTTTTCTGGGATGCCCCTGTCATGATGAACATCGATCTGGACCGACTCAATCAGTGTGTGGATGCCATGAAATCCTTGCTCAAGGATGGACTTTTGGCGGTGGACATCTGGAATCTGAACGATGGGTTGTCTCTGGCTGGCTATAACTCGCAGCCAGCCGCCGTGGGCCTGTTCACCCAGTTGACGGGGGAACTGGTGTCCACGTTGCGCGATTCGGGTTTTCCCGGGCTGAACCGCTATTACCTGTTGGACATGGAGGGTGACCACACCGCCATGATCATCCGCCACGGTGAACTTCTCCAAGGCATGTTGTTCAACAACAAAAAAGTCAACCTGGGTGTGTTGCTGTCGGTAGCACTGCCGCGTTCACTGGAGATGGTGGGCCAAGCCACCCGCCGTTGACGTTCAGACACGAATCCGCCGCCGCCATGAGCTCGTCTGTTTTGCATCCACGCAGCATTTGGTCACCGCACCGGGACTCCGGCTGTGTCCGGGTCTGTAAATCTTTGCTGGGTTTGCGGGGGGAGGAGTGGCTGTGGGTGAACGACCCGGCGCAGGCGCGTTGGATCGTCATTGATGCCTCGCGCCAAGTCGATGAACAGTGTGTGGGATTGGTGAACGATCCCCACCAGCATCGCTACGGCATCGCCTTGGCCAAGAGCTGGCTGCAAGTACCGGGCGCCCACTGGGCGTTTTTCAAGCTGCCGCTGACGCCACGCGGCTTCTTCCCCTGGATCAACCAGACCCTGGGCCTGCCTGCCAACAGCCATGTGGACAAGGAGTTGCCGAGCGAGGAGGTCGCGTCGGCCCCCAGCGTCGCACCTTGGGAGGGGCAGATGCTGCGCCTCAAGCGCTGGCCCAACCTGACGGCGTATGCGGGTGCATCATCGCTTCAACTGGTGCAGATTTGCCGGCGTTTGCTGGTGGAAGCGGTGGCGTTCAATGAGTTAAAGAACTTGCCCAATGATGCCGGCTTGCTGCAACGCCTGCTGGCTGACGCTTGGGCACAAGACAACCTCATCATCGCCGCACCTGTCGTGCAGCAGCCCGAGGTGCGCACGGCAGCAGTGCCACGCCGTGAGCCGAGTTTGTTTCAGCGTTTCCTGAGCCGATTCCGATGAGTTTCTTCTCCTCTTTTGCGGCAGCGGCGGCGGCACCGCCACCCACGGTGCTGGTGGGGCACAGTTACACGCAGCGTGTGGCGTTTGTCGGCCCTTTCGGTGTGGGGAAGACCACGGCACTGCGTGCAATTTCGGACATTGAAGTGGTGGATACCGATGTGGCCACCACGGAACGTCGCGCTGATTTGCCCGGCAAAACCCACACCACCGTGGGTTTTGACTACGGCGAACTCAAGCTGGACGATGGGCAGCGTGTCGGCCTGTTTGGGCTGCCGGGGCAAGATCGTTTCCATGCGGTGTGGCGCACCGTGCTGCCAGGAGCCAGCGCAGTGGTGCTGTGGGTGTACGGCGATCACGACGATGCGCCGCAAGAGTTAACAGCTTGGCTGGAGGCTTTGCGCGGCTGCGTGGCGCTGGATATTTTGTCGGTGGCCGTTACGCGGCTGTCCGGTACGATGCAAGACGTCGATGCCAAACTCGGGCCTCTGCGCGACGTGTTGGCGCGTTTCAACCCCGTGGCACCGCTGATTGCCGCCGATCCTCGTCGCAGTGAGGACGTGCGTTTGGCGGTGGCCATCGCACTCGCTGCGGTGAGCCTGGGGTGAACGTTGCGCCGGTGCCCTCGAATTTGCCCCAAGGGGACTGGATGATGGATTCTGCTGCCCTGGGCCGGTTTGTCTTGCCGGCTTTCGAGGTGATTCCCAAGCGGTTGCCGCAGTGTGTGTGCGCCATGCTGTGTACGCCGGAAGGTTTCAACCTGTGCTCCATCGGCGTGACGGTGGATCAACTGGGCAAAATCGCTGCCCTGACCAGCTCCTTGATCTCGCTGGGCGAGGCCACGGTGCAGGCCGTTCACAGCGGGCAGCATCCCTCGCTGGATGTACTGACCCTGCAATCGGGCGACCTGACCACGGTGGGCATCAAGGTGCCGCATGTCAACGGGCATTTGCTGCTGTTGGTCACTGCGCAGGCGGCTCCTTTGGGCGCGATTTTGACCATCGCTCGCAGCACCGCCGAGCGCATCAAAGAGCTGTTGCCGCGCTCGGCTGCCTGACGCCGGGCGCTCAGGCGAGCCACACGATGCAGGGAGGTGGGCCATGACACGCCCACGCCCTTGGCGTTTGGCTTTGGCGGGTTTGTGATGAATTCGCCAAAAACCGGGGCAAACGAGGCGCTGGTGGCTGGCGCCGATCTTGCAGCGCGGGACTCATTTGTCAGGAGTCTTCGCCATGTCTGCTTCGCTCAAAGCCAAGATCGCCGATGTGTTTGACGAACCCGGCTGCGACAAAAACCAGGCCAAGAGCGAGAAAGAACGCAAAAAAGGCTGCACCAAGCAGCTCACTCCCGGTGCAGCGGCGGGCGGGTGTGCGTTTGACGGCGCCAAAATCGCGCTCCAACCGATTGTGGATGTGGCGCACCTTGTCCACGGCCCCATCGCCTGCGAAGGCAACTCGTGGGACAACCGCCATTCGGCCAGCTCGGGTTCGCAGATCTACCGCACCGGTTTCACCACCGACATCAACGAGCTGGACGTGATTTATGGCGGTGAAAAGCGCCTCTTCAAATCCATCCGCGAAATCATCGAGAAGTACGACCCGCCGGCGGTGTTCGTCTACCAAACCTGCGTGACCGCGCTCATCGGCGATGACATCGAAGCGGTGTGCAAACGCGCCGCCGAAAAATTCAACAAACCGGTGATTCCGGTGAACGCCCCCGGTTTTGCTGGCCCCAAAAACCTGGGCAACAAACTGGGCGCCGAAAGCGTGTTGGACTACGTCATCGGCACCCAAGAGCCCGAGTTCACCACGCCTTACGACATCAACATCATTGGCGAATACAACTTGGTGGGCGAGCTGTGGCAGGTCAAGCCGCTGCTGGACGCGCTGGGCATCCGCATCCTGAGCTGCATTGCCGGGGATGGGCGCTACAACGAGATTGCCACCGCGCACCGCGCCAAGGCGAACATGATGGTGTGCTCGAAGTCCATGATCAACGTGGCCACCAAAATGCAGCAGCGCTACGGCATCCCGTACTTCGAGGGCTCGTTTTATGGTGTGGCCGACATGAGCATGACACTGCGCGAAATCGCCCGCTTGCTGGTGGAGCAAGGCGCCGACCCGGAGCTGAAGGATCGCACCGAGGCCCTGATTGCCGCTGAGGAAGCCCGTGCCTGGGAGCGCATCCGCGCTTACCGCGAGCGGCTGGCGGGCAAGAAGGTGCTGCTCATCACCGGCGGGGTGAAGAGCTGGAGTGTGGTGTCGGCCTTGCAGGAGGCGGGCATCGAAGTGGTGGGCACTTCGGTGAAGAAGTCCACCAAAGAGGACAAGGAAAAAATCAAAGAGATCATGGGCGAGGGCGCCGACGCCCACATGATCGACGACATGACCCCGCGCCAGATGTACGCCATGCTGCGCGACGCCAAGGCGGACATCATGCTCAGCGGCGGGCGCAGCCAGTTCGTGGCCCTGAAAGCGCGCATGCCCTGGATGGACATCAACCAAGAGCGTTACTACGCTTTTGCGGGCTACGAGGGCATGATCACCATGATCGCGGAGATCGACAAAGCGCTCTCCAATCCGGTGTGGGCCCAGGTGCGCGAGCCGGCGCCGTGGGCGTTGTCCGACTCGCTGCTGCGCGAACAGGATGCGCAGCAATTGGCGGCCGAAGCCGCCACAGCCTGATCGGGGTGATCAGCTGACGAAGGCGCGCTCGATGACGAAGTCGCCGGGCGTGGTGGTGTTGCCTTCTTTGAAACCGCGCACTTCCATCATGTGCTTGAGGTCGCGCAGCATTTCCGGGCTGCCACAGATCATGACGCGGTCTTCCGCCGCGTTCAGCAGGGGAATGCCGAGGTCTTCCGCGATCTTGCCCGTCTCCAGCAACGTGGTGACGCGGCCTTGGTTTTTGAAGGGCTCGCGTGTCACGGTCGGGTAGTACTTGAGCTGTTGGCTCACCATCTCACCCAGGAATTCGTGCTGAGGCAGCTCCTGTGTGAGGTAGTCGTGATAGGCCAGCTCTTTCACTTCGCGCACGCCGTGCACCAGGATGACTTCTTCGAATTTCTCGTAAGTTTCCGGGTCGCGGATGATGGACAGGAACGGCGCCATGCCGGTGCCAGTGGACAGCAAGTACAGGCGCTTGCCGGGCAGCAGGTAGTCGATCAGCAGCGTGCCCGTGGGCTTCTTGCCGACGATGATCATGTCACCCTTTTGGATGTGCTGGAGGCGGCTGGTCAACGGGCCGTCTTGCACTTTGATCGAGAGGAATTCGAGGTGCTCTTCGTAGTTCGGGCTGACGATGGAGTAGGCGCGCAGCAGCGGCTTGCCGTTGACCTTCAGGCCGATCATCGTGAAGTGCCCGTTCGAGAAGCGCAGGCCCGTGTCGCGGGTGGTGGTGAAGCTGAACAGACGGTCAGTCCAGTGATGCACGCTCAACACGCGCTCTTCGTGGAAGGCACTCATGCTTGATGATGGGGAAAGTTGAAGAACAAAGACGCCCCGTCAAGATGAGCTAGAGCGTCGAACAGTTGGGATTATCCCTCACGCAAGTGGAATGAATCGCAATCATCCAGTGGGGTGAAGGGCCACAAAAAGCGCTGGATCAAAAAAAACGAGCCGCTGGCGCGGCTCGTTTGCTGTGTGCAGCGCCGCTTCAAACGAAGCGACGCGAATCCTCGAAGGGATTAGAAGTTGGTTTGGATACCAACCAGGAAGGCGTTCTTTTGTTCCACGGTGTCCACAGCGTTGCCGCTGTAACGAGCGTAGTCGGCGTACACCTTGGTGCGCTTGGACAGGTTGTAGTCCACACCGATGGCCAGCTTGCCCATGCTTTCAGCGCCGTCGATCTTCGACGAAGCGTAACCAACCTTCAGGTCAGCCTTGCCGAACGGCACGCGAGCACCGATCAGCCAGCCGTTCACGTCGGCGGCGGCGGTGCCAGCGTTGTCGATGGTACCGGTGCTGTAGCCAGCCGACACGGTGGCGAAGCCCATGTTGTACTTGGCGCCCAGGGTCACCAGGTAGTTGCCGTCACCTTCAGCGTTTTCCACGCCAGCACCGACGAACAGAGCACCCATGGTGTAGTTCACAGCGGCAGACAGGGGACGATCGGTTTCCTTGTTGGTGAAGGTCACGCCGTCGTTCTTGCGCTCGCCCAGCGACAGGGCGGCGTTGATGCCGTAGCCGCTGTAGTCGTAGCGCAGAGAGTTGTTGTAGCGAACTTCGGTCAGGCCGGCCTTGGTGCCAACACCCGTGTCGTCGTTCACCAGCAGCATGCTGCGCAGTTCAGCGTAGCCGCCGCCGTTGAACGGGTCGATGGTGTCCTGGATCAGCGAGAAGGCTGCGGTGTATTGACGGCCAACGCCCAGGCTACCGTAGGTGCTGTGCGACAGACCCACCCACGACTGGCCGTGCCAGAACAGCGCGTTGGCGGTGCCTTCGTCCGGGTTCAGGCTGTGTTCCAGCACGAAGTTGGCCTTCAGGCCACCGCCCAGATCTTCCGAGCCCTTGAAGCCCAGACGGCTGCGAGCGCCGGAGTCAGACCAGGTGCTGATGTTAGCGCCAGCCTTGTGGCCGAAAGCCTGGTCGACCTTACCGTAGATGGTCAGGGAAGACTGCGCCGAAGCCACGCCAGTGAAAGCGCCCAGCACGGCCAGAGCGAGCAGAGATTTTTTCATTGCAAGGATCTCCTAGGTTGAACAAGAGGCCCCGATCAGGGGAAAAGACCCACGGCGATGACGCGACAGGGCTGATCAGGCCAACCTCCTTCGCGGAAGCTGGGCGCTATTCCACCAGAGCCCCCTTCTGCTTGCAAAGCCGGAACTCACAAATGAGCGCAGGCTGTTGTCTCGTTACAACGGGGGGGCGGTCTGTCAAGTCTCGCCGACTGGTGGATGCCGAAAGAGCGGAGCAGCAATCCACGGGGCCTGCGATCAGGGCGGTCAGATTAGCACACCGCGCTATCCTTGCAGGATGAGTGCTCTTGACCCCTGGATCATTGCGCTGGACAACAGTTTGCGCACCTTGGGCGCAGCGGCGCGCGCTTCGCGGCCTTGCCCCCGTCCTTCTTCTTGTCCCGATCAGCCTGACTTGACACCTGAAGATCAGGCCCTGGCAGGCGCCTTGATGCGGGTGAACCACACCGGCGAGGTGTGCGCGCAGGCGTTGTACGAGGCCCAAGCGCTGGCTGCGCGTCAACCTGGCGTGCGCGATCACATGCGCGCCGCTGCTCAAGATGAGGTGGATCACCTCGCTTGGACGCAGGCCCGGTTGACGGCCTTGAAGTCTCGCCCCAGCTTGTTGGATCCGCTGTGGTACGCCGGGGCGTTCAGCATCGGCTGGGTGGCGGGCAAGGCGGGTGACCGCTGGAGCCTGGGTTTCATGGCGGAAACTGAGCGCCAGGTCGAACAACATCTGAACAGCCACTTGGATCGGCTGCCGGCTGGCGATGTGGCCTCACGCGCCATCGTCACCCAAATGCGGGATGACGAAGCACGCCACGCCCGCACCGCCATTGAATACGGTGGTGCTGAATTGCCGCGTCCCGTGGCGTGGCTGATGCGCCGCGCTGCCCAGGTCATGACAACGGTGGCGCATCGCCTCTGACGCCCTTAGGCGGCTTCGCGCACTTCGTGGCTGGTGGTGATTTCGGCAGTACGGCCTAGCATGGCTGTGGCCGAGCAGTATTTTTCGTGTGAAAGCGTCACTGCCCGTGCCACGGCGGTCTCAGGCAAGCCCTTGCCGGTGACCACGAAGTGCAAATTCAGCTTGGTGAACACTTTGGGGTCGGTGGTGGCGCGCTCGGCGCTCATTTGCACTGAGCATCCCGTGACTTGATGGCGCCCGCGCTTGAGAATCAGCACCACGTCGTACGCGGTGCAGCCGCCGGCGCCGGCCAGCAAGGTTTCCATGGGGCGGGGCGCCAAGTTACGGCCACCGCCTTCGGGGGCGCCGTCCATGGTGATGACATGGCCGCTGCCGGTGGTGGCCATCATGGCCATGCCCGCATCGGCGACCCAGTGAACCGTGCATTCCATTGTTTCTTGCCTCGTGGAGTGGGGCGCCGATTAAGGGTGCGCCCTCCGCTTCGTCATACTTTTGTCAGGGATATTGCAGTGCAGCAAAACCTAGGGTAAACTCTGTCTCATGGTGTTGATTGATGGCTTGCCCGTCCCGACACCGCCGGTTGTCTCCTCCACCTCCTCCATTGGTGGATTACGCCCGAAGCTCTCTAGAGCTTCGGGCTTTTTTTTGCCCGTTTATCATCGCCCGCCCCACCCTTTGCTGAATCAGGAGAAGTTGCCCATGGCCCCCGCCACCAGCCCGGCCCCCCGCAAGCCCACCGACTATTTGCGCAAGATCTTGACCGCCAAGGTCTACGACGTGGCGCGCGAAACCGAGCTGGATATTGCCCGCCAACTCTCTGCCCGTCTGAACAACACCGTGCTGTTGAAGCGCGAGGACAACCAACCCGTGTTCAGCTTCAAGCTGCGCGGCGCGTACAACAAGATGGCACACCTGTCGCCCGAGGCGCTGGCGCGTGGGGTGATTTGCGCGTCGGCGGGCAACCACGCGCAGGGTGTGGCGCTGAGTTCTCGCCGTTTGGGCTGCCGCGCCGTCATCGTCATGCCGGTGACGACGCCGCGCCTGAAGGTGGATGCCGTCGCTGCGCTCGGCGGTGAAGTGGTGCTGCACGGCGAAAGTTATTCGGACGCCTACGCCCACGCGCTCGAACTGGAGCAGGCGCAAGGGCTGACCTTTGTGCATCCGTTTGACGATCCGGACGTGATCGCCGGCCAAGGCACCATCGGCATGGAAATCCTGCGCCAACACCCGGGGCCGATTGAGGCGGTGTTTTGCGCCATCGGCGGGGGCGGATTGGTGTCGGGCGTGGCGGCTTACATCAAGTCGGTGCGACCGGAGATCAAAATCATCGGCGTGCAAACCGTGGATTCGAACGCCATGGTGCGCTCGGTGGCGGCAGGCAAGCGCGTGGTGTTGTCGGACGTGGGCTTGTTCTCGGATGGCACCGCCGTCAAGCAAGTGGGCAAGGAAACCTTCCGCTTGGCCCGTGCTTTGGTGGACGAATTCATCGAGGTGGACACGGACGCCGTTTGCGCCGCGATGAAAGACGTGTTCCAAGACACGCGCTCCATCCTGGAGCCGGCGGGGGCCCTGAGCGTGGCTGCTGTCAAGCAGTACGTGGCCCGCGAGGGCTGTGAGGGCAAAACCTTCGTGGCCATCACCTGCGGCGCGAACATGAATTTTGATCGGCTGCGTTTTGTGGCCGAACGGGCCGACGTCGGGGAGGAGCGCGAGGCGCTGTTTGCGGTCACCATTCCCGAGGAGCGCGGTTCGTTCAAGCGGTTTTGTGAGCTGATCGGCCCGCGCAGCGTCACCGAGTTCAACTACCGCATCAGCGACCGGGAGCATGCTCACATCTTCGTCGGCCTGACGACGACGCGCCGGGGCGAGTCAAAAGAAATTGCCGCGCTGTTTGCACAGCATGGCTTCTCGGCCATCGATTTGACGCATGACGAGCTGGCCAAAGCCCATTTGCGCCACTTGGTGGGCGGGCATTCCGAGCTGGCGACGGACGAGCAACTGTTCCGTTTCATTTTTCCCGAGCGGCCAGGCGCGTTGACGCGTTTCCTGTCGTCCATGCATCCGGACTGGAACATCAGCCTGTTCCACTATCGCAACCAGGGCGCAGACTATGGGCGCATTTTGGTGGGCATGCAGGTGCCCAAGCGGGACAAAAAGGCGCTGAAGGAGTTCCTCGCCCAGCTCGGCTATCCGCATGTGGACGAGTCCAACAACCCGGTGTACCGATTGTTTTTGCGCTGAAACAGGAGTTCCCGATGAACCAAGAGCTGTTTGACCAAGGCCTGCAAACCCGCCGCGAGGTGCTGGGTTCAGACTATGTGGACAACGCCATCAAGAATGCGGACGCCTTCAGCCTGCCCTTGCAGGAGTTGGTGACGCAGTACGCCTGGGGTGATGTTTGGAACCGCCCGGGCTTGCCCCGGCGCGAGCGCAGCATGTTGGTGCTGGCGATGCTCACGGCGTTGAACCGCCCGCACGAAATCAAACTGCACTTGCGCGGCGCCCTCAACAACGGTGTGACGCGGGACGAAATCCGCGAAATCTTCCTGCAAGCGGCGATTTACTGCGGCGCCCCGGCGGCGATGGACAGTTTCCGTGTGGCCCGCGAAGTTTTCGCCGCGCTGGACGCCGAAGCCGACGCCGCCGCAGTGGCCCGCTGATTCGGCACTCAGCCGCCGTACCGCCGCTCCAAGTGGGCGCGGTAATGGGCGGGGTTGAGGGTTTCGCCGCTGGCACGTTGGGCCAGCTCGTCGGTGGGCCAACGGCTGCCGGCTTGCCAGATGTGTTCGCGCAACCAGCCGAACACCCCGTTCAATTCGCCAGCGTGGATTTGCGCGTCCACGTCGGGCAGGGTGTGGTGCATCGCGGCCATCCATTGGGCGGCGTACATCGCACCCAGCGAATAACACGGGAAGTAACCGAACAAACCCGCCGGCCAGTGGACATCCTGCATCGGGCCGTCTCGGTAGTTGCTGCGCGTGTCCAGGCCGAGCAGGTCGTGCATGGCGGCGTCCCACAGCGCGGGGATGTCGTCCACTTCGGCTTCGCCTTCGATCAAAGCCCGCTCGATCTCAAAGCGCAACACGATGTGCGCCGGATACGTCAGCTCATCGGCTTCGACGCGGATCAGGCCCGGCGCCACACGGGTCATCAGCTTGTGCAAGTTGTCGGGCTCGAACGCGGCCTGATCGCCAAATGCTTGCACCAACAACGGCGACAGGTGGCGTGCAAACCCCGGATGGGCCGCGAGCTGCATCTCAAAAAACAGGCTCTGGCTTTCGTGAATCGCCATCGAGCGCGCCAGCGCCACCGGCTGGCCCAGCCACTCACGCGGCAGGTTTTGTTCGTAACGACCGTGGCCGGTTTCGTGGATCGTGCCGAGCAGCGCTTGTAGGCACTCGTCATCGCGGAAACGGGTGGTCAGGCGCACATCTTCTGGCACGCCGCCGGTGAACGGGTGGGTGCTGACGTCCAGCCGCCCGTGGGCAAAGTCAAAACCCAGCCAGCGCACCATCTGCTCGCACACACTGCGCTGGGCCGGCAACGGGAACGGGCCGACCAAGGGCAGCACGTCTTCGCGGGCTTGGCGTGCTTGCACTTGGCGAATCAAGGCGGGCAGCCATTGGCGCAGGTTGCCAAAGAGTCGAGCCACGTCGACGCTGCGCATCCCGGGTTCGTAGTGATCGAGCAAGGCATCGTAGGGGCTGAGGCCCAGCGCGTCGCCCAGGTGGTGGGCTTCTTGGCGCACCAAGGCCAGCACTTCGCGCAAATTGGCGGCAAAACCGGCCCAATCGTTGCGCGGGCGTTGGCTGCGCCAAGCATGCTCACACTGCGAGGTCACGACGGTGCGCCGCTCCACCAGCGCCTCCGGTACCGCCTGGGTGCGTTGCCAGGCGCGTTCAATTTCCCGCAGGTTGGCCGCTTGCCAGTCGTTCAGCGGTTCTTGACGGGCTGCGGCCAGGCGTTGCGCCAAGCTCGGATCGGCACGGTCGCGGTGCATCAGCGTGGCCAACTCGGCCAGGGCAGCTGAGCGAGCATCGTTTCCCCCTGGCGGCATGTGCGTGGCCTGATCCCACGCTGCGATGCTTTGCAGGTGATCCAAGCGGTGCAAGCGCTCTTGCTGCCGGTGCAGCCAAGCGTAAGCCGGTGTGTGTTGATTCTTCATGGCCGGCGATTGTCAGGCCCACGAACCGGGAAACCAGTGCAACAGCACGCTGGTCATCACCAGGTAACGCAAGAATTTGCCCACCGCCATGTAGGCCACACACGGCCAAAACGGCAAGCGCAACCAACCGGCCACGGCGCACAGCGGATCGCCCACCACCGGCAGCCAGCTCAACAAACACGCCCGAGGGCCAAAGCGGTGCAACCATTGCAGCACCTTGGCTTCGTGCGGGGGGCGGTGTTTGACTTTCTCGAACGCCCGTTCGGCGCCGCAGCCCATCCACCAACTGATGGCCCCGCCCAGCGTGTTGCCTGCTGTGGCCACCAGCACGGCGGGCCAAAAAAGCGTCGGATCGAGTTTGACGACGGCGAACAACACCGGCTCCGAGCCCATCGGCAGCAGCGTGGCCGAGACCAGCGCGACGACGAACAAAGCCGGCAAACCCACCTGAGGCAGGGCGAAGAAGGTGAGCAATGAGGTGATCCAAGCGTCCATGGCGGCGATTCTCGGTGGGGAGGGGTAGCCCTATAATCCTGCCTCCTTTTTAAGCACCTCCCCCCTCCACCCATGCGCATCGGCCCCCATGAGCTGCCGAACAACCTGTTCGTCGCCCCGATGGCTGGGGTGACGGATCGGCCTTTCCGGCAACTGTGCAAACGCCTGGGCGCCGGGTACGCGGTGAGCGAGATGATCACCTCGCGCCCCGAGCTGCGCGACTCGCGCAAAACCACGCGCCGCGCCAACCACGAGGGCGAAATCGCGCCGATTGCGGTGCAAATCGCCGGCACCGAACCGGCGGAGATGGCCGATGCGGCACGCTTCAACATCGATTCGGGGGCGCAGATCATCGACATCAACATGGGTTGCCCGGCCAAAAAGGTCTGCAACAAGTGGGCCGGTTCGGCCCTGATGCGCGATGAACCGGCGGCCCTGGCCATCGTTGAAGCGGTGGTGGCGGCGTGTACGCCGCACGGCGTGCCCGTCACCTTGAAAATGCGCACCGGTTGGTGCGACAGCGAACGCAACGCCGTGCGCCTGGCGCGGGCGGCGGAGTCGGCGGGCGTGGCGATGGTCACCGTGCATGGTCGCACCCGCGAGCAGGGTTACCGGGGCGAAGCCGAATACGACACGATTGCCGCCGTCAAAGCCGCGCTCACCATCCCGGTGACGGCCAACGGCGACATCGACTCCGGCCCCAAAGCCGCCGAGGTGCTGCGCCGCACTGGCGCCGATGCGCTGATGATTGGCCGGGCCGCGCAAGGCCGGCCCTGGATTTTTGGAGAGATTGCGCATTACTTGGCCACGGGCGAGCTGGCCCCGGCGCCGGCCACGCGCCACGTTCGGGCGTGGCTGGTGGCGCATTTACACGATCACCATCGCCTGTACGACGGCATTGCCGGCGTGCGTACGGCGCGCAAACACATCGGCTGGGCGGTCAAGCACCTGCCCGGTGGCGAAGCGTTCCGCACCCACATGAACACCCTGGAGGAGCCCGAGGCGCAACTGCGCGCCGTGGGTGACTTCTTCGATGCCTTGGCCGACGCCCACCCGGTGTTGCCCTGAGGTGTCAGCCCTTGCCGCCCACACGATGAGCAAAACCACCCTGGAAGACTGCGTCCGCGAGACGCTGGCCGAATACTTCAGAGACTTGGACGGCGCCACCCCCAACGCCATGCACGACATGGTGTTGCGCACCGTCGAAAAACCCTTGCTGGACGTGGTGATGCAACGCACCCAAGGCAACCAAAGCAAGGCGGCCGAATGGTTGGGCATCAACCGCAACACCTTGCGGCGCAAGTTGGTGGAGCACCAGCTCCTTCAGTGACGCGCCGCTCGATTCACCGCTCCGCATCCCCCGATTTCTTCAACCGAACCCCCAACATGGCACAACTCACCGCCCTGCTTTCGGTCTCCGACAAGACCGGCATCGTCGAATTCGCCCAAAGCCTGCACGGCCACGGCATCAAGCTGCTGTCCACGGGCGGCACCGCCAAGCTGCTGGCCCAAGCGGGCCTGCCCGTCACCGAAGTGAGCGAGATCACCGGCTTCCCCGAAATGCTGGATGGCCGCGTCAAGACCCTGCACCCGCGTGTGCATGGTGGCTTGCTGGCGCGTCGTGACGTGCCCGAGCACATGGCCGCGCTGGCCGAGCACGGCATCAACACCATCGACCTGCTGATCATCAACCTGTACCCGTTTGCCCAAGCCACCGCCAAGGCCGATTGCACGCTGGAAGACGCCATCGAGAACATCGACATCGGCGGCCCGGCCATGCTGCGCGCAGCGGCCAAGAACTGGCAGGACGTGGGCGTGGTGATCGACCCGACCGACTACCCGCAAGTGCTGGCCGAGCTGACCGCTTCCAACGGCACGAGCCTCACCCGTGCCACCAAGTTCATGCTGGCCAAGAAGGTGTTCTCGCACACCGCCGCTTACGACGGCATGATTTCCAACTACCTGACGTCGCTGGAAGCCGGTTCGGAAGACAAGACCGCCGACGTGCCGGTGCGCGAGGAATACCCGAGCGTGTTCAACCTGCAACTGCACAAGGTGCAGGGCATGCGTTACGGCGAGAACCCGCACCAATCGGCGGCGTTCTACAAGGAAGCCAAGGTCGCTGAAGGCTTGCTGGCCGGCTGGAACCAAATCCAGGGCAAGGAACTGAGCTTCAACAACATCGCCGACGCGGACGCCGCCTGGGAATGCGTCAAGGCGTTTGATGTGCCGGCTTGCGTGATCGTCAAGCACGCCAACCCGTGCGGCGTGGCCATCGGCGCCAACCTGCTGGAAGCCTACGAAAAGGCACTCAAGACCGACCCGACATCGGCCTTCGGCGGCATCATCGCCTTCAACCGCCCGCTGGACGTGGAAGTGGTGGAGAAGATCAACGCCAACAAACACTTCGTCGAAGTGGCGATCGCCCCGGCCATCACCCCGGCAGCGCGTGCAGCCTACGCCAGCAAGGTGAACGTGCGCCTGCTGGAAGTGCCCATCAGCGCCACCAGCAACCCGCTGGACATGAAGCGCGTGGGCGGTGGCATGCTGCTGCAATCCGCCGACAACGTGGACATCGTGGGCGACATCAAGGTGGTGACGAAACTGGCACCGACCGAGCAGCAACTGCAAGACCTGCTGTTCGCCTGGAAGGTGGGCCGCTTTGTGAAGAGCAACGCCATCGTCTTCTGCAAGGACGGCATGACCTTCGGCGTGGGCGCCGGCCAGATGAGCCGCTTGGATTCCGCCCGCATCGCCAGCATCAAGGCCAAGGCTGCGGGCCTGAGCTTGGAAGGCACGGCGGTGGCGAGTGACGCCTTCTTCCCGTTCCGCGACGGGCTGGATGTGGTGGTGGATGCGGGCGCGACCTGCGTCATCCACCCGGGTGGCTCGATGCGTGACCAGGAAGTCATCGACGCGGCGAACGAGCGCGGCATTGCGATGGTGTTCACCGGCACCCGTCACTTCCGTCATTGATGACGGCACTGCCCAGCACCACCGCCGGTGCCCCGCGCCGGGTGCTGGGCATCGACCCCGGTTTGGTGTGTACCGGCTTTGGCGTGGTGGAAATCGAGGGCCGACACCTGCACTACGTGGCCAGCGGCACCATCCGCACCACCAGCGGCGTGGCCCAGGGCGATTTGCCGGGGCGCCTCAAAATCATTTTTGAGGGCGTGCGCGAGGTGATCGCCCGCTACGAGCCCACCGAGGCGGCGGCGGAAATCGTCTTCGTCAACGTCAACCCGCAGTCCACGCTGTTGCTGGGGCAGGCGCGGGGGGCGGCGCTGACGGCGTTGGTCACGGCGGGGCTGCCGGTGGCGGAGTACACGGCTTTGCAGATGAAAAAGTCCGTGGTCGGCCACGGGCTGGCGGCCAAAGACCAGGTGCAGGCGATGGTGGCGCGCTTGCTCAACCTGCCGGGCTTGCCGGGCAAGGATGCCGCCGATGCGCTGGGGGTGGCAATCACCCACGCGCACGCGGGCGGCTCATTCGCCGCCATGGCGCAGGCCACCGATTTGAATCGGCGGACGCATGCGCAGTTCAAGGGGGGGCGGACGTATTGAGGGGAGAATTCCCCCATGCTGCTCGACGCTTCCCTCAAAGGCTACCCCTTCACCGCCGCGCCTCTGCCCGTTGAGGCCATCGCCGCCCAAGGCTGGCACCTGCTCGCCGACGACCTGCCGCTGCCCCTGGCCGTCATCCGGCAAAGCGCGCTGCGTCACAACTTGGGCTGGATGCGACGCCACGTCGCCGAAGCCGGCATCGAGCTGGCGCCGCACGGCAAAACCACGATGTCCCCCGAACTGTTCGCCGAGCAGTTGCGCGCTGGCGCGTGGGGTCTCACCTTCGCCACGGTTTGGCAGTTGCGCCAAGGCGTGGCCGCTGGCGTGCCACGGGCGCTGATTGCCAACCAAGTCACCCAAGCGGCGGATCTGCGTGAGCTGGCCCGCTTGCGCACCGCCCATCCTGCGCTGCGGGCGCCGTTTTTAGTGGACGATCCGGCCCAAGTCGCCCTCGTGGAAGCGCTTCACCTGCCCGAACCGTTGGAGGTGCTGGTCGAATTGGGCCTGGACGGCGGGCGCACCGGCTGCCGCCACCATGATGCGGCGTTGGCGCTGGCGCAGCGCGTTCATGCCAGCTCCGCGCTGCGCCTGGCCGGCATTTCCACCTATGAAGGCCTGTGGGCCAGCGGTGACGATGCGCAAGACGCCGCCATGGTCGCCACCCTCATGCAGCGCGTTCACGACTTGGCACAAGCGTGCGATGCGGCCGGCTATTTCGACACCGATGAGGTGCTCATCACCGCCGGCGGCTCCGCCGTGTTCGACTTGGTGAGCCGTGCTCTGCGCCCGACCTTGCGCCGCCCCGTGCGCGGCCTGCTGCGCTCCGGTTGTTACCTGACGCATGACGACGGTTTTTATCGCCGCCTGGTGCAGCGCGTCGATCACCGCTTGGGCTGCGATGGCGCGGGGCTGCGCGCTGCGCTGGAAGTGTGGGCCGTGGTGCAAAGCCTGCCCGAACCGGGGCTGGCGCTGTTGAGCGTTGGCAAACGTGATGCGTCCGCCGACATGGGCCTGCCCGTGCCACGCTGGTTCAGCCCCGCCGGTTCCCGTGAGGTTCACCCCGTGCCCACAAGCTGGCACCTCAGCGCGATGAACGATCAACATGCCTATTTGCGCTGGGAGGTCGCTTCGCCGGTCACGCTCAACATTGGCGACCGCATCGGGCTGGGCATCTCGCACCCCTGCACCACGTTCGACAAGTGGCGCTGGATGCCGCTGGTGGACGACGCTTACGCCGTGATCGAGGCCATCACCACGCGGTTTTGAGGCGGGCGTGGCACGCTGTGTCATCCGAGGACAACTGGTGATACCACTGAAGCAGTTTTCCTGTCCTTTTGTCTGCGTCGCATAAGGTTGGATTGGTAGAGTTCGGGGTTGCGCTCCTCCTTGAGCACACATGCCCCACAAGGCCAAAAGCCATAGACCCCCCTGGAGATCGTGAATGACGACAAATCAACAGCCGACCATCATTTACACCTTGACCGACGAGGCCCCGCTGCTGGCGACGGCGTCGTTCCTGCCGATCATTCGCACCTTCACGGCACCTGCGGGCATCAACATTGAAAAGGCCGACATCTCCGTGGCCGCCCGCGTTCTGGCTGAGTTCCCCGAGTACCTGAGCGATCGCCAAAAGGTGCCCAACACCCTCGCCGAACTGGGCAAGAAGACGCTGGAGCCAGACGCCAACATCATCAAGCTGCCCAACATCAGCGCTTCGGTGGCCCAGTTGATCGCCTGCGTCAAGGAACTGCAAGCCAAGGGCTACCAGATCCCCGACTATCCGGAAAACCCGCAAACCGACGAAGAAAAGGCCATCAAAGCCCGCTACGGTCGTTGCCTGGGTTCCGCCGTGAACCCGGTGCTGCGTGAAGGCAACTCGGATCGCCGGGCCCCCCTGGCTGTGAAAAATTACGCCAAGAAGCACCCGCACAGCATGGGCGAGTGGAAGCCGTGGTCGCAAACCCACGTCGCTCACATGGAGCACGGGGACTTCTATCACGGTGAAAAGTCCCTCACCTTGGACAAGCCGCGCCGCGTCAAGATGGAGCTGCTGACCGCCAGCGGCCAGACCATCGTTCTCAAGCCGGAAGTCAAACTCCTGGACGGCGAGATCATCGACTCGATGTTCATGAGCAAGAAGGCGCTGTGCGACTTCTACGAAGCCCAGTTGGAAGATTGCCGTCAGTCGGGCATCCTGTTCTCGCTGCACGTCAAGGCCACGATGATGAAGGTCTCGCACCCCATCGTGTTCGGCCACTGCGTCAAGATCTATTACAAGGATGCGTTCGAAAAGCACGGCGCCTTGTTCGACGAGCTGGGCATCAATGTCAACAACGGCATGGTGAACCTGTACGACAAGATCAAGGCCCTGCCGGAGTCCAAGCGCGACGAAATCATCCGTGACCTGCACGCTTGCCAAGAGCACCGTCCGCGTCTGGCGATGGTGGACTCGGCCAAGGGCATCACCAACTTCCACTCGCCCAACGACGTGATCGTGGATGCTTCGATGCCCGCCATGATCCGCCAAGGCGGCAAGATGTGGGGTGCCGACGGCAAGCAGTACGACAGCAAGTGCGTCATGCCGGAATCGACCTTCGCCCGGATTTATCAGGAGATGATCAACTTCTGCAAGTGGCATGGCAACTTCGATCCGAAGACCATGGGCACCGTGCCGAACGTGGGCCTGATGGCGCAGCAAGCCGAAGAGTACGGTTCGCACGACAAGACGTTTGAAATCGCCGAAGCCGGCGTGGCCAACATCACCGACATCGACACCGGTGAAGTGCTGCTGACGCAAAACGTGGAAGCTGGCGACATCTGGCGCATGTGCCAAGTCAAGGATGCGCCGATCCGCGACTGGGTGAAGCTGGCCGTGACCCGCGCCCGCAACTCCGGCATGCCGGCGGTGTTCTGGCTGGACCCGTACCGTCCGCACGAAGCCGAGCTGATCAAGAAGGTGGAAACCTACCTGAAGGATCACGACACCACCGGCCTCGAAATCCGCATCATGAGCCAAGTGCGTGCGATGCGTTTCACGCTGGAGCGCGTGGCCCGTGGCCTGGACACCATCAGCGTCACCGGCAACATCCTGCGCGACTACCTGACCGACCTGTTCCCGATCATGGAACTGGGCACCTCGGCCAAGATGCTGTCCATCGTGCCGCTGATGAACGGCGGTGGCATGTACGAAACCGGCGCGGGCGGTTCGGCACCGAAGCACGTGCAACAGTTGGTGCAGGAAAACCACCTGCGCTGGGATTCGCTGGGTGAATTCCTGGCGCTGGCCGTGTCGCTGGAAGAGCTGGGCATCAAGGAAAACAATGCCCGCGCCAAGCTGCTGGCCAAGACGCTGGACGCCGCCACCGGCAAGCTGCTAGACAACAACAAGTCCCCCAGCCCCAAGACCGGCCAACTGGACAACCGTGGCAGCCAGTTCTACCTGGCCATGTACTGGGCCCAAGAGCTGGCCGCGCAAACGGAAGATGCCGAACTGGCCGCCCACTTTGCGCCGCTGGCCCAGAGCCTGAGCGAAGGCGAAGCCGCCATCGTGGCCGAGTTGAGCGCTGTGCAAGGCCAGCCGGTGGACATCGGCGGCTACTACAAGGCCGACGCCGACAAGTGCAAGGCCGTGATGCGCCCGAGCGCCACCTTCAACGCTGCGCTGGCTGCGATGCGCGCTTGATCTGACCGAGCGTTAACCAGCCTGGCCGTTCATTGGCTTGGCTGAGGCACCGTCATCCCCCAGTTTGGGTCACAGGCTGGGGGATTTTTCATGTCCACAACGCGATGAGGCTGTGCAATGATCTGTACATCATCACAGGAGCCTTCATGCGTGCCATCACCTACACAGAAGCCCGCAACAACTTGGCCAGCGAGTTGGATCGGGTCAACAACGATTACGACGTGACCATCATCACCCGGCAAAAAGCCGAAGCCGGGGTGCTGATGTCACTCAAAGAATATGAGTCTCTGATGGAAACGGCGCATTTGCTGCGTCATCCTAAAAACGCCATGCGTTTGATGAAGGCCATCGAAGACATTGAGGCGCGGCGCCACATCGTGCGCCGGGAGTTGATCGAAGAATGATCCTCTCCTTTCACCCGCAAGCGTGGGAAGACTATGTGTATTGGCAGCAGACCGATAAAGCCACCCTGCGCCGAATCAACTTGCTGATTCGGGAGATTCAGCGTGACCCGTTCGAGGGTATTGGGAAACCCGAACCGCTGAAATTCAACTTCAGCGGTTATTGGTCACGCCGCATCGACGACACACATCGCATCGTTTACAAAGTGGGCGATGACGAGGTGATCATCGCCCAGTTGCGAGGCCACTACGACTGAGTGCCCCAGCCGCTCACAGCCCCTTGGCCTTCAGCGCCGCATCCAAACGCGAGAACACGCGGCGGGCGTTGCCCTCAAACACCATGTAACGCTCCTCGTCGGTGAGGTTGTCGGTGGCGTTGACGTAACGCTTGGTGTCGTCGTAATAATGGCCGGTGTACGGGTCGATGCCGCGCACGGCGCCGATCATTTCCGATGCGAACAGAATGTTCTTCACCGGAATGACCTTGGTCAGCAAATCAATGCCGGGCTGGTGGTAGACGCAGGTGTCAAAGAAAATGTTGTTGAGCAAATGCTCGTCCAACAACGGTTTTTTCATTTCTTGCGCCAAACCACGGAAACGACCCCAGTGATATGGCACCGCACCACCGCCGTGCGGGATCAAGAATTTCAGCGTCGGAAAATCCTTGAACAAATCACCTTGCAGGCATTGCATGAAGGCGGTGGTGTCAGCATTCAGATAATGGCTGCCGGTGGTGTGGAAGCAACTGTTGCAGCTCGTGCTAACGTGGATCATCGCCGGAATATCGTATTCGACCATTTTTTCGTAGATCGGATACCAATGGCGGTCGGTCAACGGCGGGCTCGTCCAGTGGCCGCCGGACGGATCGGGGTTCAAATTCAAACCGACGAAACCATATTCTTTGACGCAGCGCTCCAGCTCAGGAATGCACGTCTTGGGATCGACGCCCGGAGACTGCGGCAGCATCGCCGCACCGATGAAGTGGTCGGGAAACAACTGGCTGACGCGGTAGCACAATTCATTGCAAATCGCCGCCCAGGTGCTGGAGGTTTCAAAGTCTCCGATGTGGTGCGCCATGAAACTGGCACGCGGGCTGAAAATCGTCAAATCGGAGCCGCGTTCCTTCATCAACCGCAATTGATTTTTTTCGATGGATTCGTGCAGTTCGTCGTCGCTGATGTTCAGGCTGGACGGGCTGGGTTTCTGGCTCGGGTCTTTCAGCGCGGCGATTTGTAAATCGCGCCAAGCACCCAGCGCCGCCGGGGCGGTGGTGTAGTGGCCGTGAACGTCGATGATCATGGTAAAACTCCTTGGATGGCCCAAAAATTGTGAAATCAAACCGATGAAACCGGTCAAGCTGGCGCCATGCCCTGGCGACGTTTGGCCGCAGCGCAGGCAGGCGAGGTCAAAAATGCCAGCAGCGCCCGAGCGGCTTCTTCGTGCGGTGTGCCAGCGACGATGCCAGCGGAAAACGTCGTGGTGATCTGAATCGCAGCGGGCAGTGGGCCGACCACTTGAAGGCCCGGCAGGTGCATCAATTCACTCAACTGTTGAAAACCCAAAGCGATTTGCCCCGACGCCACGAGCGAGCCCACCGGCACGCCCGGCGGCGGGGTGACGATGCGCCCGGCAATTTGCGCCGCGATGCCCCAACGCTCAAACAACCCAGCCAAGGCCACGCCGCTTGGGCCGGTGGAGTAACCCAGCGAGGGCGCAGCCAGCACGGCTTGGCGCACGGCGTCTTCGGTGCTCAGGTCGGGAACGGGGGCGCCGGCGGGCACGGCCACAGCCACGCCCGAAGTCACCACATCCACCCGGCTGCCGGGCAGCACCCGACCGGCGGCGATGAGTTTGTCAATCGCATCGGCGGCCAAGATCACCACATCGAAGGCTTCACCAGCGGCCACGCGCTTGGCCGCGTCCACCCCGCCGACGGCGGTGATGTGCACGGTGGTGTCGGGCGTTTGCTGTGCGTAGGCCGTGGCCAGTTCAGCCAGCAGCAACCGGGTGGCCATGGAGGAGATACCAGTCAGCGTTGTGGGCATGGTGGCGAGGTCGCAGCGCGACAGAATGGGCCAAAGTGGGCGCATTCTGGGCAGGCCATGCCATGCCAGCCAGGCACGGGATGCACTAGCAGCTATCGCAATTTGCGATGTGTGGACGCCGCCCGCTTCGGTTCAGGGAGAACACCATGGGGCAGGTACAGGCAGTGGCCATCGAATCCCAAGTCGGGGCGGGGGCGTGGTCGCAGACCACGGCGGTGCTGGCTCGCCAGGGGCAGCGCGTGGCGTTGCGCGTGGCGCCCATTCCGAAAGGCAGCATCCGTTGGTATCGGATTCGGCCCCGTTTGGACGTCCGTTACAACAACGCCGTTTGGCCCTGGTTGCCCGGTGCTTACCGCTGGAAGGGCTATGACACGATCCACTACCAGCGCGAGCCCCTGCCCGAATACAACGGCCAGTGGACGATCGAGCCCTGGCGTCCCCAGCGTGCGGAAGTGGCGCCGTCCGGCGTGTGGGCTCGGCTGTGGGCGTGGGTGCGGCAGTGGGGGGCGTCAGATCCCCCGGCATCGTTTGAGCGCTCGGATCTCGGCAGTTTTTGGTTTCAGGCCGAAGTGCGCGCTGGGGAGACGCTGTGGCGCTCGCCGGGGTTGGAGGCACGCACGGCCAAGGGGTTGTCACCCGAGGTGCTGCGTGTGTCGATCCGTCAAAGCGACGATCTGTTGGGCCATTTGACCGCTTATTTCAATGTGCCCGGTATTTTTGGTTCGACGCCGTACCAAGTCCGGCACCACATTGGCGTCGATTGTGCGGATGTGCTCATGGCCGCGCACGCCAATTGGCAGGGCACAACCTTGACCCGCGACTACAACGTGGCGATGTTGACCGAACAATTTCCCGTGCTGCTGCAAACCACAGTGACGGCGGGTGAACCTGCTGCGGACATTCGCTGGGGCCGCACCGTTCGCGCTGGCGATTGGTTGGCGGTGAAATACCCAGGGGGCACGCAGTATCAGCACATCGGAGCGTTGTACAAGGACGCCAACGGCAACGGGCGACTGGATGCCGCCGATTGGGTGTTGCACGCCGGCCCCGATCCGTTGCAGATTTCCGCGCTGGCAGCGGGTGGGTTTGATGGCACGGTGCTGGTTTTGCGGCCACGTTGAGGGGAAACTCCTCTGGTGCCTTATTTTTAGATGGTGGAGTTGAGCGGAGGCAGTGTGCCGTTCTTAGCGTAGAACGCGGAAAGAAGATAGGCTTCGAGAGCCCGCGATCTGCCCGGAGGTTGGTCGCTGGATGGAACGCGAATCACGTAAACCACCATCTCCCCGGCGGCGATTGCGCTCCTAATCGGTGATGAAACCGATTGGTCGGTGTGCCATTGATGTGCGGCGAACCGAGGCGATCGTTCGCGGCCTGTCGTGCCGTCATAAATGGTTCCAACGTGACTCCATATGCGGCGACACACATCGGTCTCACTCTTGCCGATGTACCAGACATCCGCATTGGATTCATCGAAAGGTAGGTTCCAATCTGGACAGGGGGATTCCGCGTAAAGGTAGACGCCAGGAAAACAACGAAACGGCGGGTGTTCTCCCCGGCAGGCGTTAAAGTGCCATGGTTCGCTAAACTCTAAAGGTTTTTCGTAGAGGCGTTCGAATTCGTTGGCACATATTTTAATGTCTCGAACTTTCAAAATGACGTCCCCGTTTTTTAGTTGCCGACAGATTATGGCAATCTTTCTTCCTTGGCCGAGGAAGCCAGAAAATTCAATTCACATAACTCTGCACCGGCCCATCTCCCGACTGAATCTGAGTGCCATCTCGCCCCCCGACTTCGGCGGGCGCATTGCCCATGCCCGGGATTCGTGTGACACGCACCCGGCCACCCGTGGTGGTGATGAACACCTTGTCGCCCGCTTGGAACGTGTCCTTGCCCTTGGCTTGGACGATGACGCGGCGCTCGCCCGAGCGCAACTGCACCATCAGCTCCAACGCATCTTCGCGGGTGGCGCCGCGTTCCACAGCGTTGCCGATCACCGCCCCGGCCACAGCCGCCAACACACCAACGATGGCCCCCTCGCGGCTGCCCCCCACGGACGAGCCCGCAATGCCCCCCACCACACCGCCCGCCACACCGCCCGCGCCGCTTTGTTCCCCTTCCACCGTGACGTTGCGCACACTGACGATGATCGCCTCTTGCACGGTGCTCATGCGCTGGGTGTCTTCGCGGCGGATCACGTCCGGGTCGGTGGTGGAGCAGCCGACCAAACTGGCGGCAACCAAAGTAGCGATGAGAAATCGTTGCATGGTGAAGTGTCCTGGTGACGGTGGATGACAAGCTCACGCGCCGACGGTGCTCAGGGTTGACCCCGTGGCCACAGGTCTTGTGCAAGAAAGCGTAACACCTGCAAAATAGAACGATCGTTCGTTTTATTTTGAAGGGTGAGACACATGGGAGATTCTGCGGTCAAGACCCGCTCAGCGCCCGTCGGGCGCAGTCATCACAAGGGCCAGCATACCCGTTCCATGATCTTGGATGTGGCGTTGGCACTGGCCGCACGTCAAGGTTTGGAGGGGTTGTCGATCGGCGTGCTGGCCGAGCAAACCGGCATGAACAAATCCGGTGTGTTTGCGCATTTTGGTTCGCGGGAGGAGTTGCAGCTTTCCGTGATCCGCGAGTACCACGCCCGCTTTGAAGCCGAAGTGTTTTTCCCCGCCGTGCGCGAAGAAGCACGCGGCCTGCCCCGGCTCGAAGCCTTGTTTGAGCGCTGGTTGCGGCGGGTGTCGGTGGAAATCGATTCGGGGTGCCTCTACATCAGCGGTGCCGTCGAGTTTGACGACCGGCCCGGCCCCGTGCGCGATGCCCTGGCCACCATGGTTCGCACTTGGCAGCAAGCCTTGGAGCGGGCGATTCAATTGGCCATCGACGAAGGCCATCTGCGCCCAGACACCGATGCGGCGCAGATGTTGTTCGAGCTGCATGGCCTGGCGCTGGCCCTGCACCACGATGCGCGTTTTCTGCGCCTGCCCGGCGCCGTGGAACGGGCACGCCGGGGGTTTGCGCGCACGGTGGCGGCCTACCGTCATTTGCCCTGAGAGGTTCATCATGCCCACCTACACCCCACCGCTGCGGGACATGCACTTTGTGCTGCACGAACTGCTCGGCGTCGTTGAGCGCCTGCGCCCGCTGCCCGCTCACGCCGAGCTGGACGTGGACACCGTCAACGCCGTGCTCGAAGAAGCCGGGCGTTTCGCTGCCGACGTGGTGCAGCCGCTCAACGCCGTGGGCGATGCCCAAGGCTGCACCTTGAACCGCGCCGATCACAGCGTCACCACCCCGGCAGGGTTTGCGGCGGCGTATGCGCAATACGTCGCGGGAGGCTGGCCGGCGCTGGCGGCCGATCCGGCACACGGCGGCCAGGGGCTGCCGCACACGCTCAACCTGTGTCTGTACGAAATGCTCAACAGCGCCAGCCAGGCTTGGGCGATGTACCCCGGCCTGTCGCACGGCGCCTACGAGTGTTTGCACGCCCACGGCACGCCCGACCAGCAAGCCACCTACCTGCCGCCGCTGGCCCAAGGCACTTGGACGGGCACCATGTGCCTGACCGAACCCCATTGCGGCACCGACCTGGGCCTGTTGCGCACCCGTGCCGAACCGCAAGCGGACGGCACTTACCGCCTCACCGGCGAAAAAATCTTCATCTCGGCGGGGGAGCATGATTTGGCGGACAACATCGTCCACCTCGTGCTGGCTCGGCTGCCGGACGCGCCAGCGGGCACCAAGGGCATCTCGCTGTTCGTTGTGCCCAAGTGGTGCCCGACCGCCGAGGGCAAGCTGGGGGTGCGCAACGCCATCCGCTGCACGGCGTTGGAGCACAAGATGGGCATCCACGGCAACGCCACCTGCCAGATGGTGCTGGACGGCGCCGTGGGCACCTTGGTGGGCGAGCCGCATCGCGGGTTGGCGGCGATGTTTGTGATGATGAACGGGGCGCGGCTGTTCGTCGGCAACCAATCGCTGGGGCTGACGGAAGTGGCGTATCAAAACGCCGTGGCCTACGCCCGCGAGCGCCAGCAAATGCGGGCGCCAGGCGGTGCGCAGTGCCCGCAGCAGCCCGCCGACCCGATTTTGGTGCATCCAGACGTGCGCAAAATGCTGCTCACCGCCCGCGCTTATGCCGAAGGCGGTCGGGCGCTGATGCTCTACGCTGGGTTGCGTCAGGACGTGTCCCTGTCCCACCCCGATGCGGAAGAACGCCAAGCGGCCCTGGATGAGCTGGCGCTGCTCACCCCCATCGTCAAAGCGTTTTTGACCGACAACGGCTGGCTGGCCACCTCGCAGTGCGTGCAGGTGTTCGGCGGTCACGGCTACATCCGCGAATGGGGCATGGAGCAGTTCCTGCGCGATGCGCGCATCAACATGATTTACGAGGGCACGAACACCATCCAGTCCCTCGACCTGTTGGGGCGCAAGGTGTTGGGCGACGGCGGACGCAAGCTGCAAAGCCTGGGCCGCCAGATCAGCGCCTTCATCGACACCCACGGCGTGCGCGAGGATCTGCAAGACTTCATCACCCCGCTGGCCCAACTCACCCGCCAGGTGACGCAGCTCACCACCGAGATCGGCCTCAAGTCCGTTGGCCAACCGGCTTGGGTGGGCGCGGTGGCGGTGGATTACCTGCGCGTGGTCGGCCATCTGGTGTTCGCCTACCTGTTTGCGCGCATGGCCCAGGTGGCGCTGGACGCGCAGCGCACCCAAGCCGAACGCGGCCAGCCCGCCGACCCGTTTTACGCCGCCAAGCTGCACACCGCCCGCTTTTACGTCACCAAGCTGCTGCCGGAAACGGCGGGGCTGATCCGCAGCGCCCACAGCGGCGCCGCGCCGTTGATGGCGATGGACGCCGCTCTGTTTTGACGCTTTTGACGTTTGTGAAGGAACACGTCATGCCAACCACTCACCTCATCCGCCGCGTGGCCGTGTTGGGCGCGGGGGTGATGGGGGCGCAGATCGCTGCGCACCTCGTCAACCTGGGCGTTCCGGTGCGCCTGTTCGATTTACCCAGCGACGGCGCCGAACCCAGCCGCATCGCCCAGCAGGCCATCGAGCGGCTGAAACAACTCAAACCCGCGCCGCTGGCGTTGCCCGAGCTGGCGGCGCAGATCGTGCCCGCCAACTACGCCGAGCATCTGCCGCTGCTGGCCGATTGCGACCTGGTGATCGAAGCCATCGCCGAGCGCCTGGATTGGAAGCAGGCGCTCTACGCCCAGATCGGGCCGTGGGTGGCGCCGGGGGCCATCGTGGCGTCGAACACCTCGGGGCTGTCGATCACGGCGCTGGGCGAGGCGCTGCCGGCGGCCTTGCGTCCGCGCTTTTGCGGCATCCACTTTTTCAACCCGCCGCGTTACATGCCGCTGGTCGAGCTGATTCCGACACCAGCCACCGAGCCAGCGGTGTTGGATGCGCTGGAAACCTTCCTCACCCGGGCGCTGGGCAAAGGCGTGGTGCGTGCGCGGGACACGCCGAATTTCATCGCCAACCGCATCGGCGTGGCGGGCATGCTGTCCACGATGCACCACGCGCAGCGCCTTGGCCTGGGTTTCGACGTGGTGGACGATTTGACCGGCAAGAAGCTGGGCCGCGCCAGCTCCGGCACCTTCCGCACCGCCGACGTGGTGGGGTTGGACACGCTGGCCCACGTCGTCCGCACCCTGCAAGCGCAGTTGCCAGACGATCCGCTGGCGGCTCACTTCGCCGTGCCGGCGGTGGTGGAGACGCTGCTGGCACGCGGGGCGTTGGGGCAAAAAAGCGGCGCCGGTTTTTATCGCAAGAGCGGGCGGGTGATTCAGCAGTTTGACCCGGCGAGCCAAGACTACGCCCCTTCCGGCGCCAAAGCCGAACCGTTCATCGACCACATCCTCAAGCGCCCGGCGCCCGAGCGGCTGCGGTTGCTGCGTGAATCGAGCCATCCGCAAGCGCAGTTCCTCTGGGCCGTGCTGCGGGACGGTTTCCACGACGCGGCGCTCAACCTCGCGGCCATTGCCGAATCCGCCCGCGATGTTGATTTGGCGATGCGCTGGGGTTTCGGCATGAAACAAGGCCCGTTCGAGCTGTGGCAAGAAGCGGGCTGGACGCCAGTCGCCGAGTGGGTGGCGCAGGACATCGCCCAAGGCCAAGCCCTGTGCGCCACGCCGCTGCCGGCCTGGGTGTTCAGCGGCCCGGTGGCCGAGGCGGGGGGCGTTCACGCCGAAGGTGGTTCGTGGAGCGCCTCACGCGGCGCCTTCGTGCCGCGCCGCCATTTGCCGGTGTACGAGCGCCACCTGTTCCCCGAGCGCGTGCGCGGCGAGGGTGGGGCGCAGCCGCTGGCCAGCGGCGTCGAGGAATTCCGCAACAAAGAAGTGCGGGTGTGGAGCTTGGACGGTGAGGTGCTGATCGCCAGCATCACCGCCAAGCTGCACCTGATCAGCCCGGACGTCACCGCTGGGTTGCTGCGGGCGGTGGAGATCGCGGAGGAACGCTATCGGGCGCTGGTGATCTGGTCGCCGGACGATGTGTTTTCCGCCGGCGCCAACCTGGAGGCGCTGATGCCGGTGTTCATGGCGCAAGGGCCAGCCGGCGTCGAACCCGTGGAAAAAGCGCTGCAAGATCTGATGATGCGCCTGCGCTACGCCCAAGTGCCCACCGTGGCGGCGGTGCGCGGCCTGGCGCTGGGCGGTGGTTGCGAGCTGGCGGTGCATTGCACCCAGCGCGTGGTGACGCTGGAAAGTTACGTGGGTTTGGTGGAGGTCGGCGTCGGTTTGCTGCCGGGCGCGGGCGGCTTGACCTACTTGGCGCGGCGTGCGGCGGAGTTGGCAGCGGCGGCGCCGGGCGTCGATTTGCTGCATTTCTTGAAAACCAGCTTCCAGGCGGTGGCGATGGCGACGGTGTCCACCAGCGCGTTGGAAGCACGTCGGCTGGGGTATGTGCTGCCGTCGGACGTGATCGTGCCGCATCGGGATGAGCTGCTGTGTGTCGCCCTGAGTCAAGCCCAGGCGCTGGCGGCGGCGAGTTATCGCCCGCCGTTGCCCGTTCGCTTTGCCGTGGCGGGGCGCGATGCGGCGGCCACCCTCGAAGCCAGTTTGGTGGGCATGCGTGACGGTGGGTTGATCACCGAGCACGACCGCCACATCGCTCACGCCATCGCCGATGTGCTGTGCGGCGGCGATGTGCCCGCCGGCACCCTCGTCACCGAAGATTATTTGTTGGCGCTGGAGCGCCGGCACTTCTGCGCCCTGATCGCCCACCCTAAAACCCACGACCGCATCCTCGGCCTGCTGCAAACCGGCAAGCCGCTGCGCAATTGATGGGCCGGCCCGAAGGAAACGACACCATGAGTTCTGTTCTGCAAGACGCTTACATCGTCGCGGCCAGCCGCACGCCGGTGGGTAAATCGCACCGAGGGGTGTTTCGCCACACCCGGCCCGACGATTTGTTGGTGACGGCCATCCGCGCCGCCCTGGCCCAAGTGCCCCACCTTGACCCGCAGGCGATTGAGGATGCGGTGATCGGCTGCGCCATGCCCGAAGGCCCACAAGGGCTGAACGTGGCCCGTGTGGCGGCGCTGTTGGCGGGGTTGCCGAACAGCGTGGGCGGCATGACGGTGAATCGGTTTTGCGCGTCCGGGCTGTCGGCGATTCAGATCGCGGCGGATCGCATCCGCACCGGCGAGGCCGAGGTGTTGATTGCTGGCGGCGTCGAAAGCATGAGCTTGGTGCCGATGACGGGCGGCAACCCGAGTTTCAACCCGGCCCTGTTTGCCAACCCGGAACACCTGGGCATCGCCTACGGCATGGGCTTGACGGCGGAAAAAGTGGCGCAGCGCTGGCAGGTCAGCCGGGACGATCAAGATGCGTTCGCGCTGGCTTCGCACACCAAGGCGTTGGCGGCGCAGCGGGCGGGTGAGTTCGCGGCGGAAATCTGCCCGGTGGACGTCATCGAGCGCGTGCCGGATTTGGCGACGGGCACCGTGAACGTGACGCGCTGCACCGTCACCCAAGACGAAGGGCCGCGCCCGGACACCTCACTCGACGGCTTGGCGAAACTCAAACCCGCCTTCGCCGCCCCCCGCACGCCGGATGGCCGCCCGACCGGGTTGGGCAGCGTCACCGCTGGCAACAGCTCACAAACCAGCGACGGCGCAGCGTGCTTGGTGTTGGCCAGCGAGCGGGCGGTGCGGCAGTTTGATTTGCAACCGCTGGCGCGTTTTGTCGGTTTTGCCTGCCGAGGCGTGGCGCCGGAGGTGATGGGCATCGGCCCGGTGGAGGCGATTCCGGCGGTGTTGCGCCGCGCCGGTTTGTCGCTGGACGACCTGGGTTGGATCGAGCTGAACGAAGCGTTCGCCGCCCAAGCGTTGGCGGTGATGCGTTGTGTGGGGCTGAACCCGGAGCGCGTCAACCCGTTGGGCAGCGCGATTGCGCTCGGGCACCCGCTGGGCGCCACCGGGGCGATCCGCGCCACGACGTTGGTTCACGCCCTGCGCCGGCACCGCCTGCGCTACGGCATGGTGACGATGTGCGTCGGCACCGGGCAGGGTGCTGCGGGGGTGTTGGAGGCGCTGTGACGCCTCATGCCAGGGCGCTTTGTTTGCGCCCGGTGAGCTGCCGCGTGATGGCTTTCTTGAGTGGCGGCAAGTGGCTGGCCACGCGCAGCACCGCTTCGCGGGCCAGCCGGGCGGGCAGGGTTTCGGTGGTGAACAGTTTGACGATGGCGTTGGTGCCCAGGTAAATCGGCAGCGTCAGCCGTTCGTGCTCGCGGCTGTAGGCGGACAGGGCGCGGTCATCCCCCAAATCGCGCCCCAAGCGGCGGGCTTGGGCCAGCTCGCGCACCAGCGTTTCCACCCCGTACAGGCCGAAGTTGTAACCGTGTGCGGTCACCGGATGCATGCCCACGGCGGCATCGCCGATGAGCGCGAAGCGTTCGGCCCAAAACCGCTGCGCATACACCGCCACCAAGGGATACACATGGCGCGGCCCGGCCAAGGTCATGGCGCCGAGCCGGTGCTCGAAGGCTTGAGCGACTCCGTCGGCAAACGCGGTTTCGTCCAGCGCCATCAGGCGCGTGGCGCCTTCGGAATTCACCGTCCACACCGCTGAGGATTGCTGCCCCGCCATCGGCAAGATGGCCAGCGTGTGGCCGTTGAGGAAACATTCGTGGGCGGTGCCGTCATGCGGTTGAGCGTGGCTCATGCGGCAGACGATGGCGGTGCGGCCAAAGTCCAACATGCGCGCCCCGATGCCGGCCATGCGCCGCACGGTGGAAAACCGGCTGTCGGCGGCCACCAGCAGCGGTGCGCGCCAGGGGCTGCCGTCTTCCAGCCGAACGGTCATGCCCAGCGCGTCCCGGCTCAGGCTGGTGACACGGGCCTGCATGCGCAAATGCACCCGATCCTCGGACATGGCCACGCGGTAACACGCTGCTCGGATCAAGTGATTCGGCACCAACCATCCCAGGGCCTCGTAGCCGTCGTCCTGCGCTTCGAAGGGCAGCACCAGGGGCGAGTGGCCGTTGCGCACATGGGCCCGGCGCAGCGGCGCGATCTCATCGGCGGGGATGTGCTGCCAAATCCCCAATTGTTCGAGGATGCGGCGTGAGCGGTGCGTCAGGGCGATGTCCCGCCCATCTTCGGCGGGTTGAGCGATGGGGGCCAGCTCGGACTGTTCGAGCACCGTGCAGTGCAACCCCTCTCGCGCCAACGCCACCGACAGGGCCAGCCCCGCTGGGCCAGCGCCCACGATCAGCACATCGGTGGGTTCGGCGTCAGAAGCCAAGGTCAGGGCAGCGGGCATCGGCAGAGCATTCACGGGGGGCAGCATCCAGGCAAGGGGCCAGCCGTCCGGCCCAACCGCGCATCTTGAGGCCCTGTGTGCGTGGGGCTTTTGAGCTGGCTTAAGAGTGGAGTGGTGAGTCTGATACCATACGCTATCATGATGAGCTCAGCTTGGCGCACCACACCAACCTATGCATCTGCCTTCAGCAAGTATCTGAAGCGCCAAGATCGGGCGTTCCAAGCCACGGTCAGGGATGTGATTGAGGATGACATCCTGCCCAACCCACTGGTGGGTACGCAAAAGGCGGGTGATCTGTCTGATTTTTGGGTCTACAAATTTAAGCACAACAAGCAACAGTACCTGATTGCCTATCGTTTCCCAGACTACAAAAATCAAGCCATGGCCTTGCGCAAGCTGCTGAACACCAGCCCTGTGGTAGAGACCAGTCTGGAGATCATCAATATATCGGTGGCGTTTGAGCAACTGGGCAGCCACGAGAATTTCTATGATGAACTCAAGGTTCGTCAAAGATAATAAGCGATTTGAAATTCATGAGCCCACCGTTAAGGAGTATTAAATGAATTTGCAGGCGCTGTTAAATGAGTATAATTTACTGGATAAAAATACTCAAAAAGAGTTTCGTGCGCTGATTGAAAATCAGAATTTAACGCACGAGGAAGTGTTCGATCACTTGCGTGGCGCAGAATTTCATGTTCATGAGGCTTTGGCTTATCTGGGTGTTTCCGAAGCCACATTTCGGCGACTTGTCGCCAATGGCGAAATCAAAGCCTCATCCACCATTGGCCGCAGTCACTTGTATGCGTTGGACAGCCTCAAACGCCTGAAAAAAATCCGCAATGCTTGAGGCAGTAGCCTCTCAAGACGTGAGCTTCGCGGATTGAGAACAAAAACTGGTGGCCGCAGGTTCACATACTCAGCCGGGCCGCCACAGAGCATTCACCCCGCTCCCGTGCGCTTTGCGCCCCCAAGTCCAACAGCACTTGCACGCCCAGCGCTTCCTCAGCCGGCACGGGGTTGGGTGCCAAACCATGCAGCGCATCGCGCAGATTGGCATAAAACGCAGGGTAACGGCCCGGCTGGGTGGGCCAAGGTTGAACCTGGGGCGGGGCGTCGGGCGCATCCGGTTGCACGGTGGCCAGGGTGCCGGCTTGCGGATCGGCGCCCCAAGCCTCAAGCCCGGCGGGGTCGGGGCGTTGGCCGGCTTTGAGGGCGTCTTCTTGCGCATCCAGGCCGTGTTTCACCCAACTGCCCAGGGTGCCGTGCAGCGCAAAACGCGGGCCGGGCAGGGCGGCCAACATGCTGGCGTGCAGATCGACGCGCAACCCGTCGGCCCAGCGCAAGCGAGCGTGAAAACCATCGGGCGACTGGCCGCCCGTGCGCTGGGTGAGGACATCCGCTTGCAGCGCCACGGGCCAGCCAAACAACTGCACCGCTTGATCCAGCAAATGCGGCGCCAGATCGAACCAAATGCCCGCGCCGGGGCCGCTGCCCTCGCGCCAACGCTCGCGCACCGTCGGGCGGAAGCGGTCAAAGTGCAGTTGCGCGTGGGTGATGCGGCCCAGCCGGCCACTCGTCACCAGCGCTTGGGCGGTGAGAAAGTCCCCATCCCAGCGGCGGTTGTGGAACACGCTCAACAGTTGGCCGCGCTCGCGGGCCACGGCGACGAGGTGGCGCGCTTCGTCCGCATTCAACGTGAAAGGCTTGTCCACCACCACCGCGTGGCCGGCTTGCAGCGCGGCCAGGGCCAGCGGGTAATGGGTGTCGTTCGGGGTGGGGATCACCACCACATCCAGATCGGTGCGGGCGATGAGCGAGACCGGATCGGCATGTACCGCCACCGTTTCGCCCAAGTCAGCACGCACGCGCTCGGGCTGGCGGCTGCTCACCGCCACCAGTTGCAGGCCCGGTGTGCTGGTGATGAGCGGGCCGTGAAACACTTGGCTGGCGTAACCCCAGCCGATGAGGCCCACGCGCAGCGGGGCGGCGTTCAAAAGGGATGTGTTCATGGGCGGGGGAGTGTGCCGCCGTACCACGCCGTAACCCAGAGCCACACACCGAGATGCGGACAATGAGGACTTTCCGGTGTTTGCTTCCCTGCGTCACATGCCCATCAACGAACTGCGTGCCATCGCCACCTTTGCCAAAGCCGTCGAGTTGGGCAGCTTGCGTCGTGCGGCGCAGGCGCAGGGCATCAGCCCGCAGGCTGCCAGCCAGGCGGTGGCCCAACTGGAACAACACCTGGGCGTGCGCTTGCTGCACCGCACCACGCGCAGTTTGGCCCTCACCGACGAAGGCCAGCGCTTTTTGGACGCCACCCAGCCCGCGCTGGCCACGCTGGATCGGGCGTTGATGCATGCCCGGTCGGCGCAAGAGGAGGTGGTGGGGCCGTTGCGCATCGTTGGGCCGCGTTCGTGTTTCGCGCCGATCCTGATGCCCTTGCTGGACGAGTTTTGCCGCCAGCACCCCGACGTTCAGCCCGATGTGCGCTTGGATGACCGCATCGTCAACTGGGTGGCGGATCGGGTGGATGTGGGGTTTCGCATCGGGGCTTCGCCGGAGCCGGGGGTGATCGGGCGGCGGCTGTTTCCCATGCAGCTCATCGTGTGCGCGGCGCCGGCTTATTTGGAGCGCCACGGCGTGCCCACCTCGGTGGAGGCGCTGGCGGGGCATCGGTGCAGTGTGTTTTGCAACCCGCGCAACGGACAGCCCGTGCCGTGGTTTTTGAACTGCGACGGTGAGTTGGTGCATCACCCCGTACCGCCCAGCTTCGTCACCAACGATGCCGATTTGGAGTTGCGTGCCGTGCTGGCCGGCCAGGTGGTCGGCCAATTGGCCAACTTCACGGCGGCCCCTTATTTGCGCAGCGGGCAATTGGTGGCGCTGCTGCGGCCCCAGGTGAGCGAGCCCATGGGCCTGCACCTTTACTACGGCAACCGGACTTTGCCTCGGCGGGTGCGGGCGTTCATCGAATTGGCGGTGGCGCGCTTGCAGGACAGCCCGGCGTATGTCGTGAGTGCGGCGGAATTGCAGCAAATGGCGCAGTGGCCGCGCTGAAGAATCGCTTCAACTTTATTTTCTAGAAATCGATGAAATACAACTGCCCATTGTGCGCCGCTGATTTGAAGGGTGCCAGATTGCGTAAAGTGCCGCGACCAGGCGAGTTTCAATTCCTTGCGCTGCGATGGCACCTGGAATGCCCGCATTGTTTGGGTGAGCTGATGTTGCATCAACACCCTAGCGAGAATATAGTTTCGGATGAGTGGGGTATCTCGTATTTTTTGATTTGGTTTTTTATGTGGGTCATTACGCAGTGGATCACGGACACGAGGATTTACGAGGTGGCTCTGGTTTTCATCATTCTTTATTATTGCGTGAGGGTGCGTTACGGTGTGCCAAAAGACTGGCAACGTTATTCTGTCTGGCAAGAAAAGAAATTCAAAAAATAGAACAGAATCAACTGTTGCTCAGCCCCAACCGGGCCACATCCTCGGGCGTGTCCACATCGGTGATGTAAGCCGCATCGTTGAGCGCCAGCGGCTGCACTGCTTGCGGATGCGTAGCCAACCAAGCGCGCACGCCCCGCTCCACCGGCTGGGCCAGCACCCCCGCCACGGCCTCGCCTGAAAGCACCACCGGGTGGCCGCGCTGCCCATTCACCACCGGCATGAGGGCCTGGATGCCCGCCGCCCGCGCCTGCCAAGCCGCCAGCACCGGGCGCAGATGCTCGGCGTGCAGCAGCGGCAAATCGGCCAGCAACAACATCACATCGGGCGCAGCGCCGGAGGGGCGGGCGGTGTGTTCGGACAGCGCCAGGCGCTGCGAATCGATGAGGCTGGGCGCGGCCAGCGTGTGCAGCAGCGGCCAGGCGCCGCAGGCTTGCACCCGTGGCAGCAAGCGCTCACGGTAGGGGCCGAGCACCACACTCACCTCTGCCACGCCAGCGGCGCGCAGGGCGGCCACGCTGCGTTCCAACAACGTGCCGCCGGCGGGGTGGCGCAACGCGGCTTTGGGTTGGCCGCCCAGGCGGGTGCCCAGGCCAGCGGCCAGCAGGACGGCCCTCACGCAAAATCCGAGATCATCAGCATGGGTGAATTGTCACCCCAGGGAGATTGACGTGACGCCAGAGGCCCAAGCGCGCCAGCAGATTGACCACAAGCTCGAACAAGCGGGCTGGGTCATCCAAGACATGAAACAGCTCGACCTCTCGGTGGGGTTGGGCGTGGCGGTGCGCGAATACCCCACCGACACCGGCCCGGCGGATTACGTGTTGTTCGTGGATCGCGTGGCCTGCGGTGTCATTGAAGCGAAGAAGGATGCGGCCGGGGAAAACCTCACCGCCACCGAGCGCCAGACCGAGCGTTACGCCCATGCCACCCTCAAGTGGCGCCAAGACAGCCAGCCGCTGCGGTTTTTGTTCGAGGCCACCGGCCAGCTCGTGCGCTTCACGGATGGGGCCGACCCGGCGCCGCGCTCCCGCGAGCTGTTCCACTTTTTCAGGCCGCAGCAGTTGAAGGCGTGGCTGGCTGCACCCAACACCCTGCGCCGCCGCTTGGCCGAGCACATGCCCACCTTGCCGACGCTCAAGCTGCGCGATTGCCAGGTTCAGGCGGTGACGGGGCTGGAGCAGTCCCTCGCGCTGAACAAACCCCGCGCTTTGGTACACATGGCGACGGGGGCAGGCAAGACGTTCACGGCGATTACCTCGGTGTATCGGTTGCTGAAGTTTGGCGGCGCCAAGCGCATTTTGTTTTTGGTGGACACGCGCAACCTGGGCAAACAAGCGCACCAAGAATTCATGGCGTATTCCCCGCCGGACGATGGCCGCAAGTTCACCGAGCTGTACAACGTGCAGCGTTTGGCCTCGCCCAGCATCGACCCGCACGCGCAGGTGTGCATCAGCACCATCCAGCGCATGTATTCGGTGTTGAGCGGCGAGCCGATGGACGATGCGGCGGACGATATTTCCCTCAACGAGGTGCAGCAAACCCCCAGCCAGCAAAAGTGGGTGCGCTACAACCCGGCGGTGCCGGTGGAGACGTTTGACTTCATCGTCATTGATGAATGCCACCGCAGCATCTACAACCTGTGGAAACAGGTTCTGGATTATTTTGATGCCTACCTCATCGGCCTGACGGCCACGCCGGACAACCGCACTTACGGGTTTTTCAACCAAAATGTCGTAGCTGAATATGGTTACGAAGCATCGGTGGTGGACGGGGTGAATGTGGGTTATGACGTGTACGAAATTGTCACCGTCGTCACCCAAAAGGGCAGCGAGCTGAAGGCGCAGGAATGGGTGGATCACCGGGATCGGGCCACGCGCAAGAAGCGCTGGGCACAGACCGAGGAGGACACGCGCTATACCGGCAAGGAGCTGGATCGCTCGGTGGTGAACCCGAGCCAGATTCGGGCGGTGATTCGGGCGATGAAACAGGCGGTGGAAACGCAGATTTTCCCCACCCGCCAAGAAGTGCCTAAAACCCTTATCTTTGCCAAGACGGACAGCCATGCGGACGACATCATCCAGATCGTGCGTGATGAATATGGCCAGGGCAACGCCTTTTGCCGCAAGGTGACGTACAGCGAAAAAGATGCCGATGGGGTGTTGACGGATTTCCGAAACGAGTATCACCCGCGCATTGCGGTGACGGTGGACATGATTGCCACCGGCACCGATGTGAAACCGCTGGAGGTGCTGCTGTTCATGCGGGATGTGCGCAGCCGGGGTTATTACGAGCAAATGAAGGGCCGAGGCGTGCGCAGCTTGGATGCCGAGGGTTTGAAGCGCGTGAGCGGCAGCGCCGAGGGCGCCAAAACCCGTTTTGTGCTGATGGATGCGGTGGGCGTGGAAAAAAGCCTGAAGACCGACAGCCGCCCGTTGGAAAAGAAACCCCATGTGGCGCTGAAGGATTTACTTCAAGGGGTGGCGGTGGGCCACCGGGACGATGAAACGCTGCTTTCGCTGGGCAACCGGCTGGTGCGTTTGGCCAAGACGCTGGATGAGAAGGCGCAGGCGCGCATTGAAAAGCTGAGCGGCGGGGTGTCGGTGGCGGTGCTGGCCAAGGGGTTGATTACCGCACTGGATCCCGATGCGATCGTGCAAACCGCGTTGGCCACGGCGCAGGCGCAAGGGTTGGCGCGCACCGAGGAAACGCTGTTGCCCCAGGAATTGGCGGCGGCGCGGGCGCTGCGGGTGGCCGCTGCTTGCGCACCGCTGGACAACCCGGCGTTGCGGGATGCGCTGGAAAACGCCCGGCGTGAGCGCGAGCAGATCATTGACCACATCAACCAAGATGAGGTGGTGTTTGCGGGGTTTGGTGAGCAGGCCCAAGCGCAGGCCGTGACGGTGGTGCAGACGTTTGCTGAGTATGTGCAGCAGCACAAGGCGGAAATTGAGGCGCTGAGTTTTTTCTACCAGCAGCCTTACCAGCGCCGGGCGTTGGCGTTTGAAATGGTTGAAGAATTGCACGCGCATTTGAGCCGCCCGCCGTTGATGCTGACCACGGAGCGTTTGTGGAGTGCTTATGCGCGGGTGCAGGCTTCGGCGGTGAAGGGGGCGAATCGGCAACGCCAGCTCACGGATTTGGTGAGTTTGGTGCGGTTTGCGCTGGGGCTGGAGGCGGAGTTGCGGCCGTTTGCGGATGAGGTGGACAGGCGTTTTCAAGCCTGGGTGTTTCGGCACAATGCGCAGCGGGCCACGGCGTTTACGCCCGAGCAAATGGAATGGCTGCGGATGATGAAGAATCATATTGCCAGCAGTTGCAGCATTGGCCGGGACGATTTTGATTATGCGGAGTTGGCGGATAAGGGTGGGTTGCAAAAAGTGTGGCAACTGTTTGGCAAAGAGCTGGATGGGTTGATGGGTGAAATGAATTGGGAGTTGGTGGCGTGAGTGCATCGCCTGGGCTGTTGCTGGAACGTTGGGTGGGCGAGCGTGCGCGCGAGTTGCGGCGCGAACAGACGCCATAGGAGCAGCCGTTGTGGGCGTGTTTGCGGGCCAAACGGTTTGCGGGGCACAAGTTCCGGCGACAAACTCCGATTGGCCGATATATCGCGGATTTTGTTTGTTTGCGCGCTCGGCTCATTGTGGAATTGGATGGTGGGCAGCATCAGTCGCAGCGGGAACATGATGAGGTGCGTGATGAATGGTTACGTAGTCAGGGGTTTGAAGTGCTGAGGGTGTGGAATAGCGAATGGCAGGCGCAACCAGAAGCGGTGTTGGGTGCGAGTTGGGAGGTGCTGGAGCGTAGAGGGCAGGGGGTTCCCCTCTCCCACGAGGGGAGAGGGGCTTTGATGCCCGTCACCCGCCCTTCGCTCGGCCCCCCTCTCCCCTTGCGGGAGAGGGGCTGGGGGAGAGGGGAGAACTTGGCAAAAGGTGCGTTTATGCGTGAAATGAATTGGGAGTTAGTGGCGTGAGTGATGTTCCAAATGGTTGGATTGGTGTAAGCCTTGATGATGTTGCACGTATTATTCGTGGAGTTACTTACAAACGAGAGCAATCAACTGATGTTCCGAAGGAAGGTTTTGTGCCGGTGCTTAGGGCGACAAATGTTACTGGCGTGGCACTTACCTTCGATGAACTTGTCTATGTACCCGCTGAGAACGTTTCGACTGAACAGATATTGCGTCTTGGAGATGTGGTGATTGCGTCTTCCAGTGGAAGTAAGGAGATTGTTGGTAAGGCGGGTTCGTTTCTTGGTGGGGATTTCTATGGGTCATTTGGTGCCTTTTGCACAGGGATTCGCCCCTCGCTTTTCTTATCGCGTTCATATTTTCTTTATTACTTTCAAACGCCTTCGTATCGAAAGTCGGTTTCGGCGTTATCGGCAGGATCAAACATAAATAACCTGAAAACAGGTGATTTATCTTCGCAGATATTTCCGTTGCCGCCGGTGTCGGAACAAACCCGCATCGTCGCCAAACTTGAAGAGCTGCTGTCGGATTTGGATGCGGGGGTGGCGGAACTCAAGGCGGCGCAGAAAAAGCTCAAGCAATATCGGCAGTCGCTGCTGAAATCGGCGGTGGAAGGGGCATTGACGGCAGATTGGCGCCAGCAAAACCCACCCGCCGAAACCGGCGCCGCACTGCTGCAACGCATTTTGCAAGAGCGCCGCGCCCGTTGGGAAGCTAAACAATTAGCCAAGTTCAAAGAACAAGATAAAACCCCGCCCAAAGACTGGCAGAAAAAATACCCCGAGCCGGTGCAGCCGGATACCACAGGTTTGCCGGCGTTGCCGGAAGGGTGGGTGTGGGCTAGTTTAGATGCTCTGATTAGTGACGGCCCGCAAAACGGACTCTATCTCCCAAGCGATAAATACGGTTCGGGTACACCGATTCTTCGCATTGATGACTACCAAATTGGCTGGCATCGAAATAGATCTGCGTTAAATCTTGTGGATGCAGACGAGGCAATTTGCAAGACCTATTCTTTGGTGACTGGTGATCTGGTCATCAATCGGGTCAATAGCATGACGCATCTAGGAAAGTCGCTATTGATCGGATTTCAGCTTGAAGGTGTTTTGTTTGAGTCGAATATGATGAGAGCAACACTTTCGACCGCATTGTCCGGTGCTTTCATTGCGCACTACATTGGCTCTGGCATCGGTCGTAGCCGATTAATTAAAGGCGCAAAATGGGCGGTTAATCAGGCAAGTATCAATCAGCAAGATGTGCGCAGTACACCTGTACCATTACCGCCAACTTCGGAGCAATGCGAGATTGCGAGGGTTCTGGACGATCAGTTTTCGGCAGTGACGGATCAAGGTTCCGCCATCGATCGTGCCCTTCAACAATCCACCGCCCAACGCCAAAACATCCTGCGCGCTGCTTTTGCCGGGCAATTGGTGCCGCAAGACCCGAACGATGAGCCGGCCAGTGTGTTGCTGGAGCGGATTCGGGCCGAGCGGGCTGCGCAAGGAACCGCCAAACCGGCACGCGGACGCAAACCCAAGGTGCAGCCCAATGCGTGACGATCCCCCAAAACCGATGACAAACAACCCGTTGCCGCCCACCGACTACGCCCACCTGTTGGCTGAAGTGCGCCAGCACATCCAGCACGCTCAGACCCGCGCGGTGCTGGCCGTCAACGCTGAAATGGTGCGGCTTTACTGGCAAGTCGGCCAACTGCTGCACGCCCGCCAAGCCCAGCAAGGCTGGGGCGCAGCCGTGATTCCCCGGCTGGCGCAGGACTTGACCAACGCCTTGCCCGAGTTGAAAGGCTTTTCCAGCCGCAATCTGGATCGCATGGTGGCTTTTGCCCGCGCTTACCCCGAGCCTGCCGACTTTTCGCCACAGGCTGTGGCGAAAACGCCCCCACCCACTGCCAGGGCTCCCGCCAGCCTGCTCTGGCAGGTGCCCTGGGGGCATCACGCCTTGCTGCTGCAAACAGAGAAAGACCCGACGGTGCGCCGCTGGTACATGGAACAAGCGGTGGCCCAAGGCTGGAGCCGCAGCACGCTGCAAACGCAGATCGCCCAAGCTGCCCACACCGGCCAGGGCGCGTTGGTGAACAACTTTGCCCAGCGCCTGCCCGCGTCCCAATCGGAGCTGGTGCGCCAGGCGCTCAAAGACCCCTACGTCTTCGACTTCCTCACCCTCGAAACCCATTTCCATGAGCGTGAGTTGGAAACCGCTCTCATCGGCCACCTGGAAAAATTCCTGCTCGAACTCGGCCAGGGCTTCGCCTTTGTGGGCCGGCAGTACCCGTTGACCCTGGGTGAGCACGAGTTCTTCCTCGATCTGCTGTTCTATCACCTCAAACTGCGCGCTTTTGTGGTGATTGAACTCAAACGGGGTGACTTCAAACCCGAATACGCCGGCAAGCTCAACTTCTATTGCAACATCGTGGACGACACCCTGCGCCACGCCCAGGATGCCCCCACCATCGGCCTGCTGCTGTGCCAGAACAAAGACAGCGTGTTGGCCGAATACGCCTTGCGTGGCATCGACAAGCCCATCGGCATTGCCAGCTACGAGCTGACCCGCCACCTGCCCAGCACCTTGCAAAGCGTGCTGCCCAGCATCGAAACCCTGGAGGCCGAGCTGGCAGCCCGGCCCGCTGTGCCGCCATCTTCTGACCCCTCGACCTCATGAACACCCCCAGCGAAGAACTGGACTTGCTCACCCTGGCCGAGTCGGTCGAGCTGGAGTGCAAGGCCGCACAAGGGCGCGACGGGCGCGGTGAGCTGCCCGACGACTTTTGGAAAAGCTACAGCGCCATGGCCAACACCGAAGGCGGCTTCATCCTGCTGGGCGTGCAGGAAAAACCACGCGGCCAGTTCCGGGCACTCGGGCTGGCCGACCCCGAGCGCGTGCGCAAAGCCCTGTGGGACAACCTCCACAACCGCAAACAAATCAGCCTCAACCTGTTGAGTGATGCCGATGTGGCCCCCGTCACCATCGACGGGCGCACCGTGCTGCGCATCCGTGTGCCCCGCGCCACCCGGCAGCAACGCCCCATCCACCTCGGCAGCAACCCCCTGGGCGGCACCTACCTGCGCCGCCACGAAGGCGATTACCCCGCCGACGATGAAGCCGTGCGCCGCCTGCTGGCCGAACGGGTGGAGGACTCACGCGATGAGCGCGTGCTCCAAGGCTTTGACTTTGGCGATCTGGACATGGACACCGTGGCGGCTTACCGCAATCGCTTTGCCGCCGTCAAAGCCGGCCATGTTTGGTCAGACTTGCCGTTGCCTGAGTTTTTGGAGCGCATCGGCGCTTTTGGCAAGAACCGCGAAACCGGCCAGCGCGGCCTGCGTCTGGCGGGCTTGCTGATGTTTGGCCGCGCCGAAGTCATCCGCGATGAACTGCCGCACTACATGGTCGACTACCAAGAGCGGCCAGAAGCCAAAGCCGAGCGCCGCTGGATTGACCGGCTGGTGCCCGATGGCACTTGGTCAGGCAACGTGTATGACTTCTTCCGCAAGGTGTACCCCAAGCTCACCGCCGATCTCAAAGTGCCTTTCCAGGTGCAAGACGGCCAGCGCGTCGAAGACACCCCCGTGCACGAAGCCCTGCGCGAAGCCTTGGCCAACACGCTGATCCACGCCGACTACTCCGGGCGGGTTTCTGTGCTGGTGGTGAAGCGGCCGGACATGTTCGGTTTTCGCAACCCCGGCCACATGCGCATTGCGCCGGCCCTGGCCATTCAGGGCGGCAACAGCGATTGCCGCAACCGCCGTTTGCAAACCATGTTTCAACTGGTGGGCTACGGTGACCACGCCGGCTCGGGCCTGCCCAAGATTTACAGCAACTGGGCCGGCCAACACTGGCGCGCGCCGCTCTTGACCGAGGCTGAACCCGAGCAAACGCTGATGCAGTTGCGCATGAGCAGCCTGGTGCCCGAACACGCCGTGCAGGCCTTGACGGCGCGGCTGGGCGAGCGCTTCACGGCGCTGCCAGAAATCCCGCGACTGGCGCTCATCACCGCTCAGGTGGAAGGGCTGGTGAGCCACGAGCGGCTCAAGCACATCACCATCGCGCACTCGGCCGACCTCACCAAAATGCTGGGTGCGCTGGTGCGCGACGGCTTGTTGCTCTCCGAGGGCGCCGGACGTGGCACGCTGTACCGCTTGCCTTGGCAGCGCATTCAAGTGCCCTCGGTGTTGTTTGAAGATGAGCGGGGGGCGGGGCAACCACCGGAGCGGCCCGGCCAACCTCCAGAGCAGGGCGCCAAACCTCCAGAGCAACGCGCCAAACCTCTAGAGCTGGAAGCCAAACCTCTAGAGCAGCCGGGTTCGGCGCTCTACCTTCATTGGGCAGAGGTGCCCACTGCGTTGCAAGCGCAGCTCTTGGCCTGGGCTGCGCCCGTTCGTGAGGCCGGCAAAGTGCGCCAAGAAATCACCCAAGCCACGGTGATGCACCTGTGTACGGGGCGCTATCTGGGCCGGCAGGTGCTGGCGCATCTGCTCAACCGCCATGCCGATGACTTGTGGCGGCGCTTCCTCAACCCCATGGTGGCGCAAGGCCAGTTGAAACCCGCTTTTCCCGCCCCTCGTGACCCGCGCCAGGCCTACACCGCCGCTACAAGTGGCCCTCTTTCTGACCCCTCGACCCCATGAACGCCTCTTCCCTCGTCCAAAAAGTCTGGAACTTCTGCCACACCTTGCGCGATGACGGCGTGGGCTACGGTGACTACCTCGAACAGCTCACCTACTTGCTGTTCCTCAAGCTGGCGCACGAGTACGCGCAAGAGCCCTACAACCGCCAAACCCACATCCCCGCCGGGCACGATTGGGCCAGCCTGCGCAGCAAAACCGGCGAGCCACTCGAAGCCCACTACCTGGCCACCCTGCACAAACTGGGCAGCGCCCCGGGCATGCTGGGCGCCATCTTCTTCAAGGCGCAAAACAAGATCCAAGACCCGGCCAAACTCAGCCGCTTGGTGCAGATGATCGACGCCGAAAACTGGATCAGCCTGGACGCCGACACCAAGGGCGATCTGTACGAAGGCCTGCTGCAAAAGAACGCCGAAGACACCAAGAGCGGCGCCGGCCAGTACTTCACGCCGCGTGTGCTCATCGATGCCATCGTGGCCTGCGTGCGCCCCGAGTCCATGAAAACCATCGCCGACCCGGCCTGTGGCACCGGCGGCTTTTTCCTCGGCGCCTACCAGTGGTTGACCCGCCCCGGCGCGCAGCTCAACCCACGCCAAAAAGCCTTCTTGCGCAACCAGACCTTTTGGGGCAACGAGATCGTGCCGGGCACCCGGCGCATGTGCTTGATGAACCTGTTCCTGCACAACATTGGCGAGCTGGACGGGGAGCCTTCGGTGGATCGCTCCGATGCGCTGATTGCTGAACCCACGCGCAAGGTGGATTACGTGCTGGCCAACCCGCCCTTCGGCAAGAAGAGCAGCATGACCATCACCAACGAGGAAGGCGAAGAAGACAAAGACGCGCTGACCTACGAGCGCCAAGACTTTTGGGAAACCACCTCGAACAAACAGCTCAACTTCCTGCAACACATCGTCAGCCTGCTGAAGGTGGACGGCCAAGCCGCCGTGGTGCTGCCGGACAACGTGCTGTTCGAGGGCGGTGCGGGCGAGAAAATCCGCCGCAAGCTGCTGGAAACTTGTGACGTTCACACCATCTTGCGCCTGCCCACGGGCATTTTTTACGCCCAAGGGGTGAAGGCCAACGTGGTGTTCTTCGACAACGCGCCCAAGGATGGCCGCATCCACACCCGAGGCGTGTGGTTCTACGACCTGCGCACCAACCAGCACTTCACCCTCAAAACCCGCCCGCTCAAGGCCGAGGATTTGCAGGATTTCATCCGCTGCTACAACCCCGCCGACCGCCACCTGCGCATGGCCACCGAGCGCTTCAAGTTCTTCAGCTACGAGGACTTGGTGGCGCGTGACAAAGCCAGCTTGGATCTGTTCTGGCTGAAGGACAACACCCTGGACAACCTCGACGACCTGCCCCCGCCCGACGTGTTGCAGCAAGAAATCATCGAGCACCTGGAAGCGGCGCTGGCGGCGTTTCGGGACGTGGCGGCGGGCCTGCCCAAAAGCGTGGCGGCGTGAGGGAACGCTGCGCCGCGTGGGCGTTCACGCGCAAGTGAGCGCTTCCCGCATCGCCTTGGCCGTCGCCACGCTGGCTTGATCCGAGAGCGTCACCCCGTTCTTGGCCGCCACCACTTCCGCCAGGATGGACAGCGCAATCTCCGCCGGCGTTTTGCTGCCGATGAACAGCCCCGCCGGGCCGCGCAGCCGCGCCAGCGCGGTGTCCGGCACATCGAAGTGTTCGCGCAGCCGCGCCCGGCGCTGCTCGCTGTTGCGCCGCGAGCCAATGGCGCCGACGTAAAACGCCGGGGTGGCCAAGGCGTCCATCAGCGCCAAGTCGTCCAACTTCGGGTCGTGGGTGAGGGCGATGACGGCGGTGCGCGCATCGGGTTGCAGGCGTTGCACACAGTCGTCCGGCATCTCGCGGGTGAGGGTGACGCCGGGCAGCTCGCCGCCGAACGCCCAGCCCTGGGCCTGTTCCTCGCGGGGGTCACACACGATCAGTTCGAAACCCAGCCCGAGCGCCATCTCACACACAAAGCGCGAAAGATCGCCCGCCCCGATGACGATCAGCCGCACCGGCGGGCCAAAGGGCGTGAGCAGGCGCTCGCCGACGATGCCCGGTTCATCCTGCGGCGTGGCGGGGCGCAGGGTGACGGCGCCGCTGTGGAGATCCAGCTCGCGGCACAGCGCTTGGCGTTGCTGGCGGGCGGCCAGCAACTCGGCCAGTCGGCTGTGCGCGCCCAGCGGCTCTAGCACCAGTTCGACCGTGCCGCCGCAGGGCAGCCCAAAGCGCCGCGCTTGTTCGGCGGAGACGCCGTAGCGCAGCACGGCTGGGCGCCCCCTCGCGCACACCGCTTCGATGCCTTCGGCGTGGATGCGGGCGATCAAGTCATCCTCGATGCACCCCCCCGACACCGAGCCGACCACCCAACCTTGCCCCTGGATCGCCATGAGCGAGCCGGGCGGGCGAGGCGAGGAGCCCCAGGTGCGGGCCACCGTCACCAGCACGGCGGGCTGGCCGGCTTGTTGCCAGGTGAGGGCGGCGCGCAGGACGCGGGTGTCGAGGTCTTCCATAGGGCGGGAGGGCTTTCGGGGATGGGGCGGCCCCCTCTCCCCAACCCCTCTCCCACGATGGGAGAGGGGCTTTGCTGCGGGCCAAGGGCTAGGGGGCTTGATGGGGGACGGTAACGCGGGGGCGCATTTCTCCCTCTCCCCTCGTGGGAGAGGGCCGGGGAGAGGGGGGCACCCCTCCCACCCCTCACCCCAACTTAAACGGCAACTGCCGCACCGCCTTGCCCGTCAGCTTGGCCAGCGCATTGGCAAACGCTGGCGCCAGCGGGGGCAAACCCGGCTCGCCCATGCCGGTGGGCGCGTCGGCGCTGGGCACGATGTGGACGGCGATTTGCGGCATGTCCCCGATGCGCGGCACGGCGTAATCACCGAAGTTGCTCTGCTCCACCACGCCGTCTTTCAGTGTGATGGCTGCGCCCGGCAAACACATCCCCAGCCCCATCAGCGCCGCGCCCTGCACCTGCGCTTCGATGGTGCGCGGGTTCACCGCCAAGTTGCAATGCACCCCCGCCGTGACGCGGTGCAGCACCGGCGTGCCCTTTTTCACCGAAGCCTCCACCACATAAGCCACCACGGTTTCGAACGACTCATGCACCGCCACGCCCCAAGCGTGCCCCGCCGGCAAACGCTTCTTACCGTAGCCGCTTTGGGCCACGGCCAGCTCCAGCGCGGCGCGGTGGCGCGGGTGCTTCTCCCCGAACTGCTTCAGGCGCCAGGCCACCGGGTCGGTTTTGGCGGCGCGGGCGATTTCATCCACCAGCGTTTCCATGACGAAAGCGGTGTGCGTGCTGCCCACACTGCGCCACCACAACACCGGCACGTTCACCTTGGGGTGATGCACCGTCAGGCGCATGGGCAGGGCGTAGGGGTCGCGCATACCCTCGACGGCGGTGGCGTCGATGCCATCTTTCACCATGAAGCCCTCGAAGAAGGTGCCGGTGAGGATGGATTGGCCGACGATGGTGTGATCCCATGCCAGCACCTCGCCCCGGGCGTCCAACCCGATGCGGGCGCGGTGCAAGTGCATCGGGCGGTAGTAGCCACCTCGGATGTCGTCCTCACGGCTCCACACCATGCGAACGGGCACGTTCAGACCGGCAGCACGCGCCGCTTTGGCGACTTGGCAGGCTTGCACCACATAGTCACTGCTGGGCACGGCGCGGCGGCCAAACCCCCCGCCGGCCATCTGCACATGCATCTGGATTTGCTCGGGTTTGAGGCCCAGCGTTTGGGCGGCGGCCATGGCATCGGTGCCCGGAAACTGCGAGCCGACCCACAGTTGCGCCCCTTGTTCACCCAACAATACCGTGCAGTTGAGCGGCTCCATCGGCGCGTGCGCCAGGTAGGGGAAGGTGAATTCCGCTTCGATGTACTTGGCCGCTTGGGCCAGCGGCGCCATGTCCGCCTCGAACTTGCGTGGCCCCGGTTGTTGCGCCAGCGCCCGGTATTGGGCGAGCTGGCGCTGGCTGTCCACCTTTTCCACGTTGGCGGTGTCCCAGGTGGCTTGCAGGGCGTCGCGGCCTTTCTTGGCCTGCCAGTAGCCTTCGGCGATCACCGCCACGGCCTCGCCGCCACGATCCCCCGGAATGCGCAGCACCGCCCGCACACCCTTGACGGCCCGCGCCGCCGCATCGTCCAGCGTCTTCAGCCGGGCGCCGAACACGGGCGGATGCGCCACCACGGCGGTGAGCTGGCCAGGTTGCCGCACATCGATGCCGAAGCTCTGGCGGCCACTGCTTTTGGCCTTGGCATCGAGCCGGTCGGTGGGGCGACCGATGAGGCGGAAATCCTTCGGGTCTTTGAGGGCCACTTGCGCCGGAACCGGTTGCGCCATCGCCGCCTGGGCCAGCGCACCGTAACCGAGCTTGCGACCGTCCGGTGCGATGACTTCGCCGGCCTGCGTGCGCAAGCTGGCGGCGCTCACATTCCACTGCTGCGCCGCAGCGGCCAGCAGCATGGCGCGGGTGCGTGCTCCCAGCTCGCGGTATTGGCTGAAGCTGTGTTTGATGGAGTTGGAGCCCCCGGTGAGATGCAGCCCGAAGCGCGGATCAGCGTAAGCCGGAGCGCTGTTGCCGTGGCGGGCGCTGACCTTGGCCCAATCGGCGTCCAGCTCTTCGGCCAGGATCAGCGGCAGCGCCGTCATCACCCCTTGGCCAAACTCCAGCCGGTTGACGGTGACGATGATTTCACCCGCCGGCGTGATCTCCACAAACGCCGAGGGCTGTTCGGTGGGTTTGAGGCCGGCAGCGGGGGCGTTGGCGGCGTGAGCGTCGGTGTTGAACAGCCCGAGCGCCAAGCCGCCGCTGCTGGCGGCCCCGACGCCCATCAGTTTCAGAAAGCTGCGGCGCGGCACGGCGGTGGCGGCGGGGGCTGCGTCGTCACGCGCCAGCATGTGTTGCAGGCCGCGTGGCAGTTCGGCGCGCAGGCGTTGGAAATCGGCGTCGTTCAAGTGAGTGGTCAACATGAGCGGCTCCTTCTTCAGGCGAGGGTTTTGGCGGCGTCGGCCACCGCAGCGCGGATGCGGGCATAGGTGCCGCAGCGGCAGATGTTGCCGCTCATGGCCGCGTCGATCTCGGCGGCACTGGGCTGTTTGCCTGGGGGCAGGGATTTCAAAAACGCCGTGGCCGTCATGATCTGGCCGCTTTGGCAGTAGCCGCACTGGGCCACATCGTGTTTCACCCAGGCGGCGTGGACAGCGGCGCCGACCTTGTCGCCGCCGTCGGTGGCGGCTTCCACGGTGGTGATGCGCTTGCCATCCGCCGCTGACACCGGCGTGATGCAGGAGCGGATGGCCTGCCCATCCAGATGCACCGTGCAGGCGCCGCACAAGCCGGCGCCGCAGCCGAATTTGGTGCCGGTGAGGCCCAGCGCGTCGCGCAGCGCCCAGAGGACGGGGGTATCGGGCTCCACGTCCACCGTGTGCGGGCGGCCGTTGACGTTGAGGGTGCTCATGGATGCGGCTCCACTTCGTGAAAGGAATGGAGCCGGAATCTAGAGGCGCTCGCCAGGGGTGGCTAGTGGGGATTGCCTTGCTTGAGTATCAAGTTCAACTTGCCAATCGAAGGGGGATGGGTCAGATGAACCGATCAAAGTGAATCTGCTCGAACGGCACCCGATGTCGCAGCATCAGCATCTCTTGCACGGCTTCCACCATGCGCGGCGGGCCGGCAAAGTAGAAATCGTGCGCGGCCAGGGGTTGCGCCAAGGTGCGCTCGGCTTCTTCATGCACGAACCCGGTCGGCCCCACCCACGGCGCTTCGGCTGACGGGCTGGAGAGCACCGTGTGCAGCCGCAGCCGCGCCGGATCCAGCCCATCCAGCTCTTTGACCGCGCTCAGTTCGGCTTGCGTGCGCAGCCCCAGGAAGAAATGCACCCGCCGCGTGCCCGGTTCGGCCAACACCCCCCGCGCCACGGAAAGCATCGGCCCCAGCCCCGAACCGCCGGCGATGCACACCACATCCCGCGTGCCGGGTTGCAGATGGCCGTGGCCATAAGGCCCGTCGATGGGGAGCTGTGCGCCCGGCGTCAGCCCGAACAGCAGCCCGCTGCCCACGCCGCCCGGCACTTGGCGGATGACGAAGCGCCAAACCGTTGGGTTGCTGCCGCGTTCGCTTGGCACATTCGCCATCGAATAAGCGCGGGGTGAGCCCAGCTCTGGCGGGTAGAGCAGCGCGTACTGGCCGGCGATGAACTCGCCCGCGTCGCCCTCGGGGAGTTGGAAGCAGAACTCGTCCATGTCCGGCGTCACCGGTCGGCGGGCCAGCAGCGTGGCCATGCGCCGCACTGGGGGCCGTGAGGCCATCGCCCCGGCAGCAGGTGGATCGAGCCGCACCTTCACCCGGCAATCCCCCCCTGGGCGGGATTGGCAGGCCAGGCGCTTGCCGCGCTTGCGCTCACGCTCCGAGAGGCCGGGCGCGGCTTCCCACAGCGTTTGCATCAGCCCGTCCAGCACGTCGAAGCGGCAGGCGCCGCAACCGCCGACGCTGCACTCATACGGCCACGGCACCCCGGCGCGCAGGGCGCCGCGCAGCAGCGTGTCCTCGTCGGCGGCGAGGGTGAATTCGGCCCCGCCTTCGATCTGGATGCGCCACGGCGCGGGCGTTGTGGTTGGGTTCACGTCGCCCGCAGCGCTCATGCCAGCAACCCGGCGCGGAATTGCGCAGTGGCCGCCTGAGCGCGCTCGGCGATGTCGGCGCCATCCGGCAGCGCTTGGGCGTAAGCGGCGATGGCAGCGTCGGCCAACGGCGCCCACTTCGCCAACCAGCCGGCCAGCACCTCGCGGTTGCCCTCGGTTTGCAGCGCCATGCGCACCAAGGCGCTGGCCCAGCGGCGGTGGCGTTGGGCGTCTTGCAACTGCGCGTCGGTGAGCAGGCCCAGCAGCGTGTCGCCGTTGTGGCGGGCGGCTTCACCCAGGCCGCGCAGCACGGTTTCTTCCACGGCGGGGCGAATCACCAAGCTGAAGGCGGCAAAGCTCTCCGCCCAATCCCAGGCCACCAGGGCTTGTTCCACCAGCTTGCGCCAGCCTTGCCAGGCCGTGTCGTGCTCCCAGCGGTTGCGTTCGTCGGTGCCGAAGGGCAAGTCGGTGAAGGTTTTGCTGAGTTCGCGGGTGCGGTAGGCGGTGTGAGTGAGCCAGCGCAGCGAATCGGCGGTTTGGTAGGTGGCGCAGTTGCTGATGGTGGAAGCCGGCGCCATCTGCGACAGGTAAGCCGACGCCATTTGCAGCGTGTGGAACAGGTAACGCGACGGGCTGTAAACGCGGGCCAGGGTGCGTGCCCAGGTCGGCTCCAACATGGCATCGTGGCCACGCGCCGAGAACTGGTCGAACAGGCCCATCACGTAGGTTTCCTGCCCATCCTGCTGGATGTTGTAGGTGCGATAAACGATCTCGTCCGGGTCACGGAAGGCGTTCCAGTCCGCATGCTTCAGCGGCGAGGCGTTGCGGTGCTGCTTGAACCACTGCGCCATCGCGAAGTTCGGATCCAGCTCGAACGGCGCATCCGGGTTGTCGGTGGAAAAGTGCAGGTTGGTGGAGACGATCTCGTACTCGCTGGGCTTGCGGCGGCGGCCAGCGAGGTGGCTCCAGGTCTTGAGCGGCTTGAGGACTTCAGGCGCGGGTGCGGGTTGCTGCGACATGGCGTGCGTCTCCAACTCAGAGGGTTTTTTCGTAATAGAAGCGAACATGGTCGTCCGCCGTTTGGATGCGGCCAGCGAATGAACCCAGCTCCACCTCCAGCTCACTCATCTTGAACGGGCGGCCCAGGGCGCGCTCCAGCGTCTCGCGGCGCAGGATCAGCTCGCCTTCGCAGTCGATGCGCACATACGCCACCTTGTCATCGACACGGATGGTTTTGTCGGGGTTGTCTTCTTCCGCCGCTTCGATCACCGCTGAGGTGATCGGGCTGGCGCGCAGCACGGGGCCCACGCGGTTGTTGCGGTAGCCGTCGGCTGTTTTGGGGGTGCTCATGGGGAATCCTTCGGAAAGCGTGAAACGTTCAGGTGTGGGCAAACAGCGGTTGCACGCCGTCCACCTGGATCAGCACGTCCTCGCCTTCCACCTTCACGGGGTATTGCGCCAGGCGGCAGTCGCCGGGGTTGATGCCTTGGCCGGTGCGGGCGTCAAACGTCCACTGGTGGGCGCGGCACATCAGCGTTTTGCCGTCAAACTTGCCTTCGCACATGGGGATGTCCTGGTGCGGGCAGATGCCTTGGAAGGCGCGAATCTCGCCCCCATCCAAGCCCACCAGCACGATGACGTGCTGGCCCACCTCCACCTCACTCATCTCACCTTCCCACACGTCGTCCAGGGTGCAGACTTTTTCAAACGTCATCGCATCACCCCGTCAAGCGTCACAGAAGATGAATTCGAGCGACTCCATTGGCTGGATGTCGGTCTCGCACAGCTTGGCGCTGCGCGGGAAAAACTCCGCCGCGCCTTGGCGACGCACACGAATCACCTTGTCCGGCTGCGGACGTACGCGCCGGCCCACCGAATGGTGCGCGGCAGCGGCGGCGACTTCGTCCATCGTGTGCTCGGTGTCCACCGGCAGGAGTTGCAGCACGAAGTCATGCTGGAAGTTGGAAATCACGGGAAACAGGGCCATGTTTTTTCTCCTCGGAGCGCAGCCTCAGGCGGCCTTCTTTTGCTGACGTGGGTCGCGGTAAGCGTCCACCCAGGCGTAGCCGTGGGCGTCGTCGCCGCACTCGCCGGGGGCGAGGTTCATGTACTGCAAAGCGCCCAGCAGGTTGGCCGGCTGGATGTGCCCGGCCAAGAAGCGATCCACCAGCGAGAGGTGGTCGCGGTAGCGCACCGGGTCTTGCTGGAACACCCAGCGGTCGATTTCCGAGTTGAAGTGGTAGGTGCGGCCCTGGTAGGTGAGCGGGTAGTCCTTCACGTTCCAGCCCTTGCCCGGCACGGCGCAGATCGGCAACTGGCTCATGTTGCAGACGATGGGCAGCGTTTCCGGCAGCGTCAGCTCGTTGCGACCGGCCACCAAGTTTTCGATGATGACGTCCCAGGCCTGGCCGAAGCTGTCGTTCCAGCCGGGGTACTTTTCTTCCAGCCAGTCGCGGCAATCGGGCGTGACACCGGCGGCGGGGTTCCACCACAGCGTCGGGCGCCAGAACCAGATGCCCATTTGGTAGGCGTGGTGCTGGTAGTCGAACTCGTTGATCATCTGATCCCAGTACCAGGGCAAGTCAAGCCCCAGGTCGATCAACGTGCGCTCAAACTGGCCGACGATCCACTCGCGCATGAACTCCTTGAAGCTCTGCTTGCGGTGCTCCAGCGGCGTGGCGTAGTCCATCGCCGTGCCGGTCAGCAGGCTGAACAGGCGCCAGGCGCGGGCAATCGCCACATCCACCAGCTTTTGCGCTTCTTCCTTGCGGCCATTTTTGATGAGCACTTGCAGCGCCGGCCCGCCGATTTGCGCGTGGCGTGACTCGTCGGTCTGGATGCTGGAAATCAGGCTGGCGAAGGTGAAATCCCCGGCTTCCGCCGCGTCGGCGGCCAGCCCCAGGAACTGCATGTTGGTGAAGCCGGTCTCGAAGGCGAAGGTCAGCATCACCGCAATGTCGGTGGCACTGCGCGCCAGGAACAGGTCATCGAAGGTGTGGCGCGCCGCAATCGCGCCCCATTCGTTGGTGTGATAAGCCTTGTGCGCCCAATCGAACTGGCGATCCTTGGGGCAGTAGCTGTGCGGGAAGTAGAGCTGGATCTGCGCGTGGCGGTTCTCGTCCATCATCCCGAAGGTGGCCATGTTGCGCATGCCGGGGGCGCGGCCAAAGCGCGTCATGCGGGCTTCGGCGCTCATGGCGGCGTACTCGCCCAGCGCAATGGCGCCGTAGTGCGATTTGAGGATCGACAGCCAGCCCGGATCCGAGGTTTCAAAGATGCGGCTGCGCTCCAGCGCGGCCTTCACCGAGTAGGCACCGGCGTCTTTTTCGCGCTGGATCTTCACGTACTCGGGGTACGAGGTTTTGTAAGGCTCGTCGTAGTCTTCCCACTCGGCCATCGGCACGCCTTTGGCGCCGGTCATCAGGTCGGGGAAGAGTTCGGATTCGCCGACGTAAGTCGGCGTCCAGTTGGTGCTGCGGGCGATGTCGTACCACTCGTGGCGTTCAAGCAAGGCCATGGGGCTTGTCTCCTGTTGTTGGATTCCGGGCTGGAATCTAGAGACGTGGCCGGCTTTGCGCTATTGCACTTTGGTTTAGCGGGTTTGCCCGAAGGTGCCTTGTCTGGCTAGACTTGGCTAACTTTGTGAGGAGCTGCGCCCATGCCTGCCGTCAACATGCTGGAAGCCAAAACATCGCTGTCACGCTTGGTGGAAGCCATTGAGCTGGGGCGCGAACGCGAGATCGTCATCGCCCGCAACGGTCGCCCCGTGGCCAAGCTGGTGCCGCTGGACGTCACCGCACCCGGCCCACGCCTGGGCGTGGCCAAGGGTTTGTTTGACGTGCCCGATGACATCGACGCCCACAACAACGACGTAGCGCGCTTGTTCCTGGGCGACATGAACCCAACGGGTGAAGGGGCTGCCTGATGAACCTGCTGCTCGACACCCACGTCGCCCTGTGGGCCATCACCGACAGCCCACGTCTGCCCCCGCAAGCGCGGGCGCTGATTGCTGCGCCGCGCACCACCGTTTGGGTGAGTGTGGCCAGCCTGTGGGAAATCGCCATCAAACACAGCCTGGGGCGGGGCGACATGCCGGTGTCCGGCCAAGAGGCGTTGCAGTACTTCCAGGCCTCGGGCTACCGCCTGCTGGCCATCGAGGCTGAACATGCGGTGGCGGTGGCCGGTTTGCCCCCTCACCATCAAGACCCGTTTGACCGCTTATTGGTCGCACAAGCCCTCACCGAGCCCATGCGCTTGATGACCCATGACGCCCATGTGGCGGCGTACAGCGACACGATTCTCAAGATCTGATGTGCAGCGCTGTGAGCTGCCGCAGGGTTACGCCCCTGCCCGCATCCCCAACCGCTCACACATCCCCACCAACTCCGGCAAAGACTTGGCCTGCATCTTCTCCATCACGTTGTGCCGGTGTACCTTCACCGTCACTTCGCTGATGCCCAGCCGGTCGGCGGTGAGTTTGTTGCGCAAGCCTTGCACCATCAGCGCCAGCACCTCGCGCTCACGCGGGGTCAGCGTGTCGAAACGGGCGCGCACACCGCGCAGGGCGTTTTCCTCTTGCTGCGCGGTGCGTGCTTGCGCCAGCGACAGCCCAATCGCCTCCAGCAACTCCTGATCGCGGAACGGCTTGGGTAGGAACTCCACCGCCCCGGCCCGCATGGCACGCACCGTCATCGGGATATCGCCATGCCCGGTGATGAAAACGATGGGCAGCCGCGCCCCGCGCTCGCTCAACTCGCGCTGCAACTCCAGCCCGCTCATGCCGGGCATGCGCACATCCAGCACCAGGCAGGCGGGGCCGTCCGGCGTGGCGGGGGCGGGCTGGGCCAGGTGCGCCAAAAACTCCGCCGCCGAGGCAAACGCCTGCACCCGCAGCCCGGTGGAGCGCAGCAAGCTGGTGAGGGCCTCGCGCATCGAGAGATCGTCGTCCACGATGAAGACCCGGTCGGTGGCAGAAAAGGGAGTGTTCATGCGCAAGAGCTTTCGGCGTGCAGCGGCAAGGTGACAGAAAAGGTGACGCCCGGCGCCCCCACGTTGGGCGCCACCCACAGCCGCCCGCCGTGGCTTTCCACAATCGAGCGGCTGATGGCCAGGCCCATGCCCATGCCATCGGGTTTGGTGGTTTGGAAGGCGTCGAACAAGCGTTCGCGCACGGCGGGGGCGATGCCGGGGCCGCTGTCTGCCACCTCCAGCCGCACGCAGCTCGGGCTGTGGCGCAGGGCGCGCAGATGCACTTCACGCACTTCTCGCACCTCCTGCACGGCGTCGCTGGGCGCGTCGTCGGCGCGGCCCAGCGCTTCGAGTGCGTTCATCACCAAGTTGAGCAGCACCTGCTCGATCTGAACCCGATCGGCCATCACCAGCGGCAGCGCCTCGGCCACCTCCAGATGCAGGCTGATCTGACGGGCCTGCGCTTCGCTGCGCACCAGGGCCAGCACATCGGCCAGCACCGCGCCCAGGGCCAGCGCGCTGTGCGCCACCTCGCCGCGCTGCAAAAAGCGTCGAATCCGGGTGATGACCTCGCCGGCGCGGTTGGCGTCGCGAATGATGCGCTGCACGGCGGCGCGGGCTTCGGTTTCGTCGGGCGGTGCGGCGTCCAGCCAGCGCAAGCTGGCGTGGCCATTGGTGACGATGGCCGCCAGCGGCTGGTTCACCTCATGGGCGATGGAGGCCGCCAGCTCGCCCAGCGTGCTGGCGCGGGTCACCTGCGCCAGCTCGTGGCGGGTGCGGGCCAGGGCGTGTTCGGCGCGCTTGTGTTCGGTGATGTCCTCGGCCACCACCAGCAACAGCGGTTCGGCGGGCTGGTCATCGGGGATGAGGGCCACGCTGGTGTTGGCCCACACCAACTCGCCGTTTTGGCGCTGGTAGCGGCGCTGGACGTGGTATTCACTCACCTGCCCGGCCAGCAGCCGCTCGATACGCGCCTGAGTGGCGGCGCGATCCTCCAGCGGCGTGAGGGTTTGCAAGCTACAAGCGCGCACCTCCTGCGGCCCGTAACCCACCATCTGCCGAAATGCCGGGTTGGCGGTGCGGATGCGCCCGCTGGCGTCCAGCAGTGCAATGCCGACGGGCGAGTGCTCGTAAATCGCCCACCAGCGGTATTCCGATTCCTGCAACACCCGTCGGCTGACGACAAACCGCCGCGTCAACTGCGCCAGATCCTCACTGCGCGAGGCCAGCGCTTGGCGCAGCACGTCGCGGGCGCGTTTCATGGTGGCGAGGTTGCGGGCGCGGGCGCGCAGCTCGGCGGCAGAAAAGGGTTTGGTGAGGTAGTCCTGCGCGGCTTCGGCCAGCAGGCGGGTGCGCAGCGCCTCGTCATCGCGGGCGGACAGCACCAGCGCCGGCACGTCCGCCAAACTCGGGTGGGCGCGCATCTGCTCCAGCAGTTGATCGCCGCCCAGGCGCGGCATCATCAAATCCGTCAGCACCAAATCGGGCGGCGTGGCCAGGGCTTGTTCCAACCCGCGCTGGCCATCTTCCACCGCCGTGACGCGGAACTCCCCCGCCAACGCCTGGGCAATGAAACGGCGCATGTCGGGGTTGTCTTCCACCACCAGGGCGGTGGGGCGCTCGTCGGGGGCGGCGTCGTTGGCGGGGGTGGCAATGGCGGCGGTGTCGGGCGGCGGCGCATCCAGCGTCAGCTCGGCCAGGGTGCCGGCCAGGGCGGGGCTGCGCGTCGCGTCAGGCGCGGCATCCCGCACCGATTCGGCAGCCACTTCCAGCGGCAACACCACCTGAAACAACGCCCCGCCGCCCGGCGCCTCACTCACGCTGATGCTGCCGTGGTGCAGCGCGGTGAACTCCTTGGCGATGGCCAAGCCCAGCCCGGTGCCGCCGTGGCTGCGTGTGGTGCCGTGCTGCAACTGGCGGAAGCGCTCGAACACCGCCAGGCGCTGTTCGGGCGGCACGCCGGGGCCGGAATCCTGCACCGTCAGCAGCGCCTGCCCGCCTTCCAATCGACGCAGCGCACACAGCACCCGCCCGCCCGGCGGCGTGAACTTGAAAGCGTTGGACAGCAGGTTGAGGAGGATGCGCTCGAACTTGTCGGCGTCGATCTGCGCTGGCAGCGTGCCCGGTGCCGACACCGTGTAACGCACCGCCCGCTGCGGCGCCACGGCGTGGAACTGCTCGGCGGTGTCGCGCACCAGCGCCGCCAAGTCCAGGCGCTGCGGCTGAAGATCCACCTGGCCGACTTTGCGTGCATCCAACCGCGCTAAGTCCAGCAAATCGTTCACATGCTTGAGCAAGGTGGCGGCGTTGCGCTGCACCACTTGGAGCTGATGGCGCTGGGCGTCGCTCAAGTGGTGGCTGGTGGCGAGTAAATCTTCGGTCGGCCCGAGGATGAGCGCCAGCGGCGTGCGCAACTCGTGGCTGACGTTGGCGAACAAGTCACTTTTGAGCTGATCGAGCTGGCGCACCCGATCCAGCAAGGCTTGCAACTCGGCGTTTTTGCGTGCGATCTCCGCTTCGGCCTGCTTTTTGGCGGTGATGTTGCGCCCTTCGGCCAGCAAGAAGGCCACACGCCCCTGATCATCGCGCACGGGGGAGAGCGAGAAATCCACCACGATGGTTTCATCGCCGGCCGCTTGGCCGTAGATCTCCATGTCGCAGCGGATGAACTCCCCGGCGGCGGCACGCTGCACCAGTTCGCGCTGCCACTGCACGGTGTCCTGCGACACCTGGAACCAACGCGCTTCCCAAAACGGTTGACCCTGGATGTCTTCGAGTGCAATGCCGGCACCTTCCAGCGCCGAGCGGTTGATTTCCAGCGTGCGGCCTTGCGCGTCCAGCAGGCCGACGAACTGGTACATCGCATCCAGCACGATGCGGGCGAGTTTTTCGCGGCGGGTTTGGGGCGCGTCGGAAACCGTCAGGGTGACGGAGCCAACCCGACACATTTCGGGCGGGGGGTTGCGCATGCTCACAGGTCAAAAATCTCGACATTGTGGTGAGCGTGCTGGCCGTTTTCCCTCCTGATTTACCTCGAATTGGGGAAATATTTGCTGGTGTGAGAATGTTCTATCGAGATTCTGTTGGGCTTCCCCCGTCTGCTCAACCGCAAGTGCTGCCCGCCTGCTTGGCCATCATCGCCCGCGCCACCCGCGAGCCATTCGCCTGACCCAACACGCCCCGGATGTAGGCGCCGGCCTGAATGAGCGCCGGCAAGTCCACACCCGTGTGAATGCCCAGCCCATGCAGCAGGTACACCACATCTTCGGTGGCGACGTTGCCGGTGGCGCCCTTGGCGTAGGGGCAGCCGCCCAGGCCGCTCACGCTGGTGTCAAAGGTGTGGATGCCGACTTCCAAACTGGCGTAGACGTTGGCCACGGCCATGCCGTAGGTGTCGTGGAAATGCCCGCTCACTTCGGCCAGCGGGTAGTGCGCCAGCGCAGCTTCCAGCGCCGCTTGCACGGCACGCGGGGTGCCCACGCCAATGGTGTCGGCCACACCAACGTGCTGCACACCGATGCTTTTCATCAGCGCCGCCACGCGGCCCACCTCGCTGGGCGCCACCTCACCTTGGTAGGGGCAACCCACCGCGCAGGAAATGGCGCCGCGCACACGGATGCCCGCTGCCTGCGCCGCCTGCACCACCGGCACGAAGCGCTCAATCGATTCCTCGATGCTGCAATTGATGTTCTTGCGGCTGAAAGCTTCGCTGGCAGCGGCGAACACCACCACCTCATCGGGCCGACCGGGCAGCGCGGCTTCCAACCCCTTCAAGTTGGGCGTGAGCACCGAGTAGCGCACGCCGGGCTGGCGCTGGATGCCGGCCAGCACCTGAGCGGCGTCGGCTATTTGCGGCACCCACTTCGGGCTGACGAAACTGGTGGCTTCGATCTCCTTCAGCCCAGCGGCTTGCAGGCGGTGAATCAGCTCGATCTTGGCCTCGGTGGGCACGGGCTGGGCTTCGTTTTGCAGGCCGTCGCGTGGGCCGACATCCACCAGGGTGACACGGTCGGGGCAAGCGGCGGGGCGCACAGTCATGGCAGCGGTCATCGAGAGATCTCCTGAGCGGGGGGCGGATGCCAGACCACCTGATCATCCACCGCATAGAGTTGGCAAGGCCGTCCGGGCGCGGCGCGGGTGTTGCACGCTTGGAGTGCGTCGGTCATCGCTTGGGCCGCATTGGCACGCCAGCCCCACGCCCCGGACATCGACAGCGCAAACGCCTTCGGCGGCGATGCAGCCAGAAAAGCACTGTAGCCCGCCCGCATCGTGGGGCCGGGGCGGGGCAGGGCGTCCACGTCGCGCACATTGGCAAAGCCGCTGGCCGGCGGGACGGGCTGGGCGTGCGGGATCAAGGCGAGGTCAAAGCGCTTGTCAAACGGCAAATCGAGGCTGCGCACAAAACGCTCGACCTCCGGCAGCCAAATCGACACGCCCTGCGGGTGACCCAGCAAAGCGTGGGCGTCGGGTTTGAACGTGCCAAAGGCCACCAACTGCGCGGTGCCACCAGCCTGGGTGTAACGCTGCACCATGTCGCGCCAGAGGGCGGGGGGCCAGAGGGCGTCGTTCTCGCCATAAAAGAACAGGGTGGGCAGGGCGGTGTCTTGGCCATAGCGACCAAAAGCGCTGGCCAAGGTGTTGGCCCAATCCGGGCACGCCTCGTTGCGCAGGCCGCCCGCAAAGCTGACCAACCCCCGCACGCCGGGTAGTTTTAACGTGCCTGCCGCCAGCGTCGCCAATCCGCCGTGAGACTGGCCCCAAATCAGCACCCGTTGCGCATCGAGTTCTGGGCGCAGGGCGAAAGTCTGCAAGGTGAGCTGGATGTCCTCAGCCTGCGCCAAGCCGTTGCGGTACACATCGCAGCCTGTGCCGGCATAACGTCCACCCGAGTCGGCAAACCCTTGGCGCATCGGGATCACCACCGCCCAGCCGCGTTGCAGCAGCTCTCGACTGGCGATCAAATAACGGGCACGGGGTTGGCGGGCGATGTCGCCCTTGTCCTTGCCGTGGTTGAGGATGACCCACGGAAACGGCCCCGCTCCCGGTGGACGAAAGTAGGTCACTTGCAGCGCCACGCCCGGTGCGTTCGGCTTGGGCACGCGGATGATTTCTTCACGCAACGCCACCAACAAGGGCGGTTCGGTGGCCGATGCTGGTGCCGGGGGCGTGGGGTCGGCAGCGGCGGGCGTTCCACTGCCGAAGGCCAGTGTGAGCAGCAGCGCCCACACCCCAGGGCCAGAAAGGCGATGCACGGGCCAAAAGCGTCGGGCGGTCATGCGCAAGCGTCACTCCAAAGTCAGCAATTCGGCGCCCTCGCTGACTTGTTGGCCCACACCAAAACGCAACTCGGCCACCGTACCAGCGCGTGGGGCGCTCAGGGTGTGCTCCATTTTCATGGCTTCCATCACCGCCACGGGCTGGCCGGCTGCCACCGTGTCGCCTTCGGCCACCAAGTAGGCCAGCACCTTGCCCGGCATGGGGGCGGTGAGGCCACCTGCGTGGGCGCCATCGCCAGCGTGAGCTAGGGCGTCAAACTCGCGCAGCTCGGCCAGGCCGGCTTCGGCGAACACCGTCACCTTGTCACCCGCACGATGCACGCTGACGGTGTGGCGCTGCCCGGCCAACGTCAGGGCGAAGCGTTCGGCGCCCAGGTCTTCGGCTTGGAAGGGCAGGTGGCGGCCATCGGGGAGGTGGAGGTGCAGGCGCGGTTTCCCCCTCTCCCCAGCCCTCTCCCACGAGGGGAGAGGGGGCAAAACCGGGGCGCTTGGGATGCCTGGGGTGCCTGGCGCAACCCCCTGCGCGCCACTCAAAGCCCCTCTCCCCTCGTGGGAGAGGGGTTGGGGAGAGGGGGCCGCCGCTGCCCCACGCTCCAAATAAACCTGCCAGCGCACATCGCCCTGCACCAAGTCGAACCGCCGCCGCGCCACACCGTGCAAGCGCCAGCCATCGCGGCGCGTCCACGGATCGGCGGCTTGTTGGCGCGCTTCCGTCGCCAGCGTGTGGGCGATCAACCCCGCCGCCGCCAGCTCCGCCGACACCCCCGGCGCCTCAAACAACGCCGCCCGTTCCCGCTCGATCAGCGCCGTATCCAAATCCGCCCCGGCAAACGAGCGCGAGGCCACCACCCGGCGCAAAAACGCCACGTTGGTGTTCAGCCCAACGATGTGCGTCTCGCGCAGCGCTGCCGCCAGCCGGGCCAGCGCCTGTTCGCGGTCTTCGCCCCAGACGATGAGCTTGGCCACCATCGAGTCGTAATGCGGGCTGATGGCGTCGCCTTCCACCACGCCGGCGTCCACGCGCACCGCAGCGGGCGGCAGGTGGGCGAGTTGCTCGGCGTTGCGCACAAAGCGCACATGCGCCGGCCAGCGCAGCACGCTCAGGGTGCCGGTGGCGGGCAGAAAACCCGCGTCCGGGTTCTCGGCGCAGATGCGGGCTTCGATGGCGTGGCCGGTGAGGCGCACGGCATCTTGCGTCACTGGCAGCGCTTCGCCTGAGGCCACGCGCAATTGCCACGCCACCAGATCGAACCCGGTGATGGCCTCGGTGACGGGGTGCTCCACCTGAAGCCGGGTGTTCATCTCCATGAAATAGAAGCGCAAGGCTTCGCCTTCCGGCTGCTCGGCGATGAACTCCACCGTGCCGGCGCCGACGTAGCCCACGGCCCGCGCTGCCGCCACCGCAGCCGCACCCATTTCGGCGCGCAACTCGGCGCTCAGGCCGGGCGCGGGCGCTTCTTCCAGCACTTTTTGGTGGCGACGCTGCACCGAGCAATCGCGCTCACCCAGGTGGATGCAGTTCCCCCGCCCATCGGCAAACACCTGAATTTCGATGTGGCGCGGCCGGGTGACGTAGCGCTCCACCAGCACATGCGCCGAACCGAAACTCGCCTGCGCCTCGCGCTGACAGGAGGCGAGCGCGGCGAGGAAGTCCTCCGCCCGATCCACTCGCCGCATCCCGCGCCCACCGCCGCCCGCGCTGGCCTTGATGAGCACCGGGAAGCCGATGCGCTGTGCCTCGCCCAGTAAAAACGCGGGGTCGTTGTTCTCGCCGTGGTAACCCGGCACCAGCGGCACGCCGGCTTGGCTCATCAGCGCCTTGGCGGCGGCTTTGCTGCCCATGGCGGCAATGGCGCCGGGCGGCGGGCCGATGAACACGAGGCCGGCCTCGGCGCAAGCGCGGGCGAAGGCTTCGTTCTCGCTCAAAAAACCGTAGCCGGGGTGAATCGCTTCGGCGCCGGTGGCTTGCGCGGCGGCCAGGATGCGCTCCCAGCGCAAATAGCTGTCTTGCGCGGACAGGCCACCCAGCGGCACCGCTTCGTCGCAGGCCACAACGTGCTGGGCGTGCGCGTCCGCATCGGAATACACGGCGACGGTGGACACGCCCAAACGGCGGGCGGTGGCGGCCACGCGGCAGGCGATCTCGCCCCGGTTGGCGATCAGAATTTTCTTGAACATGCGCGGCCTCGCGTCAGGTGGGGGAGCTGGGGGCAGCGCGCCAGGCGGGTTCGCGCTTGTCCAGAAAGGCTTGCACGCCTTCGCGGCCCTCGGGGCTGCAACGGATGTCGGCGATCAAGCGCGCCGTTTCGGCACGCAGCGCAGCGGCTTGCGGGCCGACCAGCGGTTGCGCCGCCAGGTCGCGCACCAGCCGCTTGTTCGCCCGCACGGACACCGGCCCGTTGGCCAGCAGCGCGGCCAGCAGGGCTTGCACTTGCGCATCCAGCGCCTCCGGTGGGCAAACTTCATGCACCAGCCCGAGCCGCTGGGCTTCGGCGGCGTTGAAGCGCTCGGCGGTGGTGAAGTAACGCTGCGCGGCACGCTCGCCGATGGCCTGCACCACATACGGCCCGATGGTGGCGGGCAGCAAACCGAGTTTGGCTTCGCTGAGGCAAAAGTGCGCCGTGTCGGCGGCGACGACGATGTCGCACAACGCCACCAGCCCGACGCCACCGGCAAACGCATCGCCCTGCACCCGCCCGATCACCGGCACCGGGCAGGAGCGGATGGCCCAGAGCATGTCCGCCAAGGCCATCGCATCGGTTTGGTTTTCGGCCCAGGAATAGTCGGCCATGGCGCGCATCCAGTTCAGATCGGCGCCGGCGCAAAACGCCTTGCCGTGCGCGGCCAGCACCACGGCGCGCAATCCCGAATCGGCGGAAAGTGCGCCAAAGCAGCGCGCCAACTCGGCGATCACCTCGCTGTTGAAAGCGTTGCGCAGCGCCGGGCGGTTCAACCACACCTCGGCGACATGGGGCGAGGGGCGGCGGATGTCCAGAAGATTCGAACTCATCACACGGCCCTCACATGCGGAACACGCCAAAGCGCGTTTCCGGAATCGGCGCATTCAGCGCAGCGGAGAGGCCCAAAGCGAGCACGCGGCGCGTGTGGCGCGGGTCGATCACGCCATCGTCCCAGAGTCGGGCGCTGGCGTAGTAGGGGTGGCCTTGGTCTTCGTACTGCTGGCGAATCGGCGCCTTGAAGGCTTCTTCTTCCTCGGCGCTCCATTGGCCGCCCTTGGCCTCGATGCCATCGCGCCGCACCGTGGCCAGCACGCTGGCGGCTTGTTCCCCGCCCATCACGCTGATGCGGGCGTTGGGCCACATCCACAGCATCCGGGGCGAGTAAGCGCGCCCGCACATGCCGTAATTCCCCGCACCAAAACTGCCACCGATGATGACGGTGAACTTCGGCACCTGGGCGCAAGCCACGGCGGTCACCATCTTGGCGCCGGCACGGGCGATGCCCTCGTTTTCGTACTTCTGCCCAACCATGAAACCGGTGATGTTCTGCAAGAACACCAGCGGAATCTTGCGCTGGCAGCACAGCTCGATGAAGTGCGCGCCCTTGTTGGCGCTCTCCGCAAACAAGATGCCGTTGTTGGCGACGATGCCCACCGGCATCCCCTCAATGTGCGCAAAGCCGCACACCAGCGTGGTGCCGTAACGCGCCTTGAACTCGTCGAACTCACTGCCATCGACGATGCGCCCGATGATCTCGCGCACATCGAACGGCTTTTTCGTGTCCGTGGGCAGGATGGCCAGCAGCTCGGCCTCGTCCAGCTTGGGCGGCTGCGGGGTGCGCTTGGCAAGTTGCTCGGGCTTGATCCAGTTGAGCTGGCGCACCGCTTGGCGGGCCAGGGCCAGGGCGTGCAGATCGTTTTCCGCCAGATGGTCGGCCACACCGGAGAGGCGGGTGTGAACGTCACCACCACCCAAATCCTCGGCGCTCACCACTTCGCCCGTGGCGGCTTTCACCAGCGGCGGGCCGCCCAAAAAGATGGTGCCCTGGTTCTTGACGATGATGGTTTCATCGCTCATCGCCGGCACGTAGGCGCCGCCGGCGGTGCAACTGCCCATCACCACCGCCACCTGCGGAATACCCGCCGCGCTCATGTTGGCTTGGTTGAAGAAGATGCGGCCGAAGTGGTCACGATCCGGGAACACCTCGTCCTGGTTCGGCAGGTTGGCGCCGCCCGAGTCCACCAGATAGATGCAAGGCAGGCGGTTCTGCTCGGCGATCTCCTGGGCGCGCAGGTGTTTTTTCACCGTGAGCGGGTAGTAGGTGCCGCCTTTGACCGTCGCGTCGTTGCAGACGATGACACATTCCACGCCATTCACCCGCCCGATGCCGGCGATCACGCCCGCGCAAGGCGCCGCGTCACTGCCGTCCTTTTCTTTGTAAACGCCCATCGCAGCCAGCGGGGCGATTTCCAGAAACGGCGTGTCCGGGTCGAGCAGCATTTCCACGCGCTCGCGGGGCAGCAGCTTGCCGCGCCCCAGATGTTTGGCACGCGCCGCCTCACCGCCGCCTTGGGCGATTTTGGCGAGGCGCTGGTTCAGGTCATCCACCAGCGCCTGCATGGCCTGGGCGCTGGCCTGGGCGGCGGGGCTGTGGGGGTTGAAGCGGCTGGTCAGCGTGCTCATGCCGTCTCCGAAAACAGTTCGCGGCCAATCAACATGCGGCGAATCTCACTCGTGCCCGCGCCGATTTCATACAGCTTGGCATCGCGCCACAGCCGGCCCGTGGGGTACTCGTTGGTGTAGCCCACGCCGCCCAGGGTTTGAATGGCCTCGCCGGCCATCCACGTCGCCTTCTCGGCGGTGTAGAGGATGACGCCGGCAGCATCCTTGCGCAGCGTGCGGGCGTGGTCGCCCCGGTCGCAGGCTTGGGCCACGGCGTAGGCGTAGGCGCGGCAGGCTTGGAAGGTGGAATACATGTCCGCCAACTTGCCCTGCATGAGCTGGAACTCACCGATGCTCTGGCCGAACTGCTTGCGCTCGTGGACGTAAGGCACCACCACATCCATGCACGCCGCCATGATGCCCAGCGGCCCGCCGGAGAGCACCACGCGCTCGTAATCCAGCCCGCTCATCAGCACCTTGACGCCGTTGCCCACGCCGCCCAGCACGTTGTCTTCGGGCACCTCGCAGTTGTCAAAGAACAGCGGGTAGGTGTTGGAGCCGCGCATCCCGAGCTTGTCCAGGTGCTGGCCGTGGCTGAAACCGGCAAAACCTTTTTCGATGATGAAAGCCGTCATGCCCTTGGCGCCGAGTTCAGGCGAGGTTTTGGCATAGACCACCAGCGTGTCGGCATCGCCGCCGTTGGTGATCCACATCTTCGAGCCGTTCAGCACGTAACGGTCGCCCTTCTTTTCGGCGCGCAGGGTCATGCTCACCACGTCCGAACCGGCGCCGGGTTCGCTCATGGCCAAAGCGCCGATGTGCTCACCGCTGATGAGTTTGGGCAGATAACGCTGGCGCTGGGCATCGGTGCCGTTGCGGCGGATTTGGTTGACGCACAAATTGGAATGCGCGCCGTACGACAGCCCCACCGACGCGCTGGCGCGGCTGATTTCCTCCATCGCCACCATGTGGGCGACGTAACCCATGTTCGTGCCGCCCAATTCTTCCGGCACCGTCAGGCCATGCACGCCCATCTCACCCAGCTTGCGCCAGAGGTCGGCGGGGAAGAGGTTGTCGCGGTCGATCTGCGCGGCACGCGGGGCGATCTCGGCCTGAGCGAAGGTGCGGACGGCATCGCGCAGCGCGGCGATGTCCTCGCCCAAGGGGAAAGTGAAGGTGGATTCGAACATCGGGCGGGTCTCCGTTGGGAAAATTTGAGTAAACCTCAATTCTCATCAGATTAGCAAGCCACAAAAGCCGAATCAAGCCTTGTTTATTGAACTTTGCTCAGTGATTTCCCTTCAACCCTCAATCCACCTCGGCCCAAAGCTGCTCAGGCGGGAGGCTCACGTCCACGCTGGCCAGCGTCACGCCCTGCGGCGGCTCAAAAGGGTGCAGCACCCACAGGCCGTCGGCGCCCTTGCGGTACACATCGCAGCAGCGGCGGGCCAAGTCCACCAGCGCGTATTCCTTCAGGCTGGGCAACTGGCGGTAGTGGGCGAACTTGCCCCCTTGGTCAAACGTGGCGGTGCTGGGGGAGAGCACTTCCACCAGCAGCAGCGGCTCACGTTTGGTGTGAGGGCTGGCGCGGTCGGCCTCGCTGCATGTCACCAGCACATCGGGGTAGAAGTAGCAGGCGCTGGCATCCACCTGGAGCTTCATGTCGGCCATGTAGGTACGGCAGGGGGAGCCGGCCAGGTGTTGGCGCAGGGCCATATAAAGGTTGCCGCAGACGGTGATGTGCCGGTCTTCAGCGCCGGCCATCGCATAGGGTTCACCGTTGATGTACTCGTGGCGTTCGGTTTGGGTGGCTTCCCAGGCGAGGTATTCGTCGGGGGTCATATAGACATTGGAGGCGGGTAGTCCCATGCGGTGCTCCTAGCGGTGCGGCTTGTTTTGATGCTGATATTTGCCCATGATTCCATCACTTTTGATGCAAGGATGTCCATGCGAACCACCGTGACGATTGAAGATGCCCTGTATGAACGCGCCCTGGAAATGGCCGACCCGGGCATGGACAAGGCGGATTTGTTCCGCGAGGCCATCAAAACCTTTGTGCGGGTGCAGGCTGCCAAACGGCTGGCTGCGCTGGGGGGCACACAGCCGAACATGGCGGAAGTACCACGCCAGCGCCAGGAGCCGGTGGCGTGACGGGGGTGCTCATCGACACCTCGGTGTGGGTGGCGCACTTTCGTCAGTGCAATGCCGAGCTGGTGCGCCTGCTGGCGCTGGATGGCGCGCTGATGCACCCGCTGGTGCAAGCCGAGCTGGCCTGTGGCACCCCACCTGAACCGCGTGCGCGCACGCTGGCTGATTTGGGGCTGCTGCCCCCGGTGCGCCAAGCCAGCCTGACCGAAGTCCTGGCTTTTGTGGAGCGCGAGCGGCTCTACGGCCTGGGTTGTGGTGTGGTGGAGTTGGTGCTGCTGGCCTCGACGCTGCTGACGCCGGGGGCCGTTTTATGGACGCTGGACAAGCGCTTGGCTGCGTTGGCCGGGCGGTTTGGCGTGAGCTACGCGCCGGGAGACGGGTGGCACTGAAGCCGAAGCCCCCTTACAATCAATAAACCCAACGGCTTGGTTTATCCATGAAAGTGTGCAGCCACAAGGGTGTGCAGGTGGCGGTGCTGACCCGCAATGAACACTGCCCGCCCCACGTTCACGCCGGCACACCCGCATGGGATGCCCGGTTTGAGTTCAGCTTCTGGCACAACGGCGTGCGTTTGTGGGATGTGTCACCCGCACAAAACGAGCCGAATGCCGCCGTGCTGGAAGCCTTACGCCAAGTGCTCAAACAGTCCCAGGTGTTGCACCGAGCCCGAACGCTGTGGTGGCGCAGCCGTGGCACGCTGTGCCTGGAGCGCCAACACTGGGACGCGGTGGCCGAGGAAGCGGTTAGCCCTCAATTGCGCCGCTTTGGCACGGTGCCCATTCAATCCGCGCGTTTTGATCCACTGGCCAACAAAACCGTGCTGCACCTGACAGGGCAGCCCTACCCGCTGGAGATTGAACTGTGAACACGCCTACCCCCAAGCCCCTGAAGGCGCAAGACCGGTTTGATGAACCGATCACCCCCACCGTTTTGGCCAAGGCCACCGAGCGTGCTCGCCAGCGCAAAAGCCCTGGCCTGCACGCCACCACGCTGCACCACCTGCCCGCGTTTGCGTCTTTGCTCATCGGGTTTGCCGACCAAAGCGCCGTGGCGCTGCCGGTGAAAAACTACCCGGAGTTGGCGGCTCTGTCTGCCACCGAGCTGGCCCAACTGACGCTGGGGTTTGGTGGCAGCGCCCTGTGCCTAGACGAGCGCGATTTGCACATCAGCATCGCCGGCCTGGTGCAAGCCAGTCAGCCGCTGATGGCCTTGGCCTCCACTGTGGTGGCGGCGCGCAATGGCAGCCGCAGCAGCCATGCCAAAGTGCAGGCCGCCCGCGCCAATGGCCTCAAAGGCGGACGCCCGCGCAAGCTGGCGGTGGTGGGTTGAGGTGAGGGGACAACACGCCAGCGATGACATGGCCCCAGGTCACCCGCGTTCCTGTTGTGTCACTTAGTCGATTCAGCAGAGGCGCCAGCCTGCAACGCCACATAACCGCGTTCGATGTTCTGCTGAAGAATTGAGTTCAACTGAATTGCCGGTGGGACACCCTTCTGTATCCTTGTCAGGTGAGCCAACCGGCTCAGTTTGAGGAGCCGCGTCATGTCAACCACCGTGGAAAAACTCTGGGCTGCAACCCAGGCGCTACCTGAGCCTTTGTTGGCCGAGGTGCTGGATTTCGCTGAGTTTGTGCGGCTCAAGCACCAGAAACAGCAAGCAGCCCAGCCGCATGCGTCCCTGACGTGTCAGCCGGCGGTGTCGTTGGCGGATTTGCAGGGGGGGTTGGAGGCTTCAGCGACTTTTGCCGGGGATGCCGTCGCACTGCAACGCCAGTTGCGTGATGAGTGGCAATGAGCGGGCGATGATCGGCGTCAAATACCTGCTGGACACCAACTTTGTGCTGGGTCTGCTCAAGTCCGCGCCCGACATCGTAGAGATGGCGACGCTGCGCAACATGCAAGCCCATGAGTGCGCCTACAGCGCGGTGACACGCATGGAACTGCTGGGCTTTGCGGGCATCATGGCCAATGAGGACGCTGTGATCCGTTTCAGGTTGGCGCACTTCGTCTATTTGCCGATCACCCGGGAAATTGAAGACCAGGCCATTGCCTTGCGCCGCCAGCGCCGCATCAAGCTGCCGGACGCGCTCATTGCTGCCACCGCCCTGCACAACGGGTTGGAGTTGCTGACGTTCGATGCGGGGTTGTTGTCGGTGATGAGAGGTTGGCATGCATATTGAGTGAAACTCAACCCATGCAAGCACCCGAACCCTCTAGCCCGTCGGCAGCGACGCTGAGCACCCGCCGCAGCGCCGCCAGCGCCCGCAGCGAGCAGCGCATTCAAGGCATCCTCAAAGTGGCCCGCGAGGTCTTCGCCGAAAAGGGCTACGAGCGCGCCACCACCGGCGAGATGGCGCAGCGCCTGGGCATCAGCGAAGCCACGGTGTTCACCTACTTCCGGGGCAAGCGTGAGCTGTGCGTGCGCGTCATCAACGATTGGTACGACGAAATCATCGCCGTGGTGGAGCAGGGCATGCCGCGTGAGGCGCCCATCCGTGAGCAGTTGCGCTTTTTCATCGCCACGCATTTGCGCTTGTTTTTGCAGCAGGGCACGGGCTTGTGTGCGCTGGTGCTTTCCGAAGGTCGCGCCAAGGGCCAGGATTTGGGCGAGAGTTTTTTGCCGCTGCAACGCCGCTACACCGCGCCGCTGATGGACGTGCTGGCGCGTGGCCAAGCCAGCGGTGAAATCCGCGCCGATGTGCCGCTGCGCTTGCTGCGCGCCCTCATCCTCGGGCCGATGGAGCATTTGTTGTGGGAGGCCGTGGGGCTGCAACACCAGATCGACATCGAGCAACGCGCCGCCGACATGGTGGCCTTGCTCTGGGCCGCCGTGGCGGTGCCCGATGCGGAGTTGCTGGCGTTGCGTCGCCTGCGCGGGCAGGTGGCTGAGGCGTTGGCGAATGTTTCACCCCCGCACAAACCCGAATAGAGCAGAACGTCCTCACTTGCGGACACTCCAACCGGCCTAAAAACCGCTCGCAGGGCTTGGCGTTTCACCCGATGCCAGGCCGCTCCAGCCCCGTCACCCTCGGAGGCTGAAAGCCGGCGCCCTGCCCCAACCGGAGACCCCGATGAGCACGATGCCCCCCGTCCTTCCGACGCTTCCTCCCCAGTTGACCCGGGTCACGCTGGACGACAAATACACCCAAGCCACTGGCCGCGTGTACCTCACCGGCACCCAAGCCCTGGTGCGCCTGCTGCTGGCGCAAAAGGCGCGTGACGAGGCCGCGGGCCTCCACACCGGCGGCTTCGTTTCTGGGTATCGCGGCTCGCCGCTGGGCGGTGTCGATCAAGAAATGTGGCGCGCCAAAAAGCACCTGGACGCCCACAACATCCGCTTCACCCCCGGCTTGAACGAGGAGCTGGCCGCCACGGCGGTGTGGGGCTCGCAAATGGTGGCGCTCGACCCCGAAGCCACCGTGCAAGGGGTGTTTTCGCTTTGGTACGGCAAGGGGCCGGGCGTGGATCGCTCAGGCGACGTGTTCAAACACGGCAACATCGCCGGCTGTGCCGAACACGGTGGCGTGTTGCTGGTGGCGGGCGACGACCACGCCTGCAAAAGCAGCACCCTGCCGCATCAGAGCGAACACGCTTTCATCGCCGCCATGATCCCGGTGTTGCACCCGTCGGGCGTGCGCGAGTTCATCGAGTTCGGGCTGCACGGTTACGCCATGTCGCGCTACTCGGGCTGCTGGGTGGGGTTCAAAACGATCAGCGACACGGTCGAATCTTCCTCCTCGGTGGAAGTCGATCCGATGGCGGTCAACATCCGCATCCCCGACAGTTACCCGATTCCGCCGGACGGTTTTCACATCCGCTGGCCCGATCCGCCCTTGCAGCAAGAAAACCGCCTGCAACGCGAACGCCTCTACGCCCTGCTCGAATACGTGCGCGTGAACGGCCTGAATCGGCAAGATTGGGCGGCGCCCAGCGCCAAGCTTGGCATCTGCACCACCGGAAAAAGTTACCTGGATGTGCGCGAAGCCTTGGTGATGTTGGGCTTGGACGAAGCCGCCGCCGCTGTGCTCGGCCTGCGCTTGTTGAAGATCGGCGTGGTGTGGCCGCTGGAGCCGCAATGTGTGGTCGAGTTTGCGCAGGGGTTGGACGAAATCCTGGTGGTGGAAGAAAAACGCCAGGTGCTCGAATACCAAATCAAAGAGCATCTTTACAACGAGCCGGCCAGCGCCCGCCCGCGTGTCGTCGGCAAGTACGACGAAACCGGCGAATGGGTGAAGGTGCCGCACGATGGCATCTTGCTGTCCCCCAATGGCGAGCTGACGCCAGCGGTGATCGCCAGCGTCATCGCTTCGCGCTTGGCCAAGGTGCTGGGCGAAGCGGCGCTGCCCGAGTCGGTGCGCGCGTGGCTGACGCCGTGCCAAAAGGCGAGCGCATCCGCCAACGGCGCCGCGCCGCTGCCGCAGCGCGTGCCCTACTTTTGCGCCGGTTGTCCGCACAACACCAGCACAAAAGTGCCCGAAGGCTCGCAGGCCAGCGCCGGCATTGGCTGCCATTACATGGTGCAGTGGATGGACCGGCGCACCGCCACCCTCACCCAGATGGGCGGCGAGGGCGTGAGCTGGATCGGCCACGCGCCCTTCACCGCGCAAAAGCATCGTTTCATCAACCTGGGCGATGGCACCTACATGCACTCGGGTTCGTTGGCGATCCGGGCGGCACGGGCGGCGGGGGTCAACGTCACCTACAAACTGTTGGTGAACGACGCAGTCGCCATGACGGGCGGCCAGCCGGTCGAAGGCGCCCCCACCCCGGTGCAACTGCTGCAACAGCTCGCCGCCGAGGGCATCACCCAGCTCTTTTTGGTGAGTGACGATCCGCAGCCCCATCACGGCGCAGCGGGCCTGCCCGCTGGGGTGGAGATCCTGCACCGCGATGCGATGGACGCATTGCAACGCCGCGTGCGCGAGCTGAAGGGCGTCTCCGTCATCGTGTATGTGCAAACGTGTGCGGCGGAAAAACGGCGTCGGCGCAAAAAGGGGCTGATGCCGGTGCTGGCGCAGCGGGCGGTGATTCACCCCGACATCTGCGAAGGCTGCGGCGATTGCGGCGTGCAGAGCAACTGCGTGGCCATCGTGCCGGTGGAAACGCCGCTGGGGCGCAAGCGCGCCATCGACCAAAGCGCGTGCAACCAAGATTTTTCGTGCGTGAAGGGCTTTTGCCCGAGTTTCGTGACGGTGCAAGGCGGCCAACTGCGCAAGCCTGAACCCCGCGCCACCGGCCTGCCGCAAGACGTGCTGCCAGAGCCGCCGCTGCCGACTTTGGATCACACCTGGAACGTGCTCATCACCGGCGTGGGCGGCACGGGCGTGGTGACAATCGGCGCGCTGCTGGGCATGGCCGCGCACCTCGAAGGCAAGGGCGTGGTGGTGCTGGACATGGCCGGTTTGGCGCAAAAGGGCGGGGCGGTGATGTCGCATGTGCGCATTGCGGCGAACCCGGACGTGCTGCACGCCGCCCGCGTCCCCGATCACCAAGCCGATGTGCTGCTGGGCTGCGATTTGATGGTGAGCGCCAGCGCCTCCGCGCTGCTTGGGATGGATGCACAGCGCACCCGCGCCGTGCTCAACACCGATGTGGCCCCCACCGGCACCTTCACCCAAAACCCGGATTGGCAAGCTTCGCCCGATGCCCTGCTGGCCCGCGCCCGCAGCGCCGTGGCCGAAGCCCATGCGCTGGGCGCGACTCACCTGGCCACCGCCTTACTGGGCGACGCGGTGGCGACGAACGTGTTTGTGCTGGGGTTCGCTTGGCAAAAAGGCTGGCTGCCGTTGCGGCTGGCCTCGCTGGAATGGGCGATTGAGCTCAACGGCGCGTCGGTGGCGATGAACCGGGCGGCGTTTGCCTGGGGCCGTCAAGCGGCGTTGGATGTGGGCAAGGTGGAAGCGGTGGCGGGGCGCATGCCGTCCGAGTTGGCGCATGGGCCGGTGCGCGAATCCGTCATCCTGTTGCCGGAGCGCACCCCGGCGCTGGCCGATCTCTTGGCCGACCGCCTGCCGCGCCTCACCGCTTACCAAGACGCGGCTTACGCTCGACGTTATGAGCAGTTCGTGCAAGAGATCGCCGCGCTGGAGCGGGAACGCATCGGCAGCGACCGCTTCACCCGCGAGGTGGCGGTGAGCCTCTACAAACTCATGGCGGTGAAGGATGAATACGAGGTGGCACGCCAGCTCAGCAGCCCGGAGTTTCAGGCCCGCATCGCAGCGCAGTTTGAGGGCGATTACCAGCTCCACTTTCATCTGGTGCCGCCGTGGCGCGGGGGCCGGGGTGGCATGAGCGAGGCGCAAGGCAGCGCCGAACGGCCTGCCAAGCAGCGTTTTGGCGCGTGGTTGCTGCCGGCGATGCGCTGGCTGGCCCAAGGGCGCCGGCTGCGCAGCACGGTGTTCGATGTGTTCGGCTACAGCGCCGAACGCCGTGAGGAACACGCCGCGTTGGCCGACTTCGAGCAGCTCGCCCGCCAACTCGCGCAAGGGCTGACGGCGGCCAACGTCAGCACCGCGCTGGCGCTGGCCAAGTTGCCGCAGAGCGTGCGGGGTTTCGGCCCCGTCAAGGCAGCGGCGATGCAGGCGGCGCAGCGGCGGCGTGACGAGCTGTTGGCGCGTTGGCAGCAGCTCCGCGCCGATCAGGGCGTTGTTTGAACCGCCACATCGTTCAGGTGAACAAACACAAAACCGCGCTGCTGTAAGGCCAGCAACCCAGGGCGCAACCCTTCGGCGGTCTGGGAGCGCGGTTTGTTCATGTGGGCCAGGATGATGTCCCCAGCTTGAACGTGTTTCAGCCGGGCGGTGATTTCAGCTTGCGGCAGGGTGGCGCCCGCATCCGCGTTCACAGAAAAACCAGCAATGCGGTAGCCCAAGCGCTGAATTTCTTCGACGGCATCCTCGTCATATCGGGCAGTGGCGGCGCGATACCAGCGGCTGGGCTCGCCCGTGATGTCTTCGACGGCCTGGGCGCCGTTTTCCACTTCGCGGCGCAGGTGCAGCACATCCGGAGCCCCGGCGATGCCGTACACCTTGCGCCCTTTGCCGATCACCGCTGGAATGTGGTGCTCGCCGTGGTTTTCAATGTCGAACAGATCGGGATGCGCCCGCAGCACGGCGCGGCCGGTGGGGTTGTGATCCAGCCACTGTTTGGTGGCAAAAATCGTCGCCGGGATGCGCTGTGCGATGAGGAAATCGATCAGTTCAGCGTCGTACAGCCCGGCGCAGGCGTCCAGCGTGAGGGCGACGCGCTTGTCCGTCGCATCGCGGGTGACGATGCGGCTGTGCAGCTCAACGGCGCGGGCGCCATCAGGGACGTGCAAGCTGTCCGACGCGGCTGGCGTTGATGCATGCGCTGCGGCCGATGCCACGTTGACCGCGCTGGCTACGGTGGGTGACTCGATGGCGTCGGCTTGGCCCAGTCGCCAGCTGCTGGTCAGCATGATCAGGGCGGCGAAGCCCACGCTCCAGCGGGTACGGATCATCAAATGCGAGCCAGTCTTTCCAATGTGTCGGGGAATTGTGCAGCCAGTTGCAGCAGGCGTCGCGCTGCACCTGTGGGTTGAACACGGCCTTGTTCCCAGTTTTCCAAGGTGCGTCGGGAAACTCCCAAAGCCTGTGCGAATGCGGCTTGTGACAGCCCCGAACTGGCCCGAGCGGCCATCAACTCCCAACGGGGGCCGGACAGCAGTTCTGCGCCCAGATCGCGCTGGGCATCTCGGGCGATCAACTCGGCTTCAGTCAGCTTGGGCATCTTGTGGCGTGAGCGAGACGGTTCAGGCCGCCACATCACTCGGCAAGAAGCCGTCCACCGAGAGGTAACGCTCGCCCGTGTCGTAGTTGAAGCCCAGCACCTTGGCGTTGGCCGGCAGTTCAGGCAGCTTTTGGGCGATGGCCGCCAGGGTCGCACCGCTGGAGATGCCCACCAGCAAGCCTTCTTCGCGTGCGGCGCGGCGGGCGTAGTCTTTGGCGGCTTCGCCATCGACTTGGATCACGCCATCCAGCAGCTCGGTTTGCAGGTTTTTGGGGATGAACCCCGCGCCAATGCCCTGGATCGGGTGCGGCGCCGGCGAACCGCCCGAAATCACCGGCGAGGCCGTCGGTTCCACCGCGAACACCTTCAGTTGCGGCCAGCGTGCTTTGAGCACTTGGGCCACGCCCGAGAGGTGTCCGCCCGTGCCCACGCCGGTGATGATGGCGTCCAGCCCCTCGGGAAAATCAGCGGCGATTTCCTCGGCGGTGGTGCGCACATGCACCTCGATGTTGGCCGGGTTTTCGAACTGTTGCGGAATCCAAGCGCCCGGCGTGCTCTCAAGCAGTTCCTGGGCTTTGGCGATGGCCCCCTTCATCCCCTGCGCACGCGGCGTGAGCACGAAACTGGCGCCATAAGCCAGCATCAGGCGGCGGCGCTCGATGCTCATGCTGTCCGGCATCACCAGAATCAGCTTGTAGCCCTTGACGGCGGCCACCATCGCCAGGCCAACGCCGGTGTTGCCGGAAGTCGGCTCAATGATGGTGCCACCGGGCTGCAAGCGGCCATCGGCTTCAGCGGCTTCGATCATGGCCAGGGCGATGCGATCCTTAATCGAGCCACCCGGGTTGGCGCGTTCGGCCTTGACCCAGACTTCCTGGGTGCCCGCGTCAGCAAACAGGCGGTTGATGCGGATGTGCGGTGTGTTGCCAATGGTGGCCAGGATGTTGGCGGCTTTCATGCGGGGGCTCCTTGCGGCTCAGTGCGAATCGATGGCGGCGGATGATGCCGCAAGGCGGCAGGCTTGTCGCCTATGTGCTCATGACGGCCAGTTATGAAGTCAGCGCGTCGCCCGGCGCCGCACCGCATCCAGGTACGCATGCCCATCCGGCGGCAAGCCGCTGCGCTGCGACGTCCAGATCATCTCGCCCAAGCATTCCATCACCTCGTGGTGGGCGGTGTGCAAGCTGTTGCGCTTGGCCGCCAGCAACTCGACGGCTTGGCGGATGCCACGCGGCTGGTCAATCGAGCACTGCTCGCTGATGGTGATGTGCATCGACAGATGCAAAAACGGATTGGTGCGCCCGTCGTCCACCGTGTAGACGGCGGCCAGGGCGGCGTCCACATCGGCCAAATCGCCGTGGTATTCGGGATGCTCGTCGATCCAGCCGGCGGCCAGGGTTTCCATGGGCGTCAGGGGTTGGCTGGCGCGCTGCTTGGCCCAGGTTTCGCAGAAGAAACGCCGGACATCGTGTTGGGAGGGTTGAAACATAGCGCAGGATTGTGGAACAGCCGAACCCGCACAATCCGCGTCTCCTTGTTTGAAGACGGTTGTCCTGTGCGTCGCGCTTCGCTTTCTGCTTCTGAGCTTCCCCCAGCATCCACCGGCCCGCGTTCCGACTGGGCCACCCTGAAACGCCTCTTGCCCTATTTCTGGCATTACCGTTGGCGCGTCGCCCTGGCGCTGCTGTGTCTGGTGGCGGCCAAACTCGCCAATCTGGGCGTGCCCCTGTTGCTCAAAGAATTGGTGGACAGCCTCGGCGTGACCCCCGGTGACGCCCGCGCCTTGCTCGTGCTGCCCGCTGGGTTGCTGGTGGCGTATGCCGCCTTGCGCCTGTCCGGCGCGCTGTTCACGGAATTGCGCGAGCTGGTGTTTGCCAAAGCCACCCACGGCGCTGCCCGCCAAATTGCGCTGGAGGTGTTCCAGCATTTGCACGCCCTGTCCCTGCGCTTTCACCTGGAGCGCCAAACCGGCGGCATGACGCGGGACATCGAACGCGGCACCCGCGCCCTGCAATCGCTGGTGTCCTTTTCGCTTTACACCATCTTGCCCACGGCGATTGAGCTGGGCCTGGCGCTGCTGTTGCTCGGGCGGCAGTTCGACCTGGGTTTTGTCTGGATCACGCTGGCTGCGCTGGCCGTGTACGTGGTTTACACCATCAGCGTGACGGAGTGGCGCACCCAGTTTCGCCGCCAAATGAACGAGCTGGACGCCCAGGCCCACACCCGCGCCGTGGATGCGCTGCTCAACTACGAAACCGTCAAATACTTCAACAACGAAGCCTTCGAGGCGGCGCGTTACGACCAAGGTTTGGATGCCTACCGCCGCGCCCAGCTCAAGTCGCAAACCTCGCTGTCGCTGTTGAATGTGGGGCAGCAGGCCATCATCGCCACGTCGCTGCTGGCCATGCTGTGGCGGGCGACCACGGGGGTGATCGAAGGCCGTTTCAGCCTGGGCGATCTGGTGATGATCAATGCGCTGTTGATTCAGCTTTACATCCCGCTCAACTTCCTGGGCGTGCTGTACCGCGAGATCAAACAAAGCCTGACCGATTTGGATCGCATGTTCACCCTGATGGCGCGTGAGCGAGAAATCGCCGATGCGCCCGGCGCCCCGGACGTGGCCCTGAGCGGCCCGACCGTGCGCTTCGAAGGCGTGGCCTTCGCGTACGACCCCGCCCGCCCGATCTTGCACGACGTGAGTTTCGAGATTCCCGCTGGCCAAACCGTGGCGGTGGTCGGCGCCAGCGGCGCGGGCAAATCGACGCTGGCCCGCTTGCTCTACCGTTTTTACGACGTCAGCCCCGACAACGGCGGACGCATCACCGTGGACGGCCAAGACATCCGCCAGGTGACGCAGGACAGCCTGCGCCGCAGCATCGGCATCGTGCCGCAGGACACGGTGTTGTTCAACGACACCATCGCCTACAACATCGCCTATGGCCGCCCGGGCGCGACGCGGGCCGAAGTCGAAGCCGCAGCGCGGGCGGCGCACATCCACGATTTCATCGTCGCCCAGCCCAAGGGGTATGACACGGTGGTGGGCGAGCGCGGCCTCAAGCTGTCGGGCGGCGAGAAGCAGCGCGTGGCGATTGCCCGCACCCTCCTGAAGAACCCGCCGATCCTGATTTTTGATGAAGCCACTTCGGCGCTGGACTCGGCCAACGAGCGCGCCATCCAAACCGAACTGCGCAGCGCGTCGGTGGGCAAAACCACGTTGGTGATTGCGCACCGGCTGTCCACCGTGGTCGATGCCTACGAAATTTTGGTGATGGAGGCCGGGCGCGTGGTGGAACGCGGGTCACACCCCCAGTTGCTGGCGCTGGGGGAGCGCTATGCTCGCATGTGGCAATTGCAGAACGCCGGCAGCGCACCGGCGGGGCACATTGCCCAGGAGAACGATACACATGGACACCAAATGGCTTGAGGACTTCGTGAGCCTGGCCGAAACGCGCAGCTTTTCGCGCTCGGCCCAACTGCGCCATGTGACGCAACCGGCGTTCTCACGCCGCATCCAAGCGTTGGAAGCGTGGGCGGGGCTCGATCTGGTCGATCGCTCCTCCTACCCAACGCGCTTGACCCCCGCCGGCGAAACCTTCCACGCCCAGGCGCTGGAGATTCTCGACGCGCTCCAAGCCACGCGCAACATGATGCGCAGCCATCAGGTGGCCGGGCAGGACACGATCGAGTTCGCCGTGCCCCACACCTTGGCCTTCACCTTTTTCCCGCATTGGTTGATGGACTTGCGCCAGCGTTTCGGCCACCTCAAAAGCCGGCTGATCGGGCTGAACGTCCACGATGCGGTGCTGCGTTTGACCGAGGGCGGTTGCGATTTGCTCATCGCATACCACCACATCACCCAGCCGCTGCAACTGAGTTCGGATCGCTACGAAATGCTCAGCCTGGGCCACGAAACCCTGGCCCCCTACGCCAAGGCCGACGCGGAAGGCCAGCCACTGTTTCGCCTGCCCGGCACGCCGCGCCACCCGGTGCCGCTGCTGAGTTATGCCTCGGGGGCGTACATGGCGCGTTTGGTGGAGCAGATCATCAAGCACGCCTCGGTGCAGCCGCACCTCGACCCGATTTATGAAACCGACATGGCCGAGGGCCTCAAAGCCATGGCGTTGGAAGGCCACGGCCTGGCTTTTTTGCCCGCCAGCTCGGTGAAGAAGGAACTGCGTGCCCGGCGCTTGGTGCCCGCTGGCAGCAGCTACGAGCTGACGATGGAGGTGCGCATCTACCGGGAGCGGCCACAGTTTGCACGCCACATCAAACCGGTGGCGCAGGAGTTGTGGGAGTTCCTGCGTTTGGCCCCCGGCGCGGTGCGCTGACCGTCGGGATCGAATGCCATGGCGAAAACGTTGAGACTGCGCCTGGCCACCCGGCGCTGGGCGGGGCGGGTGCATGGGCGCTGGGGGTTGCTGTCGATGCGGGCGCAGCTCACCCTCATCGTGGTGCTGGGGCAGGCGCTGATGATGGTGTTGCTGGCGTGGTACATGCACGCCAGCCAGCAAAACCAAGCCCTGGCGACCCACACCCAGCACGCTCAGGGCATGGCCCAAAGCCTGGCCGCCGGAGCCGCCACCGATGTGGCCGTGGCCGACGCCGCCGCGCTGCAAACCTTGGTGGGCGCCGTGGCCCAGGTGCCCGAAGTGGCTTACGCCATGGTGGTCGATGCCCAGGGGCGGGTGCAAGCGCACTCGGATCCGCGCTGGGTGGGCCACACCGCCAACGAAGCCCTGATGACCACCCTGCGCCCCGCCACCCGCGCCCCGGTGGTGGTGTACAGCGGCAGCGAGCGTTCCGATGTCGCTGCGCCCGTGCCAGCGCCGCAGCAAGGATGGGCGGTGGTGGCACTCACCCACGGTGCCGCCTCTGCTCACAACCGTTGGCCAGCGGTGCTGGGCTTTCTGGCCTTGGGGGCGTTGTTGAGCGCGGGCGTGGGTGGATTGATCACACGACGCTTCAGCCTGCGCATGGGTGGCTTGCTGCAAACGTTAGAACAGTTGCGCATGGGCGAGCGCGGCGTGCGCTTGGAGGTGGACCACGTTGATGAGCTGGGGCAGTTGGCCGAGCACGTCAACGCCATGCTGGCCGATCTGGAGCGCCAGGAAAGCGACGCTTGGCGCCGCTCCCGTGAGTTGGACATCGAGCGCACCCGCCTCGTCAACATCATCGAAGGCACACAAATCGGTACCTGGGAGTGGAAAGTGCAAACCGGCGGGGTGATCTTCAACCGCCGTTGGGCCGAGATGCTGGGCCACACCTTGGAGGAATTGCAACCGCTGTCCATCAAGACCTGGGAGGCCCTGACCCACCCCGACGACCTGGCCAGCGCGCAAGCCCAACTGACCCGCCACTTCAACGGCGAGGCGTCGCACTACGAGTGCCAACTCCGGTTGCGCCACAAAGAAGGCCATTGGGTGTGGGTGCTGGATCGCGGGCGCGTGGCCGAGTGGACGGACGAAGGCAAACCGCTGTGGATGTTCGGCACTCATCAGGACATCTCGACGCAAAAAGAAGCCGAGCTGGAACTGCGCCGGGCCACCGATCTGGCCGAAAAAGCCGCACGGGCCAAGGGCGATTTCTTGGCCAATATGAGCCACGAGATCCGCACGCCGATGAACGCTGTCATCGGCATTGCGCATTTGCTGGAGCGCAGCACATTGGATGCGGACCAGCGCCAGTTGCTCACCAAATTGCAAACCGCCAGCCGCACCCTGCTGAACCTCATCAACGATGTGCTCGATCTGGGCAAGATCGAGGCGGGGATGATGACGTTGGAGTCGATCGAGTTTTCGCCCACGGTGCTGCTCAACGAGGTGCAGGACATGTTCCGCCCCCAAGCCGAGCAAAAGGGCCTGACCTTCGAAACCGAAGGTGAGGACGAGCTGCCGCAGCAACTGGCCGGCGACGTGGTGCGCCTGCGCCAGATCGTGTGCAACTTGGTGGGCAACGCGATCAAGTTCACCGATCGCGGGCGGGTGGAAGTGCGTGCCGAGGCCCAGCTCGATGACGATGGCGCCCGCTTCTGGCTGCGCGTGGCCGTGACCGACACCGGTTGCGGCATCGCTGAAAGTGATCAAGCGCGGCTGTTCACGCCCTTCACCCAGGGGGACGCTTCGACCACGCGCCGTTTCGGTGGCACGGGGTTGGGTTTGTCCATCGTGCAGCGTTTGGTGGCGCTGATGGGCGGCAGCCACGGATTCACCAGCACGCCAGGGCGGGGCAGTTGTTTCTGGGTGCGCGTGCCCATGGCTTTGGCGGTGGTCGATGTGCCCCTGCCGATGCCGGAGGTGACCCCGCCGCCCCCACCGATCGATGTGACGGCGGTGGAGGCCGAATCGTGGCCCGCGCAGCGCCTCAGCGCGGTGGCGCCGGACGATGTGGGCATGATGGAACATTTACCCAGCGTGCGCGTGCTGGTGGTCGATGACAGCCCGATCAACCTGGATGTCGCTCGCCGGTTGTTGCAGGCCGAGGGCGCTGAGGTACACAGCTGCATCAATGGGCGTGAGGCGGTGGAATACCTGCGCTTGCATCCCGATTGGTTCGACGCCGTGCTGATGGACATCCAAATGCCCGAAATGGATGGCTACGAGGCCACCCGCCGGGTGCGTGGAGAGTTGGGGTTGGCGCAATTGCCCATCGTCGCGGTGACGGCGGGGGCGCTGGTGGAAGACCGCTGGCGCGCCATGGCCGCCGGCATGGACGGCTTTTTGAGCAAGCCGTTGGATCCCGCGTTGCTCATCAACACGGTTCGGCAGTGGGTGGAGCGCTACCGGGGGCAAGCGATCGTGCTGCGGCCACACGCCAACAAGCGCGACCGAGGTGCCGAAGGGAGCCCGGAGCCCACGTCGGCGCGGGCCGACCCCCGGCCATGGCCCACGATCGAGGGGGTCGATATCCCCGACGTGCGCCGCCGCCTGGGGGGGGAGCTGGAACTGTTCACCACCTTGCTGACTCATCTTTTCGATGAGTTTGGTTGGTTGGCCGATGAAACGGCTGCGCAGCGGGCACTGCTCAATGACCGAGGGGCGCTGATGGCCCGCGTTCACAAACTGCGGGGGGCGGCAGGCATGTTGGGGGCGCGCCAGTTGCATCAACAAGCCGGAGAAGTGGAGCTGGAGTTGCAGGCCGAACATGACGAAGGCGAGGGCGTGGCGGGGCCTCAGCGGGCCGTTGCGCGGCTGAGTCAGTTGGCGCACACCCTGGGCCACTTGATGCACACTGCGAAACCTGCTTTGCAGGGCTTGCAGCGGCCCATCGGGGGTGGGGTGCAGGCGTCGGCACCCGGCGACCAAGAAGGACACCGAGCTTTGCTGTATTCCGTGCTACCGCTCTTAAAAGCCCAAGATTTGGCCGCGCTGGATCAAATGGCGCAGATTGAGGCGGCTGTGCTGGCCTTGGGGGGAGAATCCCTGCTGGCATGTGTGCAGCAGGCGATGCAGGGGCTGGATTTTGCGGGCGTCGCGGCGGCACTGGAGCAAGCACTGGGCGCTCCTGTGGGTGCGCAATGAAAGCGGGGATGTTTGACATGCGGTTTCTGGACACCTTGCCAGCAAGCATCTTGCTGGTGGATGACGATCCGATCGTCATCCAGGTGCTGGGCAAGGCACTGGCCGAGCTGGGGCGGTTGCGTTTCGCCATGAACGGGGAGCAGGCGCTCAACCTGTGCCGTCAATCGGTTCCCGACCTGGTGTTGCTGGACGCAGAAATGCCCGGCATGAGCGGCTTCGAGGTGCTGCAAACCATGAAGGCCGATCCTGCTTTGGCGCATGTTCCTGTGGTGTTTGTCACCAGCCACAGCCAGCAAGCCATGGAAGAGCGCGGGCTGGCGCTGGGGGCGGTGGACTTCATCGCCAAGCCCATCCGCCCGGCCATTGTGGTGGCGCGAGCTCGCACACAATTGCGGCTCAAGCAAGCCATCGACCGTTTGCAGCGCCTGGCCAGCACCGATGGCCTGACCGGTGTGGCCAACCGCCGCATCTTGGACGAAGCTTTGGATCGGGAGTGGCGCCGCTCACGGCGCGGCGGACATCCGCTGTCCCTGCTGATGCTCGACATCGACCACTTCAAGCTCTACAACGATTCGTGTGGGCATTTGATGGGGGATCGCTGTTTGGTGGCGGTGGCACAGTCGCTGCAAGGCTGCGCCCGCCGGCCATCGGATTTGGTGGCGCGCTACGGCGGCGAAGAATTCGCCGTGCTGCTGCCGGACACAGACGCTGCGGGGGCCCAATACCTGGCCGGCCAAGTGTTGGAGCGCTTGCATGCCTTGGCCATCGAACACCCGGCGACCGTGAGCAAAGTAGTGTCCGCCTCTGTGGGCGTGGCCACGGTGGATGCGGACAGTCCCGGCTGGGGTCAGCCTTCGTCGGAGGAGGAGATTGCCGAAATCGCGGGCATGAGCCGAGGCTCGCTGCGCATGTTGGCTGTGGCCGATCAGGCGCTGTACCAAGCCAAGCTGACGGGGCGCAACCAAGCGGTATTCCGCCGGGTGGATCTCACCATCCCGCTGCCCGATGTGCTGACCACCCGCGTGCGCGCCTTGACCTGAGCCGGGCTCAGATCAGTTTTTTCTGTCGCAAAAAGGTGTTGATGATTTCCAAGCGCGACACCGGATCGGTGAGCGCCATCAACTCTTGACGGGCCGCCAAAGGAATCGGCAGCAGCTCACTCCAGCGGTTGGCCACCCAGCCCAGTTCGGTGAAACGGCGGTCTTCGGGGGGGAACTGGCCGGGGTGGCGGATGTCCAGCCCTGCCACGGTGCGGGCCAGGGCGATCATGGCGTCTTTGAAGCACTCCCGGGGTTTGAGCACGGGGTCATCGGCCAGTGTTTGCACATCGTAGGCTTGCCAGAGCGATTGGGCGTTGCGCGCCACCCGGTGGTAACGAAAGCGCTGGCCGCCCACGCAGTGCGCTTTGACATGGTCGGGTGCCACCACTTCGATGCTGCGCACCTGCGCCAACGTGCCGACCTCCTCCAACTCAATGCGCTCCCCTTGCGGAGAGCCATTCCAACCGCGCCGCAGGCAGATGATGCCCAGCGGCTGCTGGCTGCGCTGGGCATCGGTCAACAAGCGGATGAAACGCGGCTCTTGCACCTTCAGGTGCAAGTGGCCCTGCGGAAACAGCACCGCTTGCAGTGGGAACAGTGGCAGAGGATCAGTCCAAGGCGATGGGCTGGCAAGGGCGGCATCGGAGGTCACGGGCGGGCGTCCAGTTCACGGTGTCGAATGAGGGTGGCGACTTGGGCCTGGAAGCCGCTGGCCAAGGCTTCCGCGCAGTAGACCGAACGGTGCTGGCCACCGGTGCAGCCAAGGGCCACGGTGAGGTAACTGCGCTGGTCGTCGGCATAAGCCGGCAGCCAGCGCTGGATGAAGTGCTGAATCTGCCCCACCATGTCGGCGACTTCGGGTTGGGCGCGCAGATGGTCTGCCACCGCCGGGTCGCGGCCCGTGAGCGGGCGCAGCTCGCGCACATAAAACGGATTGGGCAGCACACGCACATCGAACACCAAGTCGGCGTCCAGCGGCACCCCATGCTTGAACGCGAAGGATTGGAACACCAGCGTCAACCGGCTGGCCGTGCTGCCCACCAGATCGCGCACCCACAGACGCAGTTGGGCGGGGCGCAGTTGGCTGGTGTCGAGCACGGTGGCTTGTTCGCGCACATCGGTCAGCAGTTGGCGTTCCAACTCGATGGCTTCGAGCAGGGCGCGGTGATCGGTTTCGCCGTCGGCTGAGGGTTTGCTCAGCGGGTGCGGGCGGCGGGTTTCCGAAAAACGCTTGATGAGCGAAGGCGTGTTGGCATCGAGGAACAAAGTGCGCACGGCCACGCCATCGGTGCGCAGTTGCTCCAACACGGGCAGCAACTGGGGCAGCGAACCGGCGGTGCGCACGTCCACTGCAATGGCCATGCGGGTAACGCCATGGGCGGTTTGCACTCGAATCAGCGCGGCCAACAATTCGGGCGGCAGGTTATCGACACAGAAAAATCCGGCGTCTTCCAACGCATGCAGCGCCACCGATTTGCCCGAACCGGAGATGCCGGTGATCAACACAATGTCGTGCGAGGGAGCTGGGGACAGCGCAGAGGAGGGGTTCGTCATGGGAAGTCCAAGCAATCAGGAAAGGGCCTTCGCATGGTCGAGCAGGGCTTGGGCGTGGGCTTGGCGGGTGTTCGCTTGGCCGCTGCCCAGCATGCGCGCCACTTCGGCCACTCGCTCGGCACCCTGGAGGGGCTCGATGCGGCTGGCCGTGCGGCCGTCATCTTGGACGGACTTGGTGACGACGAAATGGTGGTCGGCACACGCCGCCACTTGCGGCAAGTGAGTGACGGCCAGCACCTGCACCTCGCGGCCAAGCTGGCGCATCAAACGCCCAACGGCGTCGGCCACGGCGCCGCCGACGCCGCTGTCGATTTCATCAAAAATCAAGGTGTTCGGCGTGCTGCGCGATTGGGCGGTGGTGACCGCAATCGCCAACGCCAAGCGCGACAGCTCCCCGCCCGAAGCCACTTTTGCCAAAGGGCGCGGCGTGCTGCCCGCGTGGCCCGCGACCAAAAACTCCACCGTTTCTTGGCCGAAAGATTGCGGCTCGTCGTGGGGCCGCAGGGCGACTTCGAAGCGCCCACCCGCCATGCCAAGCTGTTGCATCGCCGCTGTGACACGCTGCGCCAACGGTGCCGCCGCCTGGTGCCGGGCGATGGAGACGCGATCCGCCTCCTCTTGCCAGACGGTGCGGGCGTGGGCGAGTTGCTGTTCGAGGGCGGGCAGGTCGGTGGCGGCGTCCAGCGCGGCCAGGGCGTGGCGGGTTTCGGCCCACAGGGCGGGCAGGTCGGCGGCGGGTCGGCGCAGGCGTCGCGCCAGCCCCAGCCAAGCCGACAAGCGCGCATCCAATTCCGCCAAACGGGCCGGATCGAGTTCAGTGCGGCTCAGGTAGGCCGCCAAGGAATGGCTGGCGTCATCGAGTTGGGCCAGGGCGCTGTGCAGCACGTCGATGATGGGCGTCAGGCGGGCGTCGAAGCCGCGCACATCGTCCAGCACCCCCAGGGCGCGGCGCAGTTGGCGTGCGGCGCTGAGGTCGTCTTCTTGCAGACCTTGTTGGGCCTGCGCCACCGCATCGAGCAAGGCTTGGCCGTGGGCCAGCCGCTGGTGCTCCGCGTTCAGCGGTTCCCATTCGGCTTCGCCGGGGGCCAGGCGATCCAACTCACTGAGCTGCCACAGCAAGCGCTCACGTTCGGTTTCCAGCTCGTCTTGCCGGGTGCGGGCACGGGCCAGCGCTTCACCCGCCTCGCGCCACGCGGCGTAAGCTTGGCCGAGGGGTGCCAGGTCGAGGTTGGCCTGAGCGTCCAGCAGCGCCCGCACCGAGGCCGGGCGGGTCAAACCTTGCCAAGCGTGTTGGCCGTGGATGTCGATGAGCTGTTCGGCCACATCGCGCAGTTGCGTCACCGTGGCGGGGCGGCCATTGATGAAGGCGCGGCTTTTGCCTTGCGCATCGATGACACGGCGCAGCAGCAGCTCATCCTCCCCGTCCAGGCCGGCTTCTTCCAGCCAGGGGCGCAGCGGGGCGGGGGTGTCGAAACAGGCAGTCAGATCGGCGCGGGGGGCGCCTTCGCGCACCACACCTGCGTCGGCGCGGGCGCCCAGGGTGAGCTGCAAGGCATCGATGAGAATGGATTTACCGGCGCCGGTTTCGCCAGTGAGTGCCGAAAATCCCGCCTCGAACGCCACGTCCAACGTGGTGACGATGACGAAATCCTTCAGGGTCAGGTGCTTGAGCATAAACGCCAAAAAGCGGCCTGGATGCCGCCAGGATCAAACCACGCCTTCGTACCAGCGCAGCTTGCGGCGCAGGGTGGCGTAATAACTCCAGCCCCGGGGGTGGAGGAAGCGCACGGCTTGCAGCTCGGAGCGCTTCATGCGGATTTGGTCACCCAGCATCAGGCTGGCCAAACTGTGCATGTCAAAGCTGGCGCTGGAGTCCTTGCCGTTGACGATGGTGATTTGGACTTCCTGCGAATCCGGCAACACGATGGGGCGGTTCGACAGGGTGTGCGAGGCAATCGGCACCAGCACCAAGCCGCCAATGGCCGGATGCAAAATCGGCCCGCCAGCGGACAGCGCATACGCCGTCGAGCCCGTGGGCGAGGCGACGATCAACCCATCGGCGCGCATGTTGGCGACGAACACGCCACCCACGTCCACACGCAGCTCGATCATGCTGGAGGTGGCGCCTCGGCCAACCACCACGTCATTCAGGGCCATACCTTCGAAGATGCATTCTTCGTCCCGCCAGACCGTGCCAGCGATCATGGCGCGGCGCTCTTCCTCGTAATCGCCTTGGATGATGGGGCGCAGGGCGTCGGCCCAATCGGTGGCGCGCACGTCGGTGATGAAACCGAGGCGGCCCTGGTTGATGCCCACCAGCGGCACTTGGTAGGGCGCCAACTCGCGGGCGATGCCCAGCATGGTGCCATCCCCACCGACCACCACGGCGATGTCGCACTGCTGGCCGATTTCTTTGGCGCAGAGGGCAGGGTGGTCTTTCCAGTCGGTGTTGAGGGCGGTGTCGCGTTCGATCGAGACTTCCAGCCCCTGACGTTCGAGGAACTGGACGATGCTCTCCAGCATGGGGCGAATGCCCTGGGCCTGGTATTTGCCCACGATCGCGGCGTGTCGGAAACGGGTCGGCATGGTCACTCGATTACACCACAGGGACATTTCAGCCCCCTGGGCGGGCGAGTCCCTTGCTCGGGTGTGTGCGCAGGCTCCTACAATTTCACCCATGCTGGACGAGCGCGCACGATCTCTGTTGAAAACCCTGGTCGAACGCTACATTGCGGACGGGCAGCCGGTCGGTTCCCGTACCTTGTCCAAGGCGTCGGGGTTGGAGTTGTCGCCGGCGACGATTCGCAACGTCATGTCCGATCTGGAGGATTTGGGGCTGATCGCCAGCCCACACACTTCCGCTGGGCGCATTCCAACGGCGCGGGGTTACCGTTTGTTCGTGGACACCATGCTCACCGTGCGCCCGCTGGACACCGTGAGCGAGCCGCAGCTTCAGCCGGATCAGCCGCAGCGGGTGATTGCACAGGCGGCGCAGTTGTTGTCCAGCTTGTCGAGTTTTGTGGGGGTGGTGACGGCGCCGCGCAAATCGAGTGTATTTCGGCACATTGAGTTTTTGCGTTTGGGCGATCGGCGTGTGCTGCTGATTTTGGTGGCCCCGGATGGGGACGTGCAAAACCGCGTCATTTTCACCCAGCGCGATCACACGCAAACCGAGCTGATTGAGGCCAGCAATTATTTGAACAGCCAATATGCCGGGCTGACGATCGAAGCGGTGCGCGAGCGCCTCAAAACCGAGCTGGATGCGCTGCACGCCGAGATTGCCGCCCTGATGCGCACGGCGGTGCAAGTGGGGTCGGAAGTGATGGCCGAAACCCAGGAACAGGTGGTGGTGAGCGGCGAGCGCAACCTGTTGGGCGTGCAAGACTTTGGCCACGACCTGGGTGCGCTGCGCAAACTGTTCGATCTGTTCGAGCACAAAACCGAGCTGATGCGCTTGCTAGACACCTCCAGCCGGGCCGAAGGCGTGCGCATTTTCATTGGGGGTGAAAGCCGGGTGGTGCCGTTTGAAGAGCTGTCCGTGGTGACGGCGCCTTATGAGGTGGATGGCTGCATCGTCGGCACCCTAGGCGTGATTGGCCCGACGCGCATGGCCTACGACCGGATGATCCAAATCGTGGACATCACCTCTCGTTTGGTGACCAACGCATTGACGCAACGCTGAGGGGCGGCTGATAATACGCGCCCACCCCGGGCCGCTAGCTCACGCTTGGTTAGAGCAGCAGACTCATAATCTGTTGGTACCGTGTTCGACTCACGGGCGGCCTACCAATTCAAGAAATCACAAGGTTTCACAAAAAGCTCAAGCCCCTAAGAAAATCAAGCGCTTAGGGGCTTTTTTCTTGACAGACACCGATTGCAAGCGCACGACTTGCCCACCTGACGCCAAACGGCAGCGCCTGACCAATGCAGCAGGGCTTGACCTCGAAGTCAGACCCAGCGCGATAGCGCAGAGTTGAGCGCTTGACGGCCAGCGCAAGCAATGCATTGACGTTTGAGGTCGTAGCGCACGAGTTCCACCAAAGTAATGCCGATGGCATCGCCATGTGCCGATGCGATGGAAACCCTGTTCCTGATTTGAAGGGCGTGCTCAAACCGCAAACGGTCAGCAAGTAAACTGTATTTCGGTTCCGTTGGGAAAAAGTGAGTATTCTACTTTTCTAGGTTGTCACCTGATTTCAAGAGAGCGGTGATTGAAGCTGCTACAGGCTCAGCAACGTCAATTATTAATCGATCAAAATGGGCAGAGGTGTTGCTTAAGCAGGTTGTGAAGGGCTGATGCGACTGCGGCACAATGCGCGGTTCGCCTGGAAAAAGGTGATGGGGGCAAGGTTGGCGCGAGATTTTTTGAATAAATGCGAGCACTACAAAAACATCTGCGCCGATGTGCGTTTGATGCTGTCTGATGCTGTGTTGCAGGAACGACGTATTCGGGTTGAGGTTCGCCCCATCAACACTGATGCGGTGTGTGACAGCCACGCTTGGCCTCAAGCCGCCCGGCATGTGAACTGGGACTGGGAGCAAATCAGGCGCAAGCTGTTCACCTATGGCCCCAGGACGTTGGGCTTGGCGTTTTACGCCGGCTATCCAGGCAAGCCCCGACTGTGCGGCTTGGCGGCGGCCCAGGTGTCCCCCCATGCACGGTGGCTCTCGCTCACTCATCTCGAAAGTTCCCCCGAGCCGAGGCACCCTCTTAAAGGCTTGGTGTTACCCATGGCCATGCTGGGCTTGTCACTGTTCAAGACGCAAGTTAGCACGGAAGAAACTGCCAAAAGAATAGGCTTGCGCGTCCTCAACCCATTACCCGACGCATTGGACTGCTACTGCCGCAGTGGCTACACTGGCCTTGTGCGTGAGAAAAATCTCTCGTACATCGTCGTTCAACCACCAGCAGAGGCCTAGCATGAAGACGCAGACCCAGAAAAAGCTGGTTGCAGGTAACAGCCCCATCCTCAGCCCCCAAGACGTTCAGCAGCGGCGCTTAGCCGAAGCGCGTGTGCGCGTGCAACGTGTGGGCGGTGTTCCTTCTTTGGGAGCGCTGATTGCTAAGTTTGGCAACTGGCCCGTAACAGAGGCATCAGGCAAAGTTGTCCCTTCGAAGGGATGACGCCCCGTTCAACCCGATCCCAACAAGGGCCGGTTTGCTGACGAGCGACCGGCCCTTGTTGCTTCTGAGCTGGCACCCAACACTGCCTTCCCTGTTCAAACGTAGACGCCGCAAAAAATCTGCGAACGGGACACCCAGCGAGGAATCCAGCCCCACTGCGGGACAATCCCCCGCTTCTTCGTTTTCCCGGGCGCCGCCTGTCTCGCGGCTCACCCGCAGCATCCCATGACTTACAGCGTCAAGGAAATCTTCCTCACCTTGCAGGGCGAGGGGATCAACGCCGGCCGCGTGGCCGTGTTCTGCCGCTTCGCCGGCTGCAACCTGTGGAGTGGCCGCGAGGCCGACCGCGCCCAAGCCCTCTGCCGTTTTTGCGACACCGACTTTGTCGGCACCGACGGCACCCTGGGCGGCAAATACCCCCAAGCCACCGACTTGGCCGAGCGCATCGCCGCGCTGTGGCCCGCTGGCGCTGCCGGCCCGCGCCTGGTGGTGCTCACAGGCGGTGAGCCTCTGCTCCAAGTGGATGCCGCACTGATCGACGCCTTGCACGCCCAGGGCTTCGAGATTGCCGTGGAAACCAACGGCACCGTGCCCGCGCCCGCTGGGCTGGATTGGGTGTGCGTCAGCCCCAAAGCGGGCAACGCACTGGCCATCACGTCGGGCGATGAACTCAAGGTGGTGGTGCCCCAGGCGGGGCTCGACCTCGACGCCTTGGCCGCCTTGCCCTTCACCCACCATCTGGTGCAAGCGCTGGATGGCCCCGACGCCGCCACCCACCAAGCCGCTGCCGTCGCGCTGTGTTTGGCCGATCCGCGCTGGCGCCTGTCGGTGCAGACCCACAAGCTCTTGGGCATCCGTTGAAAGCCGCTCGCATGAAGTACGAACTCAGCCAAACCTTTTTCTTTGAAGCCGCCCACACCTTGCGCCGCCAAGTCGAGGTCGAACCCAGCTTGCGTATCCATGGGCACACCTACGTGGCCGAAGTGTGCGTGGGCGGCACGCCCGATCCGGTGAGCGGCATGGTGGTGGATTTGGCCCTGTTGCGTCGCAGCATCGCCGCACTGCGCGAAACTTTGGATCACCGTTTCCTTGACCACGTCGAAGGCTTGGGGCCTGCCACGCTGGAAAACCTCAGCACCTACATCTGGCATGCCATGGCACGCGAGTACCCCACGCAGTTGCAGTGGGTCGAGGTGCGGCGCGAAGTCAGCGGGGATCGCTGCCGGATTCAGCGCTGATTCTCTCGGCTGGGGCGTCGGTGTAGCGCTGGTGGATGCCGGCCAAAGCCCGGTCATACGCGGCTGACACATCGGACAGACAGGCGCACGTCATCGCCAAGTCCTCCAACAACCCATTGTGGAGGCCATACACCCAGCCATGCACCACCACCGACTGGCCCCGAGTCCATGCATCCTGCACCACCGTGGTGTAGCAGAGATTGAGGGCCTGCTCCAGCACATTGAGTTCACACAAAGCATCCACCCGGCGTTGAGCGGGGACGTGATCCAGCCACGCTTTGTGCTTGAAACGCACGTCTTTGACGTGGCGGATCCAGTTGTCCACCAAGCCCAGCCGTAAGTCGTTGAGGGCAGCCTTGACCCCGCCGCAGTTGGAGTGCCCCACCACGATGATGTGTTGCACCCGCAGCGCGTCCACGGCGTACTGAATCACCGCCAGTGCATTCAAGTCCGAGTGCGCCACCACGTTGGCGACGTTGCGATGCACAAACAGCTCGCCCGGTAGCAACCCGACCAGCTCGTTGGCGGGCACGCGGCTGTCGGCACAGCCAATCCACAAGTATTGGGGGGTTTGCTGCTTGAGCAGTCGGCTGAAGAACCCGGGCTCACGTTGTTCGGTGTCGGTGGCCCATTGCTGGTTGTTTTTGAAAAGCTCAGAGAGAGGATTGATCATGATCAAAGACATTCGCCGGAGGGGACGGCGAAGTGTGCGTATCGGCCATAGGAGTGGGCAGTGTAGGAAGCCCGTCTGAGAACCGCCTGACCACGCGCCAGCAAGTTTGCGAAACCTTTTCGAGTACCTCTTTCTTCCGATTCCGTTGCCCCCCCAATTCCCTCAGAATGGGACACGATGCATCCAGACCCTGCTTACTCCGACGCCCCCAGTACGGACACCGCATCCCGTGTGGTGGTGGCGGAGCCTGACGAACATACGGTGCGCAGCGAGTTGCTGCGTCAACTGGTTCAGCGCGAACGCAAACTCAGTCGCAGCAGTGCCCTGGGCACCTTGCTGCTGATCGGTGCTTTATTGGCCAGCCAACCGGTTTGGACATTGCTGGTTTTTGCCACGGGGCGGGCGGTGTCGATGTGGCACAGCATGCGTCTGGCGCAGCGCCTGGGTGAGCGCTCGCCCACCGCTGACGATGAACGCCAACAAGCGTTAGGCATGAGTTATGCAGGGTTGAGTTGGGCACTGGCCCTGCTCTTCATTGAGGAGCCGTTGGGCTCCCACTGGACACACGCGCTGGTGTTGTTAGTGATGGTGGCGGTCAGTGGGTTCATGAGCAGCGTGGCACTGCTGTCGCGGCGGGTGCTGGTGATGTTCATGTTGGCGCTGTGGCTGCCTGTCATTGCACGCGGGCTGTTCATCGTCGCGGATGGCAAGGGGTGGTTGCTGTTGGCTGCAATCAGTTATGTGATCGCACAGTGCCACTTTGGTTTTTGGCAGCAGCGCAAAGCTTACGAAGCCATGGTGTTGCAGCTGCGCAATCAGGCTCTGGTGACCGCTCTGGAGCTGGCGCGGGCGGATGCTTTGCAGCAGTCCCGCGCTGTGGCACACACCAATGCCCAGTTACAAGCGGCGCTCTCTCGCGTCAGCCACCTGGCGTCGCACGATGAGTTGACGCAACAGCTCAATCGCCGGGCTTTTCTTGCCCGAATGACCGAGCTGGAGCAGAACCGGGCAACGTATGGCCTCTGCTTGGTGGACTTGGATCATTTCAAGTCGATCAACGATCAGCATGGGCACCAAGTCGGGGATGAAGTGCTGGTGCTGACCGCGCAAACCTTGCAGGCCCATTTGCGGCCCGACGATGTGCTGGCTCGGTGGGGGGGCGAGGAGTTTGTCATCTGCTTGGCCCCCCGCAGTGTCGGGGACATGCAAGAGGTGACGCAGCGCTTATGCCAGACGCTGACACAGTTGGGGCCACCGCTGTTGCCGCAGGGGGTGCGCGTCAGTGGTTCGTTTGGCTTGGCGCTGTGGATGCCCGAAGCGATTGAGTTGGAAGAAGCCTTGATCGTGGCGGATCAAGCGCTGTACCAAGCCAAACGTGAAGGCCGCAATCGCGTCTGTTCGGCCCCCGTGGCCATGGCGGCGGCCACGGCATAGCCGTGTCCCCGAACCCGTGTACTGGTTTCATGCGGTGGCAGGGCAGTGGCAGACTGCCTGTTTTTCGCCACACGCTTTCTGCCCATGACACGCTCTTTTGACGCATCCTCCGCTGAACGCATCGCCCTCGTTACCGGGGCTGGGTCGGGCATTGGCCGGGCCTGCGCCCTGGCCCTGCTGGCCGATGGTTGGACGGTGGTTTTGAATGGCCGCCGCTTGGATCGCTTGCAATCGACCCTCGCAGCTTCGCCCGAGGCCCAGGCCGATCCCGATCGCGCTTACCCCATCGTGGCCGATGTGGCCGATCCCGCCCAAGTTGCGGCGCTGTTTGCGGAGATCGAACAGCGTTTCGGGCGGTTGGATTTGTTGTTCAACAACGCGGGCATTTTCACGGTCGGCGCCACGCCCGATCAGTTGGCGGTGGACGCCTGGCGCAGCGCCGTCGATGTCAACCTGAATGGCGCGTTTTACTGCCTGCGCGAAGCGTTCGGCCTCATGAGGCGCCAGCAGCCGCAGGGTGGGCGCATCATCAACAACGGCTCGATTTCGGCTCATGCACCGCGCCCGAACTCGATCGCCTACACCACCACCAAACACGCCATGACGGGTATGACCAAGGCCGCCGCTTTGGATGGCCGCGCCTTCAGCATTGCCGTCGGCCAGATCGACATCGGCAACGCCGCCACCGACATGACCGCCGGCATGGCCCAAGGCATGTTGCAAGCCGATGGCAGCGTGCGTGCCGAGGCGCGCATGGACGTGAGTCATGTGGCCGATGCCGTGGTCAACATGGCGCGCCTGCCGCTGAGCGCCAACGTGTTGAACATGACGGTGTTGGCCACCGGCATGCCCTTTGTGGGACGAGGTTAAGCGCCGGAACAGGACAGCTTGAGCGACGTGGCCCGATCCCTGAACAACAAAGGCCGCGCCGGCACCTCACCCGCATTGGCCGCCGCCACCGCTGCTTGCACCACGCCGTGCTGCGGGCTTTTTGGGCAAACCGGGTCGGCGGCTGCGGCGTCTTTGGCCAGCATATAAGCCTGGCAGCGACAGCCGCCGAGGTCTTTTTCCTGGTCCGGGCAGGTGCGACAGGGGTCTTTCATCCAGCCGGTGCCCCGGTAGCGGTTGAAGCCGTCCGAGTCATACCAGAGGGTTTTGAGATCCATCTCCCGCACCGTCGGGAAGGTCAGGCCGGGCAACATGCGGGCGGTGTGGCAGGGCAGCGCTGCGCCGTCCGGCGTGATGGTGAGGAAGACGTTGCCCCAGCCATTCATGCATTTTTTCGGCCGTGCTTCGTGGTAATCCGGCGAGACGAAAAACAGCTTCATCTTGCCTTCCAGTTTGACGCGCCATTCGTCCGTCACCGCTTCGGCGCGTTTCAACTGCTCGCTGGTGGGCATGAGATGGCCCCGGTTTTCCAGCGCCCAGGAGTAATACTGCGAATTCGCCAGCTCCAGATACTCCGCGCCCAGCTCGTGCGCCATTTCGATGATGCGCCCGGTGTGCTCGATGTTGAGGCGGTGCATCACCACGTTCATCACCATCGGCCAGCCTTGGGCCTTGAGCATCTCGCCCACGCGCTGCTTCAGGGCAAAGGTTTTGGTGTGCGAGAGAAAGTCGTTCACCTCGCGGGTCGAATCCTGAAAGCTGAGTTGGATGTGATCCAGCCCCGCCGCTTTCAGCGCGGCGGCACGCTCAGGTGTCAGCCCCACGCCGCTGGTGAGCAGGTTGGTGTAGTAACCCAGGCGGTGCGCCTCGGCCACCAACGCTTCCAAATCGTCGCGCAGCAGCGGCTCACCGCCGGAAAACCCACACTGCACCGCCCCCAGCGCCCGGCCTTCACGCAGCACGCGCAACCATTCGTCGGTGCTCAACTCGTCTTCGTGGCGCGCAAAGTCCGTCGGGTTGTAGCAAAAGACGCAGTGCAGCGGGCAGCGGTAGGTGATCTCCGCCAGCAACCACAGCGGCGGGCCGACCACCGCCTGTTGCAAACCCCCCACGCCGCCGATCATGCCAGCACCACCCAGCGCTGCGCCTGGGCGATCTCCAGAAACTTTTCCACCTCGGAGCGCAAACCCTGGGCGTTGAACGCCGTTTCCAGCTCGGCCACCAGCGCCGCAACGCTGCGCTGACCATCGCAGCGGGTGAGGATTTCCCCGGCGCTGCGGTTCAACTTCACCATGCCCTCCGGGTAGAGCAGCACATGGCAGTTTTGCACCGGCTCCCATTGCAGGCGGAAACCGTGGCCCAGACGCGGGAGGGTGGCGTCGTTCATCAGGCGGTCACTCCGTAGCGTGTGGCCATGGCGTCGTTCATGGCCCAGAGGATGTCCAGCTTGAATTTCAAGATGTCCAGCGCACGCAATTGCAGCGGCTTCGTGTTGAAGTGGCTGAGGGTGACTTCCAGCCCTTGTTCCACATCGCGTCGCGCCTGCGTCACGCGGTTGCGGAAGTATTGCAGGCCGGTCGACTCAATCCACGGATAGTGTTCCGGCCAGGTGGCCAGGCGTTGCTTGTGGATTTCCGGTGCAAACAATTCCGTCAGCGAGGAACACACCGCCTCTTGCCAGGGCGAGCGCCGCGCAAAATTCACATACGCATCCACCGCAAACTGCACGGCGGGGATGACGTGGCGAAAGTCCGTGATTTCCTCGCGTGTCAACCCGGTGGCGATGCCCAAACGAATCCAGGCTTCGATGCCGCCTTCGTCCTTCACGCCGCCGATTTCAAACCCATCGTGATCGAGGATGCGTTGCAGCCACTCGCGGCGCACGTCGCGATCCGGGCAATTCGACAAAATGGCCGCGTCCTTCACCGGGATCGCCACCTGATAGCTGAAGCGATTCGCCACCCAGCCCCGGATTTGCTCCGGCGTGGCCTTGCCCGTGTTCAGCATGACGTTGAACGGGTGAAAGATGTGATACGCCTTGCCCTGCTCACGCAGCCGGGCTTCAAACTCGGTGCGCGACCAGGCGCTGGCTTGTTCACTCAGGATGGCGGTCATGGAGGTCTCCTTCTATGTGTCGTGTCTGTGGCGGCGGGTGTCCCCCTCTCCCCAACCCCTCTCCCACAAGGGGAGAGGGGCTTTGAACCAGGCAGCCTTGTGTTGGCTCCCTCTCCCCTTGTGGGAGAGGGCTGGGGAGAGGGGGATCGCCCACTCAAAACTCAATCTCCAGCCCGTCAAAACTCACGCCCACGCCGGCAGCGGTGCAGGCGGCGCGCTCGGGCGAGTGCTCGTTCAGAATCGGGTTGGTGTTGTTGATGTGGATGAGCCACTTCTGCGTGCTCGCCGGCAGGCGGGACAGCCAATCCAGCATGCCGCTCGCACCGGATTGGGCCAGGTGGCCGATCTGGCTGCCCAGCTTGGTAGAGATGCCCAGGCGCACCATTTCGTCGTCCGTCCAGAAGGTGCCGTCTACCATCACCACGTCCGACGTGGTCATGGCTTCCCAGACGTGCGGCTCGATCTCCGCCAAACCCGGTGCGTAAAAAATGCGTCGGCCCGTGGCGCTGTTCTCAAAAATGAAACCGACGTTGTCCCCATCCACCGGGCATTCGCGGTGCGGCGAAAAGGGCGCCGGTTTGCTCTTCAACGGCAGAGCGCGGATGCGCAACCCAGGTACGCCGGGCACCTCGAACGCGGTGCCGTCCAGCGTCACGCGCTGGCGATCCACGCCGCAGAAGTGGCCCAGGACGTTGAAAATCGGGTTGCCTTGCGTCAGGTCGTCATACACCGGGTCGGTACACCACAGCGGCAGCGGACGGCCGCGCTCGCGCAGCATGAACAGGCCGGTGGTGTGATCGATCTGGCCATCGGCCAGCAGCACGCCGGCGATGCCGGTGTCGCGCAGCGCCCGCCCCGGTTGCAGCGCGGGCGTGGCGCGGATTTGTTGCAGCACGTCCGGCGAGGCGTTCACCAACACCCAATCGTCCGGGCCACCCACGGCCACCGAGCTTTGGGTGCGGGCGCGCAAGCCCGGTTGCCCGGCTCTCACGCCAGCACATTGGGCGCAGTTGCAGTTCCACTGCGGAAACCCCCCGCCCGCAGCGGACCCCAGAACCACCAGTTTCATGAGACTCGGCTTTCAAAGAAAAAGGCGAGCCACGGCGCCAAGCCGCACGCTCGCCTTGGGTGTACCTCGGGCGCGCTGAATCAGCGGGCGGCGATGTACATGGTGATTTCGAAGCCGAAGCGGAAATCAACAGCGGTCGGGGTTTCCCAGGTCATGGTGCGTCTCCTCAGGAGGGATCAGAAGCTGCTGCCTCGGGGGCAGCCGGCCCAGCGGAATTGCTGTTCCGATGGCACAGTGTCGGCCCCTGGCCCCGGTGCTGTCATGGTCAGGCTCATGAACAAGGGCTCATGATTTTCTGGAGTCTTTGCCCGGGTTTGCCCCAGGGGGGCGGATCAGCCCCCGCCGCGCCAAGGTGTCCAGCAACAGCCGGTGGCGCCGGGCGTGCATCTGATGGTGCGTCAGGCCCCGGGCGCGCTGCCAGCCGGTTTCACCCATGCGCTGCAAGGCGTCGCGGTGGGTGTGCGCCCACACGAACAGCCCAGCCAGCGCCGCCGCATCGCCGCGTGCAAAGGTGCGGCCCGTGATGCCGTCTTGCACGCAATCGAGCAGGCCGGGGGTGTCGCTCACCAGCACGGGCACGCCTTGGGCGTAAGCGTCGTACACGATGCGCGGCTGTTCGTCGGACAGGCTGGGCACCACCACCGCGTGGTACCGCCTCAGCAAATTGAAAAACGCCGGGCCGTAGGGAACGCTGTCCAGCACCCGCAGTTGGCCGCCTTCATGCGCCAGTCGGCTGGTGGCTTGGCACAGCGGCAAGCACTCGCCGCTGCCGATGATGTCCAACGCCAGCCCTGCGCCGCCCAAGTGGGTGGCGCGGAAGGCGTCCAGCAGCACCTCCACCCCTTTGGCTGAGGTCAGGCGCCCGGCGAACAGCACGCGCAGCGGGGTTTCCAGCCCCAGCCCTTTGTGCGACCCATCGATGCGGATGTCTGTCTCGGACAGCAGGTGATCCTCATCGATCCACGAGGCGTGAATCACATGGCCGTTGTCCTGGCGGCGGGTGCGCAGGCTGCGCAGGTACTGCGCCTGGGTGAACACCGCCAAACTGGCACGGTTGACGTGCCAGCGGCCCCAGGTTTCTGCCAACCACGCTTTCAAGCGTGCCCCCAGACCGGCAGGTTGCCCGGGCATCAAGCGCCAGCCTGAGGACTCCACCACCACAACGGACACCTTGCCCCGCCACGCCGCAAACAGCGCCGCCAAGTAGTTCATGGACAGCGGCCACCAATCCCCGATGCTGTGATGCACCAGCGTCGCCTCGCCCACCGCCCGCCACAGCAGGCGCGCTGTTTCGAAAAACCGGCTCGATTGGCGCCCGTGATCCGGCAAATCCACAAAGCGGATGCGCGGATCGTTCACCCGTTCAGCCCCGGGTGGCGGGTCGCGTGGGACGCACGGGCACGCCAGCGTGAAGGCGTGCAAATAGTCCAAATGCAAGCGCAAATCCTTCAGCCACAGCGCATCCAGCCAACGCTGGCCCTGCGCATCCAGGTACACCGGCACCGGCATGACCAGCAGATATGGCAGAGTGATTGGCGGCATTCCCTCCGTTTGGGCGTCTTTGGCAGATCGCATCGCATGTTTCCCTTTTTTTCGCGGCATTGGCCCGATAGCTTGTCGTTCCGCTTGAACGGAATTATTGCCATCGCAGTTGGCACGCTGGCGCTGAGTTTGGCTTGGCAGCAGTTGGAGGCCACCCGCGCCAGCGTGCGCGAGGAGATCACAGCGGCCAACCGCGTGGCCACGCAGTTGCTGGAGCGCACGGGGTGGATTGTGGTCAGTGCTGGCCCGCAAGCCATGTTGGCCTTTTTAGAGCAACTGGGCCGGGTGCGGGCCAACGACATCCAGTTGATCGACGCCCAGGGCCAAGTGCTCTACCGTTCACCCCAGCCGACCTACAAACAAGGGCGCCAGGTGCCGGATTGGTTCCACCATCTGGTGGCCCCAGCGCCCCAGCGGCAGGTGATTCGTTTGCCTGGCGATGCCCAGCTCAGCATCGAGGCCGACCCCTCCCGTGCCATCCTCGATGGTTGGGACGATCTCACCCAACTGGCGTTGCAAACCGCGCTGGCGCTGGTGGCTTTGTTGGGCGTGGTGTTTGCGGCGGTGAATCGGTTGGTTCGGCCCTTGGCCCAGGTGGAGCAGGCGCTGGCCCGGCTGGAGCAGGGCGATTACGCCACGCGCTTGCCGGTGCTGTCTGGGCGCGAGGCGCGGCTCATCGGGGCGGCGGTCAACCGGCTGGGCGAGGCCATTGAGGCGACGCTGGCGGCGCGTGTCCAAGCCATTGAAGCCGAGCGCAGCCTGGCACGCAGCCGCGATTGGGCCCAAGAGGTGGAGGCCCGACTGGAGACCGAGCGCAAGGAAATCGCCGCCATGCTGCACGACGAGTTGGGCCAGTCTGTGACGGGGATTCGTTCGTTGGCGCGCTCGCTGGCGCTGCGTTTGCCGGCGAGCGATGGCCCTGGCCGCCAAGCCGCAGCCCTCATCGATCAAGAAGCCAGCCGGCTTTATGAGGCCATGCATGGGCTGATTCCACGCTTGACACCGCTGTCGCTGGGGCCGCTCGGGCTGGCCGAAGCTTTGGGCGATCTGGCCACCACCTTGCGCCCCAAACACCCGGGTGTGCAATTGCACACCGAGCTGGCCCCCGATCCCATCCCGCCCGGAGTCCACTCCCCTGCGCTGCTGGCGGCCTACCGTGTGGCGCAAGAGGCCCTGACCAATGCCTTCAAGCACAGCGGCGCCCGGCATGTGGTGCTGCACCTGTCGTGGCCGACGACGACCCACGTGTGCGTGGCCGTCGAAGACGATGGCCGAGGTTTGCCCGATGCCGACCAGCGGCCGGCGCGCTTCGGCCTGCTGGGCTTGCGCGAGCGTGTGCTGGCCTTGGGCGGTGAGTTTCGTGCCGAACGGCGCCCCCAAGGGGGCAGCCGCATCGAAGCACGGCTGACACTGCCTTCCTGAAGTTTTCAACCCATTTCGCCATGACGCCTCCTGTTCCCCCTGTCCCCACTGCCGAACCTGCGGGCTTGCGCATTGCGCTGGTCGATGACCATGCGGTGGTGCGCATGGGCTTCCGCATGTTGTTGGAGGCCCAACCACCCGATGGCCGACCACCCCTGCGCGTGGTGGCTGAAGCCGATGACGGCGAAACCCTGTTGCGCCTCTTGCCCACCACGGTGTTGGATGTGGTGGTGCTGGACTTGTCCATGCCCGGTTTGGGCGGGCTCGAAACCCTGCGCCGCCTGCGTGCCCGCGACGGGGCTCCCCCGGTGCTCGTGCTCTCCGCCCACGAAGACAGCGCCCATCCCCGACGCGCCCTCAATGCCGGCGCACAGGGCTACCTCAGCAAACGCGCCGCCCCGGAAACCCTGCCCGAAGCGATCCACGCCGTGGCCGCTGGCCGGCGCTACCTGGATGCCCAAACCGCGCAAACCCTGGCGCTGGCCCAGTTGGACGGCTCGGCGGCCAGCCCGTTCGATGTGCTGTCGGAGCGGGAATTCGAAGTCTTCACTCGGCTGGCGCGTGGGGCCAGCGTCCACGACATTGCAACGGCCCTCAAGCTGTCCAGCAGCACGGTGGGCACGCACCTTTACAACATCAAGCAGAAGCTGGCGGCCAGCAACCAAGCGGAGCTGACCTTGCTGGCCCTGCGGTGGGGGGTGATTGCCCCCTAGTGCCTAAAATTAGTGCAATCTGTTGAAATTTGTTTGAAATCAAACAGTTAAGTCGGGTGAATACAGGTCTTCCACAGGGTTATCCACAGGAAGCGGGGACAACCGGGCGTCGCTTGTGGACACAGCCCCTGAGCAAAAGCTTTACCCTCTCGCCCCACGAAGGATGTCGTTATTCGAAGGGAGTTTTATGGTCAATTCACAGGGCTACCGCTTGGCCCAGGCGGTGATCGTCTGCGCCGTCGCCAGCGGAGGTGTTGCGCAGGCCGCAGAGCCTGCGGGGGCAGAGCCCCTGCGCATTGGATTCGTGTGTCCTCAAACCGGTGGGTCGGCTGATTTTGGTCAGAGCGCACGCCACGGGGCCGAGCTGGCGATCAAGGAAATCAACGAAGTGGGTGGCTACCGGGGGCGGCCTCTGGTGCTGGTCACACGGGATGACCGGGCCGACCCCGAAGCCGGTCGCAAAGCCGCCGAGGAGCTGATCACCAAGGAAAAGGTGGCGTTCACGGTGGGTTTCTGCAACACCGGGGTGGCGCTGCGGGCGCTGGACGTGTTTCAGAGCCACCAACACTTGCTCATGGTGCCGGTGGCCACGGGTTCACCGATCACCCAGCGCTACCCGGCGGCCAGCAGTTTTGTGTTTCGCATGTCGCCGCGAGACTCGCTGCAATCGGCCTTCTTGGCCCAAGATGTGGCGCGGCGCGGGTTGAAAAAGGTGGCCATCTTTGCCGATCGCACCCGTTATGGGGACAGCGGTTTGGCCGATTTGGAGCGCGAGCTGTCGCGCCACCGCATCGCGCTGGTGCATGTGGTGCGGTTCGATTTGGGCGCGAACGACCTGCTCGCCGATGTACAAGCCGCCAAAGCCGCCGGCGCGGAAGCCTTGGTGGTGTACGGGGTGGGGCCAGAGTTGGCGGTGCTGGCGCGGGCACGCACGGCGGCCAAGTTCAGCGGGCCATTGATGGGGCCATGGACGCTGTCCTTGCGCTCCGTGTGGGAGCGTTCCGGCGGTACGGCTGAAGGGGCGTTGATGGTTCAATCGATCTTGCCGGATCCCTCCAACGAGCGGCGCATCAGTTTCATGGCGCGGATGCGTCGGCATTTGGGGGGCGGCACGCTGGGCTCGCTCATGGCCGCCGCCCAAACCTATGACGCCATCCATCTGGTGACGCTGGCCCTCTTCCAAACGCGGGGGGATGCCAGCGGGCCAGCGCTCAAAAGTGCGCTCGAAAACTTCCAGCATTCTTATAGTGGTGTGGTGACCACCTACACCCGGCCTTTCAGCCCCAGCGACCACGATGCCTTCTCCGCCAACATGATTTGGCTGGGCACCTGGCGCCAAGGCGCGCTGACCTACGCTTACCCAGAAGATGCCCGACGCGCTGCCATGGTGCGTCGCAAGGAGTGAAACCATGTACATCGGCATTGCTGAAGACGACCCCGATCAGGCTGCGCTGCTGGCGCTGTGGCTCCAAGGTGGACAACATCCATCGCGGGTGTTTGACAGCGCCCATGCCTTCATCGAAGGTCTCAAACGCGAGCGCTTCGACCTGCTGCTGATCGACTGGGTGCTGCCCGACGGCACAGGCGCCGACCTCTTGGCGTGGGTGCGCCAAAACTTGGGGTGGGAGTTGCCGGTGATTGTTGTCACGGCGCGGGAGGACGAAGAAACGGTGTGTACCGCCCTGCGCGCTGGGGCCGATGACTACATCGTCAAGCCGCCCCAGCCCATGGCCTTGCTGGCGCGCATTGAAGCGGTGGCGCGGCGCCTGCGGCCCACGGGCCTGCCTGTGCTGCGCATGGGCAGCTACGAGATCGATGTTCAGCGCCATCGCCTGGCCTTGAACGGTGAGGCGGTGGCCCTGACGCAAAAGGAATTCGACCTGGCGGTTTACCTGTTTCAGAACCCGGGCAAACTCATGTCGCGGGATCACCTGCTGAACAAGGTCTGGGGGCTCAACACCGATGTGGACACCCGCACGGTGGACACCCACATCAGCCGCTTGCGCAAGAAACTGGCGTTGGATGGCCGCAACGGCTGGCGCATGGCGCCGGTGTACGGCTACGGCTACCGCTTCGACCGCGTGGACAGCCCCGACACCACCCCCCAGAGCGCCGGTTAGAACGGCGCCTTGGGCATGAAGGCATAACGCTGGTTGTGCCAAGCCGAACGGGCCAGGGCCGCCAGCGTGCCCAGCGCCCGCAAAGGTTGGCGCAACCAGGTGCGCGGATGGCTGCGCAGTGCCCGGCCCAACAGGCTGAGGCCCTGGGTCAGCGGCAGTTTCAAGCAGGCAGCCCGTTGGGCCAAGCGTTGCAGTTGCAGCGCCTGTGCGCGTTCATGGTGGCGCTCCACCAAGTCGGGCGCGTAGATGCTCACCTTGGCCATCAGCGTTTGCCAGCCTCGGAACATGGCTTCCAAGTCGGCGCGGCTCAGGCTGGGGTTGAGGGGGTGTTGCGTTAACACATCGTCCAGCGCTTGAACCCGCCAGGTGCTGAGGCAGCGCACCCGCACCACCAGCTCCAAATCGTCGGCGAAGCGCATTTGTTCGTCGAAGTCTCCCACCGCATCGAACACGCTGTGACGCACCACCAGCGTGGAAATGCTGGCCATCGGGGCTTCGCACAGCAGTTCGCTGGGTGTCGCTTCGGCCCCCGCCGGCCACGCCGTGGACACCGTTGCCTGCCCCAACGCATCCACCACACAAGCGCGGTCGAAGCGGCGTAGCCCGTCGCTTCCAGGTCAGCTTGTACGCATCCACCACACAAGCGCGGTCGAAGCTCACCCCCACCGCCGGGTCGCGCTGCAACACCTCGACATGCCGTGCCAGTTTGTGGGCCATCCACTGGTCGTCCGCATTCAGGAATGCCATCAAGCGGGCACGGGCCAGGCGCAGGCCCAGGTTGCGGGCAGCCGCCATGCCTCGCCCGAAACTGTGCAGCAAGCGGATGCGCGTGTCCCGCTTGGCGGCGGCCCGCACGATGTCGGCGCTGGCGTCGGTGGAACTGTCGTCGATGACGATCAACTCCCAGTCGGTCAGGGTTTGGGCCTGAACCGATCGCAACGTGGCCGGCAGGGTGCGTGCCGCATTGCGCGTGGGCAGGATGATCGAAACGGTCGGGGTGGCGGCGTGGGGGTGGGACGTCATGGCAGTCAGGTGGCAGGTGTCCGTCGGTGACAACATTGGAACCTTACCTGGGCGCGCATCTGTCACATCACTGCAAACTCAGGGGGGTCAACGGCGCACCACAATTTCGCTCAGGCCGTTGCGTTTGGCGGCGGCTTCCAGACGGCCGTCTTGTTTGATGCGGGTGACAAAGTCGTTGAGCTGCTGCAACCAACCCTCATCACCCGGTTTGACGGCGTAGGCGTAGGGCAGGGGATGGAAGGGGCGACTCGGCGAGACCAGCCGTGCCCAATCGGCGTTGTCCAACAGGCGGCGGCTGTAGGGGTAGTCGGTCATGAACACATCGACGCGGCCCGCTTCCAACTCGTCTTCGCGTGTTTTGGGCGGGCGAATCACCACCAGCGTGGCCTGCTTGAGCGCCCCTGACATCACTGGCTCCATGAAAGTGCCTGCCTGCACGGCCACGCGCACGCCGGGCTTGTCGATGTCGTCCCAACTGCGGATCGTGCGGTTGCTGCGCGTGGTGATGCCGTAAATGTCGCTTTGCAAGTACGGCAGCGAAAAACGCAGGGCTTGCTGGCGCTGTGGGGTGATGCCCACGGCGTGCATGGCCACATCGCAGCGGTCGTTTTGCAGGTTCTCGATGAGCTTGGCGAACGAGGATTCGACATATTCGAGCTTGACCCCGAGGTGCTTGGCAAACTCGGCGGACAGGTCGATGTCGATGCCGACAAGCTGATCGGTGCGGGGACTTCGGAAGGTGATGCCGTAATAGTCCGGCCAGATGCACACCCGCACCGTGCCACTGGCTTTGACGCGATCTTGCACCGGGCCCGCATGGGCTTGGGGTGCCAGAGCGAGCCCGGCCCACAGTGCCAAACTTGGTAGCGCGATGGCCCAGTGGCGGCGCGAGGGGCCAAAAACGAGTGGTTTCATAAGGTCACCTCGGTGGGGTCAAGCGAAGGATTGGACGGCCTCTGCGCGTGTGGCGTAGATGCCGAACACCCGATGCATGCGCATCAGTTCAAACAGTGCGCGCACCGTGCGGGACAGTTCACACAACCGCAAGTCCCCCCGCTGTTCGTTGAGCTTGCGCAAGCAGGCGATCAAGGCGCCCAGACCAGAACTGTCAATGAATTTGACGCCGGATAAGTCCAGCACCACCCGCTGGCGGGACTGGATTTGAGCCAAGACGGCCTCTTTGAAATCCCGCACGTTGCCAGCGTCGAGGTTGTCGGCGCGCAGCGCCAGCACCAGCACATCTGAGCCTTCGATGCAGCTATTGAGTTCCATGATGTCGCCTACAAGGCTTGGGCCGAAGGATGGCGGGCTTTTTTTTGGAAAGTTAAGCCATTGCACCTCAGCGTTAGGGGAAAAATGTCATCGAACTGTGTCGGATTCAGGATCGGTTGCTGGCGCTGGGCGCAAGGCGTGGATCTCTGTTTCCAAGGAGGAGCCGACCGGCTGCCAAGCTGGCGTGGCCCCGTCCCGCAACGATTGCTCTGCCTCGCGGGCCAGGTGTGACAACCTTGCAAATCCGTAGCTTCCGGCTGCGCCCGCGAGTTGATGCAAGGCGCGCAGCCGCAAGTCCGCATCTTCTGCTTGGACAATCTGTGCCCATCGTGCTGGCAAACCCGCGCAAAACCGCTGTTGCAAGGCCGCAAAACCCGCCTGCCAAGCGGACGGCCCTTCAGTGGGCGCCGCCACGCCCGTACTCCCAATACATCAGCAGGTTTTGCGGCAAAGTCATCGGGTCGAACGGTTTGACGATCACCCCGGTGGCCCCGTATTGCAGCAAGTGCTCCAGCTCACCTTGGGTGGCTTTGGCGGTGAGAAACACCACGGGCGTGCCATCAAAATCGGGCAAGCGCCGCAGAGCGGCCAGGGTTTCGGGGCCGCTCATGCCGGGCATCATGACGTCGAGCACCACCAGATCTGGCTGGAAGTCCTGCACCTGGGCCAGGGCTTGGGCGCCGCTGTCGCAACACAGCACGCGCAGGCCACCCACCCCGCTCAAGCTGAACTCCAAGATCATGCGGATGTCGGCATCGTCTTCGACACACATCACTTTTTGCATCACCGTCCTCCTCAGGTTGATTCGACCAGCCGGGGAAATTTCACTTCGAACACCGCCCCCTGGCCCACGGGCGTGTCCTCCACCACGATGCGCCCGCCCATGCGCTCGACCAGCACCCGCGTCAGGTACAGCCCCAACCCAGTGCCGCCTTGGGGTCGCCGATCGGAGGCGTCCGCTTGGGAGAACTTTTCGAATATGCGTGGCCGAAACGCAGGATCGATGCCCGGCCCCTCATCACGCACGCGCACGCGGAGCCAAGGCCCCTCGCTCAAAGGTTCGACGTACACATGGGCGCCACTCGGCGTGTGTTTGATGGCGTTGGACAGCAAGTTGGCCATGACTTGCAAGAAGCGATCCCCGTCCAGGCGCGCACGCCAGCGTTCGGCGTCGGGCGGGGGCGTGTACACCAAGCGCACCCCACCGCGATCGGCGTAACCCTGGTTGGCCGCCAGGGCCTCGCCGAGCAGGGCCGGCAGGCTCACCGGGCGCAGGTGCAACACCATGCGGTCGCCTTCGAGTTTGGTCAGATCGAGCAGGTCGTCGATCAAACGGCTGAGGCGCTCCCCGTTGCGTCGGGCCACATCGGCCAGGGGTTTGGCTGCTGGCGGCAAGGCCCCCGCCACACCACCAGCCAGCAAGCCCAGCGCGCCCAGGATGGAGGTCAAGGGCGTGCGCAACTCATGGCTGACGGTGGCCAGGAACTCATCTTTCATGCGGTCGATCTGGCGCTGCTCGGTCAGGTCGCGCAGCACCACGGTGTGGCGGATCTGGCCGTCGTGGCGCCACGGGCTGACGCTGATTTCCGCCGGGAACGTGCTGCCGTCCAGGGTGCGGACGGTCAATTCCCGCTGCTGAGTCAAAGTGTCCAGATCAACGCCCAGCAGCTCGGCGCAAGGGCGGCCCAGCAGGCCGTGATCGGACAGCCCCCGCCCCAAGCGCAGGCAGGCCGCAAGGTTGACATCACACAGCAGGCCCTGAGGATCGAGGGTGATCACCACGTCCAGGATGTTGTCCAGAATGTCGCGCTGACGCTGCAAAGCGGAGGACAAGCGTCCTTGCAGCGCCAGCACACGGCCATAGTGGCGCAGTTTGGCACTCAGCAGCGCGGGGTTCACAGGGCGCAACAGATAGTCATCTGCGCCTTGCTGCAAGGCGTGAATGAAGTGTTCATCCCCTTGCATGGACGAGGTGACCAGCACCGGCAACCAGCGATCACGGCACAAGGCCCGCAGACGGCGGGTGACCTCGAAACCATCCAAATCCGGCATGAGCAAGTCGAGCAGCACGACATCGGGGCGGCGGGTTTGCACCCGCACCAGGGCGGCTTCGCCGCAACACACCCCGCTGACGTGATGGCCCAATTGTTCGACCATGGCGCACAGCGCTTGGCGTGAGGCCTCAATGTCATCGACGACCAGCACGTCGAGCACGGGTTCAGCGGATTCAGGGGCGTTCATTCGGTCGATTCTAGGAGCCGACATTCCCCTGGCGTTCATCCGAGATGTCCTGCATCATGGACGGCGCCTGTCACCTCACGTCACAATCTTGTGATGCTGACCTCAGGGGTGGCACGGCACACTGCGTGCAATCCGTGGTTTCGTGGCGTGGGGGGAAACACCGGCAGCAGCCTTGCTGACCGGGGCAAGAAGATGCCGTGTGAGCATCTCAATACCGTGCCCGTCGGCCCGTGGGTCAGGCAGAAAGGTTGTGGTACTTTCTGCCTGACCTGCGCCGCCGTTACGCACCCCTCATGCCAACCCAGGCGGCTGCCATACGCGCTGCTCCAATACACGCCCGAGCTGGCGTTGTCGCCCCAAAGGCTGGATGCCGTGATGCTGCAAGGTGTGCTCCAAGTCGGCGATCACCTGGGCTTGGCGCCGGTGCCATGTCGAAGCAAAGCAGCGCCAAAACACCCAACCGGCTCGCTCCAGCACGCGCTGGCGTTGCATGTCGGCTGCCCAACGGTCGGGGCCGTGGAATTCGTCACCGTCGCATTCCACCGCCAAACGCCGGTCGCTTTCACCTTCGACCACCAAGTCGATCCGATAGCTACCCACACGCACTTGTGGCTGTACGTGGTAACCGCGTGTTAACAGAGCGTCCAGCACTTCACGTTCGAATCCCGATTCACACAAGGCCCGCAACGCGGCATGGGCATCGTCCCCGTGGGGGCTCGGGGCTGCACAAGTGTCGGCGCTGAAATGTGCCAGCAAGCCTTGGCGCAAATCGAGGGGGGACAAATCCGCCATCGTCACCGAACGCACCAGCACCATCCGATCCCGCGCACGGCTGGTGGCGACGTTGAAGCGTTGCTCAAACACATTGCCCGACAAGGCCTTGCACGCCCCCGGCGACACCACCAAACTCAAAAAGAGGATGTCGCGCTCGCTGCCCTGGAATTGGCGGGCATCGCCGCATTCGAACTGGCGGCGCTGCAATTCGGCGGCATCGCAACGGGTGCGCACGAGGTGGTCGATGTAGCGCGCTTGCTCGAAGCCCAGCAGCGAAATGACCCCGAGGCTGCGCCCAGCACAACGCGGATCGGCCAGCACGGCGGCGATTTCATCGGCGATGGCTTGGGCTTCGTCGTGGTTGATGTCGCGGCCATCGCGCCGGCCCGAGGGCACGAACAGGTCGATCAGCGGCGGATCCAAACGCTCGCTGGCGGTGGGCACGCGCAGCGGTTGGATGGCGCCGTCGTAAAACGTGTGGTTGCTGTAGGCAATGATGGGTGCGGCACAGCGGAAGTGTTCACGCAGCATCACCTTGCTGGCGGCGAACACCGAGGAGGCCATGTCGTAAAGCGAGTGCAACGGGGTGAGCACCGCCGCGTGCGGCTGATCCACCAAGAAGCGCTCGCGCAGCGCTTGCACCCGCGAGGCCGCCAAAAAGCCTCCGGCTTCTGGGGAGACCTGTTTGTCATCCCCGACGATCAACAGTTTGCGCCCGCGCAACAGCACCGGCAGCGCCCACAGGTCGGACTGGCTGGCCTCGTCCACGATCACCAAATCGAAACTGCCGATCTGCGCCGGCAGCATTTCCGAGACGCGGGCGTGGCTCATGATCCAGCACGGCACGGCGGATTGGGCTTCTTGCATGGCCTGTTGGGCGTCCTGGCGGTGGCGCAGCGCATGTGCGCCCGTGCCCTTGCCGATGAGGCGCACAGCGGTCTGGTAACGCGCCAGTGCGCTCAACACCTTGGGCGATGCATTGACCCGCATCGCCAGCCACGCCGATTGGGCCACCACGTCCTCGTAGCGCCGCGCCAAGGTGTGTTCCAAGGCTTGGCGCTGTTGGGTGAGCTGTGCCAATTCGGCGTGGGCGTCGATGCCGTCCACATGCGTGCGCAGCCGGGCCCATTGCCAGGCTTCACGCCAGTCGGCGGGCACCTGCGGGTCATCGCCTTGGCGCTCCGTGCAGGCTTGGCGCAACCGCGCCGCCCATTGCGGTGCGCCCGCTTCGGCAATGCGCGTCGTCAGGGCTTCCAAGGTGGCGTAGGCGGGCAGCAAAGCCTCCAAACGTCGCCAAGCGCCCAGCAATTCGACGTACTGCGCCACGGCCACATCCACCGGCACGCCCGGTTGGCCAAGCTGCTGCGCAAACCAGTCGTGCCACGCTTGGCGCAGCGGGCCTTCTGGCGCTTGGGCGATGCGCTGGCGCAGGCTGTCGTGCTGGGCTTGGGCGCGGCTCAGTTCGGCGCCGGCCAGATGTCGATCCAAGGCACGCAGGAGGCGGGCGATGTCTGTGCTGCCCACGCTGGGCGGCAGCGCCGGCACGGGGGCGAACACCTCGGCCAAACGCAGCGGCAAGACCGCATCCAAGGACTCGGACAGCGCCAACGCCGGACGCAGCGCCGCTGCGATGACGTCGATCTCCCCCAGCAAGGTGGGCGCATCCGAGGGCAATTCTGGTAGGCCCAAGGCCGGGGCGATGGCCTGCCAACGGGCACGGAACATCACACAGCGTTCGTGCAGGCGCTGGCAGCGCACGGTGTGCGCCCAATCTGCCGGCGTCACCGGCGCCAGCCCGGCCACGCGGATGTGCGCCACCCGCGCTTTGAGTTCCGCCGCCCCCAGGTTGAAGCGCCCAAAAGGCCGCCCCGTGCTGGCGGCCCGCTCTAGCACCTCACGCAAGGCCGGGCTGAGCGCGTCCTGCGGTGGCAAAACCACAGGCAGGCGCAAAAAGGCGGCGCGTTCACGCGTCAACACCGCCAAATCGTCCAGCAGCGCCAGCAAGGCCGTGCGTTCGCTGGACAAACCCGCTTGCGCGCAGCGTTGGCGCACCTGTACCGGCCACGCTTGTTCGGCCCGCTCCAGCGCCAGCACCTGCGGCTGGGCATCGGCCAGCAGATCGCGCAGCGTTTGCGCGGCGCTCAAGGTGGCGGCACTGGTGTCGAGCAGGGCGGGCAGGTCGCCTTGGGCGGTGTCTTGTGCCAGTTGGTGCAGGGTGAGCAGGGCTTGGTGCATGGCGCCGACGTCGTCGGCAGCGGGCAAGTCTTGGCAACTCGGGATGCCAGTGGCGACGCGCACCATGTCCGGCCCCAGCGCCCGGCGCACTTCGCGCAGGCGGGCCACCTCCAACGCACTCAAGGGGGGCGCGTGTTCGGGGGCGAGGGTGGGGCGATCCGTCCACCAGGCGTAGCGCGCTTCCCCTTGGGCGACGTGCTCGGCCATGCGCTGCGGGCGCCAGCGATCGCCCTCAAACTCGACGTCACTGAGCTGTTGCTGGGCGATGGCAGCAATGCGCCGATCCAGCAAAGCCAGCTCGCTGTGGGCGCGGTGGATGTCGCTGTGAGCTTGGTGCAGCCGGGCCCGCACTTCATCCGGATGCAACTGCGTGACGGTGTGGGTGATGGCCTCAATGGCGCTGCGAAACTGCCGCAGCCCCTCGCGATCACCGGCCAGCACTGCCACCGTCAGGGGCCGCACCGGGGCGGGGATTTTGGATTGCAGCACCTCCAGCGCCCGATCCCCTTTGGCCGACACCAGCACCCGTCGCCCCCGCGCCAGGTAGTGGCAGACGATGTTGGCGATGGTGTGCGTTTTGCCCGTGCCAGGCGGGCCTTGCACAGCCACGCCGTGGCTGCGCTCCAGCCAATCCACGATGCTGACTTGCTCGCTGTTGTAGGGCAGCGGGAAAAACAGCTCATGCACCAGCCCGGCGGGCCCTTGGGGCGGGCGGGTCAGGCCAGAGCGTCCGCGCAGCGTCAGCGGTTCGGAGGCGGCGAGCCGATCTTGCGAGGGCGTCACCAGGGCATCGACCCCTTCGGGCATCGTCTCCAGGCTGGCCAGTTGATCTTTGAGGCGCTGGATGTCCTCGTGCAAATAACTGTTCGAGCGCGGGCGGGCCAGCAACACCCAGGCGTCGCTGACGTGCAGATCCGGCCCCGGTTCGGGCCACACGGGCACACCGCCAGCGGGGGTCGGTAGGTAGCGCCCCCGCTCGTGCAGCGTGCCAGCCACCACCCGCCACACGCTTTCGAACGCGCCGGGCGTGCTCGGATGCAAACCCGGTTCGCAAGCGGCCAGGGCTTCCAAGGCGCGGCGTTCGGTTTCTCGGGCCATCGGCAGGCCGGCACTGCCCCACACATCAAACGCCAAACGCGGCGCCAGGGTGCGCGGGCGCAGCAGCAGCGCCAAGCTGCCTTCCTCCAACACCACTTCCAGCGCTTGGGTGATGAGGGGGTATTGCACGGCGGAGGTGGATTTGTCCGGCTTGGTGGGCAACTGCCAGGCGCTGACGCCCAAGCCCCACACCAATTCCAGCGCCTGGGTGGTTTGCGTGGCTTCAATTTGCTGCTTGAGCGCGAACAGCTCGCTGTACAGCGCCACACTGCGCCGGCGGGCCCGTTCGGCGTCGGCCCATTGCGTCCAGGCGGCCAGATGGTCGGCCAGCGCTTGGCTCACCCACACGCTGACGCGGGTTTCAATGCGCTGCACCGCGTCGTCGGAGCGATCCGTCACGGTCAGGGCCAGGCGACGGGCCAGCATGACCTCGTCCAGATGCGGCGGGGGGCCGTCTGGGTCGTCTTGCGTGTGGATCAGGCCGACGAGTTGTTCTTCCAGCCCAGGGGCGGGCAAGGGCTCGGGGTCGGGGCGTTCGAGGCGCAACCACACCGGCTCACCGGCGCTGAGACTGGGCGCCACGCTGAGGCCGGACAGACCTTGCAATTGAGCGGGGGATTTCAGCCAGTGGGCGTGGCGGCCAAGGTGGAAATGCTGCGGATCGGTGTCCCGGGCCTGTTCGATCACTTGATCGAGCAGACGCGCCAGGCGCTGGGCGGAATGACTCATGTCTCAGAACGGGTAGCAAGGCCGGCAGGGTAGCGCATCCGCTGGGGGCGACCGGGCGGCCAGAGGGGGTGTCATGCGGGGCGGGAGCGGCGTGTCTTGCGGTTTTGCGCCGGCAGAGACACTTCCCGCTCCAGCCACAGTTTGAACTGGATGGCCCGGTGGTCGTGTGCGCGGCGCAAGTAATCGATCAGCGCATCCACATGGATGCTGGCGGCGGGCCCGTCGGTCATCTGGTCTTGAAAAATGCGTTTCAAGACGGGATTGGCGGGCAAGTTTTCCAACACGGAGCGGATGCTGGCGATGCGGATCCACCGGTCATGGTCGTCGGTTTCGTCCACTTCGATGGACTGGGTGCGAAAAGCGTAGTGCCGACCGTTGAGGTTGCGGTAATGGAGGTCTTTGGAGCGTTGGCGAAAAGCCGAGATCACTTCCAAGATGGGCAAGGGCAGCAAGACGCCCAACAACGCCAAACAGGCGACCGCCGCGATGACATTGCCGGTTTGAACCAAAACGAAATAGATGGCCAAGACGCTGAACAGGAACGCCCCGAGCAATTTCAGGATGGGTTTGAGCATGGCGGACTATGATGCCCGGCTTTGCCCATGAACTTCGCACAAACCCTGCAAACGCTGCCCAGCGTCGCCCATCTGGCCGCACTGCGCGTGTTGGATGCCGATGGCCAAGTGCTGGCCACCATCGAAAACAAACCCGGCCAAGCCGGCTCGCTGGCGGTGTATCACGCCCTGGCGCAACGCCACGGCGGCAAGATCACCCCGGCTGCGGCGGCTGAGGGCCTGGCGCTCTACGCCGAGCACACCGCCGACGCCCACGCGCACCCCGGCAAGCACCCGAACATCGATCGGTTGATCGCGTGGGCTCAGGGCTCGGTGGCCTACGCTGTAGAGCCGGTGGCGGCTTGAGGGTCGTCCAGCACCTCATAACGGTCGGGCGGCAGGGCGTGCCGCAGGGCGGCCAGCGTGTCCTGACACGCGTGCTGAAAGCGTTCGGCTTCGGCGGCTGACCAGAACGGGCCGGGTTGCAGCGGGTCGTTCCAGTCGATCGAGGTATCGAACCAGGCGATGAGGTGCCACAGGCGGTGGCGCAGGTTGGCATCAAGCGGCAGGCGCTCGACCTCCACAGCACCATCCCCCAACGCGGCCCGCGTGGTGTCGTCGATCGCCCACAGGCAGACGCCGCTGCCAGGGTCGAAGCGCAGCATCAACCGCAAGCGCTCGGGCGGCGAGAGCGCCGTCATGCGGTGGCCCACAGCGTGTGGGCTTGTTCACGCAAGCGCGTCGGCACATGCCCCGCCAGGGCCACGGCGGCGGGGCTGGCCACCAAGCGCTGAAACACCGCCTGCACCTCCGCTGGGCTGACCGCTTGGAGCCGCGCCAGCACCTCGTGAGGATCGCGCAAGCGCCCAAAAGTGAACAAATCTTGCGCGGCGGTTTCCAGCCGCCGCCCCGGTTGCTCCAGGTGCCGCAGCGCACGCACCGCCAGTTGTTTGCGGGCGCGGGCCCAATCCACGTCCTGGGGGCCGTCTTGCGCCAACCGGGTCAGGAGCTGGGCCACGGCGCCGAGGTACTCGCTGGCCTCCTTCGCCCCCGTGGCCGCTTCGATGACGAATTGGCCGGTGAGCGGTTGCACGTCCGCCGAGCACGCGACGTAATAAGCCAGGCCGCGCCGCTCGCGGATGTCGTCCAACAGCGGGGAACTCATGCCCTCGCCCAGCAGCGTGGCTGCCAGCACATCGGCGGCCACGCTGCCGCCTCGGGTTTCGTCGGCCAGCGTCGGTGCGGAAAACCCGATCACCACCTGGGTTTGTGAACTGCCCGCCAAGCGATGCTGGCGCACGCCACCCGCCCAAAGGGCCGGCGCCACCGTGTTCGGTTGCCCCGTCGGCATGGCCCCGAAACACGCGGCGACTTGCCGTTCCAGCGCCCGCCACCGCGTGGCCGTGAGCGGCCCAGCCACAGCCACCACGGTGTTGCAGGCGGTGTATTGGCGCCGCACATAGGTACACAGCTCATCACGGCTGAAGCGCTCGATGTTGGCGCGCTGGCCGATGATGGGCCGCCCTGCCGGATGCGAGGCACCATAAGCGGCCCGGTCAAACGCTTGAAACGCCATGGCTGCCGGGTCTTCCTGCACCTCGGTCAGCTCGTGCAGGATGACTTGGCGTTCACGCGCCAACTCCTCTTCGGGGAAGGTGCCGTTCAACACGATGTCGGCCAACAACTCGACGAAGGTGGGCAGATCGTCCGCCAAGCCTTCGATTTGGTAGGCGGTGTGATCGCGGTCGGTGTAGGCGTTCAGATCGGCGCCGAGCTGTTCGGCCGCCAGGTTGATTTGTTGACAGTTGCGCGTAGGCGTGCCCTTGAACGCCATGTGTTCGACGACGTGGCTGATGCCGTTGTCGCGCCGCGACTCATGCAGGCTGCCGGTGCGAATGAAGACGCTCAGGGCCAAGGTGTGGCGGTGCGGCATGGCGATGCCGACCAAGCGCAGGCCATTGGGAAGGGGGGAAAGAAGCGGGGCAGGGGATGCGGGCACGGTGGGGGGGAAAGTTAAGGTCGCGTGGAGTGGTGCGGCGTGAGTATCGTCAGTTGGGCAGGGACGTGTCCAATCAGGGATACAGCGGTGATGGCGGCCTGTTGCACCAAGTTACAATCGGTGCCCTGTAAATATCAAAATCACCGGTTAAGAGACGCCATGGAAAAGATCATCGTATTTTGCACCAGTTTTATAAAAGATAAAAGCGCGTGGGATTTAAGGTATCAAAAATGGGTGGCCCATGTCACCCAACTGGAATGGCATCGATATGGGCTTTCCCCTATTTTTGTGTTGATTGACGATGCATCACCCTACGTGCCAGAAGAAGTGACGGTGATCAAGAGCCCGCACGAGTTAGAGGAAAACATGCTGGGCGTGCCGGGGAAGCCGCTGTTGGTCACGTTTGCAAACAGACTGGGTCGGTCGGCCACGCTGTCTTACCCTGGATGGTGGCGCAGTTTTTTGCATTCCGAAAAGATGGCCCGCTCCTGGGGTGTGCAGAAGATGATTCACTTGGAATCGGACGCAGTGATTTTGTCCGATGCACTGTTTCAGTATTTGTGCGAATTTGAATCCGGGTGGCTGGTGCTGTGGACGGAAAAATACAAAATGCCAGAAACAGCCATTCAAGTGGTGTGTGCCGATCAGTTCGAAAGATTCGACGGTTTGCGCACCGAATTTTTATCGGGCGCGTTTGAGGGGCGGTTGGCTGAAAAAATCCTACCGTTTACCGAAGTGAATCAGAAATTTGTGGGCGACCGGTATTCTGAAGTGAGACGCAATCGGTGGATATTTCGATCGAGGAAGTTTGATCGGTTTTCATTTTTTTCCAAGCAGTGGTTCGTGGGCAGAGTCCCCAGCCATGCCGATTTTGCAACGCAAGTGACGCACCAGCAGCACTTGCCCAAGAAAGCGCACACCAAAGGTTGAATCCAAGTTCGGCGGCGTGCAGCCACCCGGGCGGGCGGTGCCGGGCTGGGGCGGTTGATTTGTCTCAAACCCTTCAATTCTTGCGGGATCGAGAGGGGTGTATGGGGTGGTTTGTTGTAAATCATTGATTTAAAAGAAGATTTTTCTGGCATTGTTTGTGCATTGACTTCGGCAACCCCACCCGGAGTCCTGCCATGGCCCACGTTAGCGAAAGCCGAAAAGCCTGCGCCGTCAACCCGCTGAAGATGAGCAGCCCGTTGGGCGCGTCGTATGCCTTCATGGGGTTGCAGAGCTGCATGCCGGTGATGCACGGCTCGCAAGGCTGCACTTCCTTCGGGTTGGTGCTGCTGGTGCGGCACTTCAAGGAAGCCATTCCGCTGCAAACCACGGCGATGAACGAGGTCACCACCATCCTTGGTGGCTACGACAACCTCGAAAAAGCCCTGCTCAACATTCGCCAGCGCGCCAAGCCGCAGGTCATCGCCATTTGTTCCACCGGCCTGACGGAAACCAAGGGCGACGATGTGGACGCCTACCTCACCCTGGCGCGCAAAAAACACCCCGAGCTGGCCGACACCGCCATCGTCTACGCCTCGACGCCCGATTACGTCGGCGCGTTCCAAGATGGCTGGGCCACCGCCGTCACCGCGCTGATGAACACCCTGCCGGAGCCGGGCCAGCCAACCGTGAAAGGCCGCGTGGCCGTGCTGCCGGGCTGGCACCTGACGCCGGGTGATTTGGAGGAAGTGCGCGAGATCGTCGAATCCTTCGGGCTGGAATGCTGGATTGCGCCGGATGTGTCCGGCTCGCTCGATGGCCACATTCCCGACGACTGGCTCGGCACCACCCTGGGCGGCACGTCGTTGGCGGTGCTCAAGCAGCTCGGTTCGGCGGAATTGTGCGTGGCCATCGGCGAGCAAATGCGCCCCGCCGCCCAAGCGCTGCGCACCCGCTGTGGCGTGCCCTTCGAGCTGTTCGACCGCCTGAGCGGCCTCAAAGCCACGGACGCTTTCATCATGCGCCTGGCCGCCCTGAGTGGCCGCCCGGTGCCACCCAAGTGGCGCCGCCAGCGCAGCCAGTTGGTGGACGCGATGCTGGACGGCCATTTTTACTTCGGCAACAAACGCGTGGCGTTGGGCGCCGAGCCGGATTTGCTCTGGTCAGCCGGCAACGTGCTGGTGGAGATGGGCGCCGAGCTGGCGGTGTGCATCACCACCACCCAAAGCCCGCTGCTGGCCCAGATGCCCGCCAACGAAGTGGTGATCGGCGATTTGGAGGATTTTGAGCAAGCCGCCAAGGCCGCCGATTGCGATTTGCTGATGACCCACGCCCACGGTCGCCAAGCCGCCGAGCGCCTGGGCAAGCCGCTGTTTCGGATCGGGCTGCCGATTTTTGACCGCATCGGCAACTCGCACCGTTGCTACGTTGGCTACCGGGGCACGCGCAATTTTGTCTACGAAGTCGGCAATGTGTTCATGGAACACCTGCCGCACCACGGCCCGAACGATTGGCCGCTGCCGGCGCTCTCGCTGGCCGCTGCGCAAGGCCAGGTGATGGAAAAGCTGCCCGCCGTGGCGCATCTGCCGGCCCACATCCCACGCGCCAAACCTGCCGACCCGCACCCGCTGGCCGAGGCCAGTGCCTGATTTTCAAACTGCTGAGGAGTGCCCGATGAAAGTCGCCTTCGCCACCCAGGACAAGCAGCGCGTCGATGCGCACTTCGGCTGGGCCAAGCACATCGCCGTGTATGACGTGACGCCCACCGGCTACAGCTTCGTTGACACCTTCCACTTCGGCGAAGACTTGGCCGAAGACGGCAACGAGGACAAGCTCGCGCCCAAGCTCGAAGCGATTCAGGACTGCGCGATTTTGTACGTCGCCGCCATCGGTGGCAGCGCGGCGGCGCGGGTGGTGGCCGTGAAGATCCACCCCATCAAGGTGCCGGCGCCCGAACCGATTTTGGACATCCTGGAAAAGCTGCAAGAGGTGCTCAAGGGCACCCCGCCGCCGTGGCTGCGCAAGGCGCTGACCAAGGGCCAGGCCGTTTCCCACGATTTTGAGGAATGAACCCGAGGAGTTCCACATGACCGACGCTGTCACCACCGAAGCCCCCGCCGAGCCGACCGAGGCCGAGCTGCTGCAAGACCCCTTCATCCGCGAGCTGATCAAGCAATTGCGCGCCCAGGACACCCACGGCACCTGGGAAGGCAAAGCCGACATCAAGCTGTTGGAGCCCTACATCCTCACCGCCGAGCAGCGCAAGGCGCTGCCGCTGATGGGCGACCCGGATCCGGAAACCCTGTGGCGCTTGGACTTGTTCCACAACGCCATCGGCCTGTGCATCGAACGCGCCACCGGTTGCATGGTCAGCCCGATGACCAAGATGAGCCACGAAGGCTTCGGTCGCACGGTGCTCACCACCGGGCGCCTCATCGTGGTGAACCGCTACCTGCGCGACGTGCATCGCTTCGGCTACCCCAGCCTGAAAAAGCTCGCCGAAACCGGCGGCAAGCTGGTGGCCGAGGGCATCAAGATGATCGAAACCTACAAGGAAGTTGCGACCTATGGCTGACCTCGACACCCTCAAGGCCGACGTGAAAAAACTCAACGCCAAGGCCACCCAAGCCAAGATGGATCTGCACGATCTGTCCGAGGAGCTGCCCACCAACTGGGAAAAGATCCTCGACGTGGCCCAAACCGCTCACGACGCCCACGCCAAGCTGATGGCGGCGCGCAAGGCGTTGGCTGAGGCGCAGGCGGCGGCTTGACGCGCCTTCCCCCTCTCCCCAGCCCTCTCCCACAAGGGGAGAGGGAGAAAACCCAAAACCCGAAAGAACCGCCATGAGCACCTTCAGTGTCACCCTGCCCAGCGGCGCGGCTTGGACGCCGCAGTTTGTTCAAGCCCTTGACGAAGACAAGTGCATCGGCTGTGGTCGTTGCTTCAAAGTTTGCCCGCGTGGCGTGCTGGAACTCGTCGGCTTGAACGACGAAGGCGAATACGTCCACGTCGATGAAGACGGCGACGACGACGAGGAATACGAAAAGAAGGTGATGAAAATCGCCCACGGCGAGCTGTGCATCGGCTGCACCGCCTGCTCCAAAATTTGCCCGAAGAAGTGCTACACGCACGGGGCAGCGGAAGTCTGACCGGGGCCGCACCATGCACCCGCCGCCGCTGCGCACCGACTTGCTCACCCAGCACCAGGCCGCGCGCGGCGACGAAGTGGAGGACGTGAGCGCCCTGCTCATGCACCACTTCGAGCCCAGCGCCGGCAGCCCCGAGGCCGCGCGCGCCGTGGCCCACACCGTGGCCGTGGCCTGCCTGGGCGACAACCACCTCTGGCAAGACCTGCTGTTCGAAAACCGCCAGCAGTTGAACGCCCTGCTGCGCCACTGGTTCCCCAGCCTCGTGGCCAAGAACACTGGCGACATGAAGTGGAAGAAGTTCTTCTACCGCCAGTTGTGCGAAGCGGCGGAGGTGTTGATTTGCAAGTCCCCCAGTTGCGAGGTGTGTACGGACTACGTGCAGTGTTTTGAAACCCCCGAGCCCGCACGCCCCACCCCGGCTGTGGCGTGGTTGACGCCGCTGCCCAGCACTGTGCATCCCGCCCCCCAACGCCCCATGAACTGACCCCAGCCCCAACCCGCGCACCCTCTTGGCGCGTGCGGTGTTGGCCTGGGGTTTGCTTGGTGTTTCGCTATATAGATAAAAATACAGCGTTATGTCTGACCTGCTGCACACCTTGAACGCCACGGACTGGGCCCCGCTGTGGCTCTCACTCAAAGTCGCCGGGGTGGCCACGGCGCTGGCTTGGCTGTTTGGCGTAGCGCTGGGCTGGGTGGTGGCGCGCACCCGCTTGCCGGGGCGCAGCGTGCTGGAGGCGGTCTGCATGTTGCCGCTGGTGCTGCCGCCCACCGTCATCGGTTACGGCATCTTGCTGGCCGCCGGGCGGCGCAGCCCGCTGGGCGCTTGGCTGCGCGAGCACTTCGACTACAGCATCGTCTTTTCCTGGCACGGCGCCGTGGTGGCCTCCACGGTGGTGGCGCTGCCGCTGGTGCTCAAGTCCGCCAGCGCGGCGTTTGCGAATGTGGATCGCTCGCTGGAAGCGGCGGCGCGCACGCTGCGCCAGTCGCCCTGGTCGGTGTTCGTGCGGGTGACGTTGCCGCTGGCCGCGCCCGGCATCGTCGCCGGCACGCTGCTGGCCTTTGCGCGGGCGATGGGTGAATTCGGCGCCTCGCTCATGGTGGCCGGCTCCATCCCCGGCAAGACCCAGACCTTGTCGATGGCGATTTACGACGCCGTGCAAGCCGGTGAGGACGACGTGGCAATGCTGCTGGTGCTGGTGACTTCGGTGTTGTCGGTGTCGGTGTTGCTGGTGTCGAACCGCTGGTTCAACCCGCGCCCGGCCTGAACGCGCTTCTTTTGTGATCTGTTGTTGGGAGAAACTGAAATGACTTTGGCTGTTTTCACCCGTGCCACCCGTCGCGCCAGCCTGGGCGTGTTCGCCGCCCTGGCGCTGGCCGCTGCCCCAGCTTGGGCGCAAACCCCGGCCCAGACGCTCACCGTCTCCGCTGCCGCCAGCCTCACCAACGTGCTGAAGACGCTGGGCGCGCAGTACGAAGCCCGCCACCCCGGCGTGAAGCTGCAATACAACTTCGCCGCCTCGGGCGTGCTCATCCAGCAAATCGCCCAAGGTGCGCCGGTGGATGTGTTCATCAGCGCCGACGAAGAAACCATGGCACGCGGCATCGGCCAAAAACTGTTGGACGCCACCACGCGGCGCGACATTGCCAGCAACCAAGTGGTGTTGATCGTGCCCAGCAGCGGGGCGGTGCCCGTCGCAGGGCTCACGGGGTTGAAGGTGGAGGCCGTCAAGCGCATCGCCATCGGCAAGCTGGCCACGGTGCCGGTGGGGCGCTACACCCAACAGGCGCTCAACGCCGCCAAACTTTGGGGCGCGCTGGAGCCGAAGTTCGTTTACGCCGACAGCGTGCGCCAGGTACTGGACTACGTGGCGCGTGGCGAGGTGGAAGCCGGTTTCGTCTACGCCACCGACGCCGCCGTGATGGCCGACAAAGTCAAAGTGATCCAGCGCGTGGACGGCCACGACCCGGTGCGCTACCCGGCTGCCGTCACTGCCGACAGCAAACAAAAAGCCGCAGCGGTGGATTTCCTCGCTTACCTCCTCAGCGCCCCAGCCCAAGACGCGCTCAGCAAAGCCGGCTTTGGCCAACCCTGAACCCTGCCACGAAAGGGCTCCCATGTTCGATCTGGATGTGCGGCTGAGTGTGCGCGACGCTTCGCGGCGTTTCGATCTGGCGGTGCGCGTGCGCAGTGAGGCGCCGGTGGTGGCGCTGTATGGCCCGTCTGGGGCGGGCAAATCGCTGACGCTGCAAGCGGTGGCGGGGTTGTTGCGCCCGCAGGCCGGGCACATTCGCATCGCCGGGCGCACCTTGTTTGACGCGGCGCTGGGTGTGCATCTGCCAGCACAGCAGCGCGGCGTGGGTTATTTGTTTCAGGACTACGCGCTGTTCCCGCACCTGAGCGTGCGCCAAAACGTCGGGTTTGGGTTGACGAGCTGGCGCCAGCCGCGCCTGAAACCCGCCGACGCCCAGCGCGTACACACGCTGCTGGCCAGCTTCGGGCTGGACGCCTTGGCCGAGGCCAAACCGTCGGCGCTCTCGGGCGGGCAACGCCAGCGTGTGGCCTTGGCGCGGGCGCTGGCGTGTGAACCGGCGGTGTTGCTGCTGGACGAGCCGTTTGCCGCACTCAACCCGCTGTTGCGCCACAGCCTGCGCCAAGAGCTGAAGGCGGTGCGCGAACGCTGGAACATCCCCATGCTGATGATCACGCACGACATCGAAGACGTGCTGGCGCTGGCCGACCATGTCGCCGTGATCGACCAGGGCCAGGTGCAACGCGAGGTGGATTTGCGCAGCGGCACGCACCGCGACCATGTCTGGCAACAGCTCTGCCCGCAGGTGCCGCCGCCGGACGCTTCCCCGCGCAGCCAAGCGCTGCGCGCCTTGCTGGGCGTGCCCGCGCCCACCGCTTGAAACCCCGTCATGCACGCCACCGACGACACCGACCTGCTCGCCTTGCTGCGCGAAGACGCCCCGCACGGTGACCTCACCACCGCCGGCCTGGGCCTGCACGACACGCCCGCGCACGTCACCTTCCACGCCCGGGCTGCGATGGTGCCCGCAGGCTTAGAAGCCGCCGCGCGCCTGTTCACGCTGTGCGGCGCAACGGTGACGTTCCAGCACCGCAGCGGCCAGCCTGTGGAGTCTGGGGCGCTGCTGCTGCGCGGCCACGGCCCCGCCGCCGGGGTGCTGCTGGCCTGGAAAACCGCGCAAACCCTCACCGAAGCCTGTTCGGGCATCGCCACGGCCACAGCGGCCATCGTGCAGGCCTTGCGGGCCGAGGGGTTCCACACCCCGCTGGCGTGTACACGCAAAAACTTCCCCGGCACCCGGCGCTGGACGGCGCACGCCGTGGTGGCCGGCGGTGGGGTGATGCACCGGCTGGGTTTGTCAGAAAGCCTGTTGGTGTTCCCCGAGCACCGCGCTTTGTTGCCCGAAGGCGAGCGGCTGGCGCGCTTGGCCGCCCTGCGCGCCGCGCAACCCGAAAAGCGCTTGGTGGCCGAAGTGGGCAGCGCCGACGAGGCCCTCGCCCTGGCTCACGCCGGCGTGGTGGACGTGCTGCAACTGGAACGCTTCAGCCCCGCCGCGTTGGCAGCCTTGAACGCCCAGCTTCAAACCGCTGGCCTGAGCGATGTGCGTTTGGCCCCCGCCGGCGGCGTGACGCTGGCCAACGCCGTGGCCTACGCCCGCGCCGGGGCGGATTTTTTGGTGAGTTCCGCCCCGTATTTCGCTCCGCCGGCGGATGTGCAGGTGCGCATCCATGCCTGAGCGGCGAAGCTCAACGCGGCGTGGCGCCCGTGCCAATCCGCGTGCCGACGTGCTCGCCGCGCAGCGCTGCGGTCAGGCGCCCCGGCACCAGGCCGTTCACCACTTGCACCTGTTGCAGGTGGCGCGCATGGGCCATCACCTCCAGCATGGCGCGATCCACCGGCAGCGGGCCGTCTTGGGCCAGCAGCTCGGCGGCGCTGATTTGCGGCAGAAGCTGCGCCGCGTCGTTCGCCTGTGGGTCGGCGGTGTAGACGCCATCCACGTCTTCGACGATGGTCAGGCTGGCGGCGCCCAAGGCGTCGGCGACGAGGAAGGCGCCCGTGTCGGCGCGGTGGTGCGGCAGGCGCGAGCCGGGAAACTCGTGGTGGTGGTACGGCGGGAAAGCGCTGCCGACCACGGCGCGCGTGGCGCTCAGGTGCAGGGCGAGCTGATTGGCAATCGTCGGATGCTCGATGTAGGACACGCCTTCAGGCGCCAGCAGCGCCGCCAAGATGTGGCCGTTTTGCCCGGCCTCGCTGGCCGCCAGCGGCGCCAGCGACCCGACCGGCAAGCCCAAATCCAACCCCACGCTGTACAGGTGGCGCGCGCGAATGCCCGCGCCGGTGAGGATGAGCAAACGGTGCTCCGGCAGGATGCGGCGGATTTCATCGACCAGCGGCAGGATGGCTTCCGCCCCGCGATCCATGAAGCGGCCGCCAACCTTGACCACATGCAGCCACGGCAGCAGGCGAATCGGGCGCACCGCCGCCACCGGGTGGGTGAGGCGACTGTCTTGCAGGGTTTGGCGGGCCAGGGCGGAGGCGACGTGTTTGATGGTGTGGGTAGCGCTCATGGGGTCGTCCTCTCAAGCGGCGGTGATGATCGTGCCGACGTGTTCGCCAGCGAGTGCGCGGGTCAGGTTGCCGGGCACCAAGCCGTTGATGACTTGCACCTCGCGCACATGGCGGGCGGATTGCAGCAAGTCCAGCACCGGGAATTCCAAGATCGAGTCTTGCAGGCCCTGGGCTTTCATCTCGTCCACAGAAATTTTCGGGATGAAAGTGGCGTGTGGGTCGGTTTTGGGGTTGCCGGTGTAAAGGCCGTTTTCGTCCTTCACGTACAGCATGGCTTTGCAGCCGAACTGTTCGGCCATGAGGAAACAGCCCGCGTCGGTGCGGTAGGGCGGGATCACGCTGTCGGCCGAGGGGCGCATCCACAGTTTGTAGGGTGGCATGCCGCTGAACACCACGGCGTTGACCTGTTCCAAGAACAGCGGCACCGCCGACAGCGCCGCCCCTTCCACCGAAGAAATGCCGTGCTGCGCCAACAACTGGCCGAGCATGGCGGCGTTTTGATCCGCCACCGACGCGCCGAGCTGGGCCAGCACACCGGCCGGCAGATTCAGCCCCGCCGCGATGGAATAGAGGTGCCGCGCTCGGGTGCCCGCGCCGGTGCCGATCAACAGCTTGTGCTGCTGGCGTGCCGCCACGATTTCATCGACCAGCGGGAACACCGCCGCGCGGCCTCGGTCGATGACACTTTGCCCGCCGATCTTGATCACCGTGGCCTGGGGCAGGATGCGGAAGTCGGCAGCGGTTTCAGCCGCCGCCAGCAATTGCGCATCGGTCAGCGACCGTTGCATGAGGAGCGTTTCCAACGCCGAAGAAGTCGAGGCCATGGGTGTCCTTTCAAAAGATGGGGGGCATCGTGGCGCCAAGCGTCTTTCCAAATCCAGCCCAACGCTCGGCATGAACGGCCATGACGCGCCTCCTTTGGGGGCTTGGCACGCCCATGTGCAGTTGGACACGCCGCTGGGGGCCTTCATGGGCGCACCGCGTGTGGCGTTGCTGGAAGCCATCGAACGCCACGGCTCGATTGCCCGCGCCGCCAAGGCGGTGGCCTGGGGCTACAAGGCCGCCTGGGAAGCGGTGGATGACATGAACAACCTGGCCGCCCAGCCGCTGGTGGTGCGCAGCAGCGGCGGCGCGCGCGGCGGTGGCACCACGTTGACGCCTTACGCGCGGCGGCTCATTGCGTTTTACCGGGCGTTGGAGGCGGAACACCAAGCCGCCCTGGCGCGCGTGCAGCCCTGGCTGAGCGCCAGCCCCGGCAGCGACTCAGCGGAGCCGCAGGATGTGGCGGCGTTTCAGCGCTTGTTGAGGAGGTGGAGCATGCAGTCCAGCGCACGCAACCAATTTGCCGGTCGGGTGCGCGAGGTGCGCGCCAGCGGGGTGGAAGCCCAGGTGCAGGTGGAAATCGCCCCCGGGGTGGACGTGGTGGGGGTGTTGACCCAGGAGTCGGTGCAGCGCCTGCGTTTGCAGCCGGAAGCCGAAGTGCAGGTGTGGGTGAAATCCTCCAGCGTGATGCTGACGCTGGACGATGCGGCGCGGCTGTCGGCGCGCAACCGTTTGCCGGGCACGGTGGTGCGTCTGCTGCGCGGGCCGGTGGGCGCCGAGGTGGTGCTGCAACTGGACGGCGGCGGGCACCGTCAGATCGTTGCCGCCATCACCGATGACAGCGTGCAGCGCCTGGGGCTGCACTTGGGCCAACGGGCAACGGCGTTTTTCAAGGCGTCGAGTGTGGTGTTTGCGGTGGTGGGGTGAAGGGCTTCACGCGCTGGGGGTGGTGAACCAACTGCGCACCCGCTCGAATGGGTAGCGGCGCACGCCGGTTTGGCGTGCGCGCGGCACCAACAAATGCAGCGACAGCGGCTCGGCCCAGCGCCACACATCGGCGCGCAGCGCATCGGGCAAACCCACGTCGTCCAAGCTGTGCCAGAGCTGCACCAGCCAGATTTCCCGGCCAATCTCGTCCAGCAACACCGGCCAGCCGGCTCCGGCGCTCACCCCTCGATGAGGGCTGTGATGTTGGCTCCAGTACAGCGGCCCGCCGCAGGATTCGATGACGAAATCGCCCACCCGCTCGGTGACGCAGGCGAAGCACTCGGGGCCATCGTGCGAGGCCAACAGCGGGGTGAGGCGCAGGCGCGTCATGTGACGATGCACCAGGCGGCGCAGGCCCACCTCCCCACACAGAGCCAGCAGGCGGTGCGGTGGGGCAGGGACGGCTGGCATCGCCACCATCGGCGGTGACGGGGAGCGCTCGGTGTGTTCGATTTGGCGCACCGGCCAGCGCAGGGTGGCTACACATGCGCGGGCGCAAGCGCTGGGTAGGTGAGTGGGCGTTGCAGGATTGACCATGGACAGGCTCCTTTCGTTATATATGAAACAATATAGCGAATTGAAGCATACCGTGTGCCATGGCAATGACGGCTGGACACCGCAGCGTCCAACGGCTTGCGGGGCCGGAAAAACGGGTCGATTAGGGGCAGGGGGCTGGCTTCGGCTTCGCTCAGCCAGCGGGGGTACACGGGGTATTGCCGTGACAACAAAAAAGCCCCTAGGCGCTTGATTTGCCTAGGGGCTTGATCTGTTGCGAAGCATTGTGGTCAGCCAATTTGGCCTGCCCGGAGGGACTCGAACCCCCGACCTGCTGCTTAGAAGGCAGCTGCTCTATCCAGTTGAGCTACGGGCAGTCAGCGGCGTGCGCCAAAGAATTGAGATTCTAGCCAAGCTCGTCGCGTCAGAGTTGGGCGAGCCGTTCCAGTGCGCGGTTCAGCGTCGCATCCTGCTTGGCAAAACAAAACCGCACGATGCGCCGCTGCGGTCGCTGCGCGTAAAACGCCGACAACGGAATCGCCGCCACACCCACCTCGGTGGTGAGCCAGCGGCAAAACGCATCGTCGGGCAGATCGCTGATGGCGTCGTAGCCGACGCACTGGAAATAGGTGCCCTCACACGGCAACAACTCAAACCGTGTCGCGGCCAGCCCGGCGCGGAACGCATCGCGCTTGGCTTGGTAGAAGTCCGCCAACCCCAGGTAATGCGCCGGTTCGGCCAAAAACCGCGCCAAACCCTGCTGCATCGGCGTGTTCACCGTGAAAACGTTGAACTGATGCACCTTGCGGAATTCCGCCATCAACGCCGCTGGCGCTGCCACGTAGCCGACTTTCCAGCCAGTGACGTGGAACGTCTTGCCGAAGCTGGAAATCACCAAACTGCGCGCCGCCAGCTCGGCATGGCCGCTGGCGCTGACGTGCGGTTGGCCATCGAACACCATGTGTTCGTAAACCTCGTCCGAAATCAGCAGCACATCGGTGGGGCGCAGCAAGTCGGCCAGGGCTTGGCGCTCGGCCATCGTCCAAACCGTGCCGCTCGGGTTGTGCGGCGTGTTGATGAGCAGCGCCCGCGTGCGCGGCGTCAGCGCAGCGGCGATGGCCGCCATGTCCGGGCGCAGCGTCAGCGGATGCAAGGGCACCCGCACCGCCCGTGCGCCCGCCAATTCGATCGCCGGCACATACGAGTCATAACACGGGTCGAGCACGATCACGTCATCGCCCGGATGCACGAAGGCCAGCACCGCTGTCAGGATGGCCTGCGTCGCCCCGGCGGTGATGGTGATTTCTCGCTCGGGGTCGTAGCGGTGCGCGTGCAGAGCGGCGATTTTCTCGGCCACCCGTTGGCGCAGCAGCGGTACGCCGGTCATGGGCGGATATTGGTTCAGGCCGTCGCGCATCGCGGCGGTGACGGCGTTCACCAAACTCGGGTCGCAATCAAAATCCGGGAAACCTTGGCCCAAGTTCACCGCCTGGTGCTGCGTGGCCAGCGCGGACATCACGGTGAAGATGGTCGTGCCCACGTTCGGCAGGCGGCTGGTGAGGGTGGGTGGGTCAAAGCTCATACGAATCCCCAGCGCCGGCCATGGCGCGTTCGATCAAATGGCGGCTGAGCCGGTCGGACAGCAGCTCGGCAAACGTCAGCACATAACCGCGCAGGTAAGCGCCCTTGCGAAACGCCACCCGCGTGGTGTTGTGCCCGAACAGGTGCGACACCGGTTTGAACACCAGCTCGCTGCCCGGTGGTTCGTCTTTGGCGGCCATTTCGGCCACCAACCCGACGCCCAAACCCGTGCGCACATAGGTTTTGATCACGTCCGAATCGATCGCTTCCAGGGCGATGGTGGGGGTGAGTTCGCGCTGCTCAAACGCCCGGTCGATGCGCCGCCGCCCCGTGAACGAGGGGTGATAAGAAATCAGCGGCTCGGCGGCCAATTGCTCCAAACTCAGCCGCTCGACCCCGGCCAAAGCATGGTCATGGCGCAACACCGCCATGTGCTGCCATTCATAACAGGGCAGCGTCACCAGCTCGTCAAACTCAGCCAGGGACTCGGTGGCCAGGCCGATGTCCGCGCTGTCGTCCATCAGCATGGCGGCGACTTGCGCGGGCGTGCCCTGGTGCAAACTCACCGTCACCTTGGGGAACCGCTTGCGCAGTTGCGCGATGGGTTCGGGCAACACATAACGCGCCTGGGTGTGCGTGGCGGCGATGGACAGGCGCCCCGCATCCTGCTTGGAATACTCCTCGCCGATGCGCTTGAGGTTGGCCACCTCCCGCAAGATCACCTCCACGGATTTGAGCACCTGCTGCCCCGGATCGGTGATGCGCTTGAGGCGCTTGCCGTGGCGCACAAAGATGTCCACGCCCAGCTCTTCCTCCAATTCCAAAATGGCTTTCGAGATGCCAGGCTGCGAGGTGTAGAGCGCTTTGGCGGTGTCCGTCAGGTTGAGGTTGCGGCGCACGGCCTCTTGCACAAAGCGAAACTGGTGCAGGTTCATGCCGCCGGGCCTTCGAAATTCACCGCTTCCAAGGCCCAGCGGGCGATGGCGTCTTCAAGCCAAGGCGACTCCCCAGCCGCCCGATGCAGCGTGAAGCCCACGTGCGGATGGGCGGCGCGCAAAGCCTCCAGTTGAGCCGGCAGGTCTTTGCGCACATGGCCCCCGGCGCCGAGAAACACCGGCAGCACCTCAATGCGGGTGCAGCCTTGAGCGATCAACTCCGCTGCACAGCCGGCCAGATCGGGTGCGAGAAACTCCAAGTAGGCCAGCGCCACACGCGGGGCGGGGGCGTGGGTGTCGGCGGCCAAGGTGCGCAAGCGGGCGGCAGCACGCTCGAACGGCTGGGCCCAGCGCGCATCGCGGGCGCCATGGGCAAACAAAATCAGACCTTGCATGCAAAACCCGTGGAAAAAATCAACACAACCCACCCCCCGCGTCAGCGGTAACGCACCAACCAACCAAACGCCGCCAGCGACAGCCCCAGATAAAGCGCGCTGGGCGCACTGGCTGCGAGCCAGGGCGTCCAGTTGTTGAGCAGCCCGAGGTGGCCGGCCACGTTGTTCAGCAGCACAAAACTGATGCCCAGCATGATGCCGCCGAACACCTTCAGGCTGACGCCCCCTGCGCGGGCGTGCAAGTACGCAAAAGGCAGCGCCAGCGCCATCATCACGATGCAAGCGAAGGGGTAGAGCACCCGGCGCCAAAACTGCAATTCGTAACGCTGGGCGGTTTGCTCTTGGCGGTTCAAGTGGCGGCTGTAGCGCCACAAGTCCAGCGTGGACATGCTGTCAATCGACGACACCGCCGCCTCCACCACGTTGGCCGACAAGGTGGTGGGCCAAGCCAGCTCGGCGTGGTGCTCGTTGCGCAAGGGAGCCTCCCCGGTGGCGGCACCCAAGGGCCAACGGGTGACGCGCACGTCGCGCAATTGCCAGGTGTGGGCGTGATCCGCCGCCTCGCCCGGCGTGGGCACGAGCCGCCCCGAAGCCGCTTCGAGGCGGCTGTGCAGCAAGCCTTGGGCGTCGTGTTCGAAGATGTGGATGTCTTGCAGCTTGCCATCGGCCTGCACGCCGCGCACGTTCAGGGTGAACACGCGCACACCTTGCGGGGTTTGGCGATGCTCCCGCAGCCAGGCGCCGATTTGGCCCAGATCGCTGCCGCCTTCCAGCCGCGTGCGCAGGCTGTTGGCCGATTGTTCCGCCCAAGGGGTGACGTATTCACCCGTGACGAACGTGAAGGCACTCATCACCAAGCCCAAGTTCAGCAGCAGTGACAAAGCGCGCCCCGGCCCTAATCCCCCCGTCCGCAAAATGGTGAACTCGGACGACTGCGCCAGCCGCGCCATGGCGTAAATGGTGCCGATGAGCACGGCAATCGGCATCAGCTCGTACAGCCGACCGGGCACTTCCAGCAAGGTGTACAGCGCCGCCAGCCAGACGGACTGGCCACGCCGCCCCACCTTTTCCAGCGCATCCAAAAAATCGATGAAAAAGAACAGCGACAAGAACGCCAGGGCCACAAAAACCACCGACCACACCACGTCGCGGTACAGCAAACGACGCACGGTTTTCATGCAGTGGCCCTCCCAGTCAAGGCGGTGCGCCAGCGGCGCAACCACGCACCCGGCCCGCCGGCGCCGCCCGTCTGGCCGCGCCAGTGGATCAGCGCCCAAGCCAGCAGAAACACCCCGCCGTGCAGACCCAGCAGTGCAGGCGCCGCACCCAATCGACCCGAGGCCACCCACGCCTGGCTCAAATTAAGCAAGTTCAGGTAAATCACAAAACCCAGCAGCGCAAACAGCAAACTCCAATTGCTGGCACGGCGCGGATGGCTGGCGGCGGTGCCGATGCCCAGCAACACCATGTTGAGTGCGGACAGCGCGGTGCCTACACGCCACACCAGCTCCCCTTGGCTGCGTGTGTCGGTGCGTTCTAGCAGTTCCAAGGTGGGCGTGGCTTTGGGTGGGCGTTCGCGTTCGGCCCGGGCCTGCGCGGGCGTGACCATCACACTCAGGTGTTCAAACTTCAGGCGAGTGTGTTCACCGTTGCGTTGGTTGACTTCGTTGCGCTGGCCGGTGTCCAGTTTGAGCAGGCGTTGGCCGTCTTCCTCCACCACGCGCCCGGCACTGGCGGTGGTCACGGATTCGCTGCGTGCATCCCGCATGAGCAAAAAGACGTTGCGGCTGCCTTCGGCCAGATCGCCCGCCCGCTCAATAAAGAACACGCGTGTGCCGTCCTCCGACGATTGAAAACTGCCCGGGCTGACACGCGCCAAATTAGAGCGCTGGGCGTAGCGCTGGCGCAGGTCGTTGATCTGCTCGTTCACCCACGGCCACACCGTCAGGCTCATGAGTCCGACCAACACCAGCACGGGCGCACTCATGCGCAAAATGGGCTGCACAAAACGCATCAAGCCGATGCCGCTGCTGAACCAGATGGCCATTTCGCTGTCCCGGTACATCCGCCCCAGGCTGATGACGATGGCCACGAACAGCGACAACGCCAACAGCGTCGGCAAATAACCCAGCGAGGTGTACACCAGCACCAGCACCACATCTTGCGCTGCCACGCCGCCCTTGGCCGCCAAGCCCAGGGTGCGAATCAGCATCATCGTCAGCACGATGGTCAGCAGCACCACCAGCGTGGCACCGAAGGTGCGGGCCAGCTCCTTGCGCACAGAGGTATCGAATAACATCAAACGCTTCTCTTTTAGCGAGGCGGGATTATGAACTTTCAAGCTCTGGCGACCACGGCTGAGGGTCTGGCCAAGGTATCGGCCGATGCATTGCTGGTGATCGTGCCAGCACCGACGGGCGACGCGCCGGCCAGCATCGGCGAACCCACCCTGGATGCGGCCCTGACCGATGCGCTGGAGCAAGGCGACTTTGCGCTCAAAGCCGGGCGCACGCTCTACCTGCACCGCTTGCCGGACGTGAAGGCCCCGCGTGTGGTGCTGGCCGCTGCGCGTGATGCGTCACCCAAGGCCGTGCGAGCGGCGCTGAACGCGGCGTTCGGGGCGCTCAAGGGGCGTTTGCCGCGCCATGTGGCAGCGTTCGTGGTGGGGGCCGGTGCGGATGCGGCGCTGGCCGAATCGCTGGTCTTGGCAGCCGATGCCGCCTGCTACACCTACACCGCCACCAAACCCAGCGCGGATGCGGGGGCGGTGCCGGCCAAAGTCAGCTTGCTGTGCGCCAAGGCTGAACTGGCTGGGGCCAAAGCGGCGCTGGCGCAGGCACAAGCCATCGCAGCGGGCATCGGTTTGGCACGGGCGTGTGCCAACTTGCCGGCCAACGTTTGCACGCCGACCTACCTGGGCCAGCAAGCCGCACAGTTGGGTGAAACCCACGGGCTCGAAGTCGAGGTGCTGGAGCGCAAGGCCATCGAAAAACTCGGCATGGGGGCTTTCTTGGCCGTGGCCCAGGGGGCGGAGGAGCCACCGCGTTTCATCGTCATCAAATACCAGGGGGCTGGTAAGAAGGACGCGCCTGTGGTGTTGGTGGGTAAGGGCATCACGTTCGACACCGGCGGCATCTCGCTCAAGCCGGCTGCCGAGATGGACGAAATGAAGTTCGACATGTGCGGCGCCGCCAGCGTGCTGGGCACGATGCGCGCCGTGGCCGAGATCAAGCCCAAACTCAACGTCATCGCCCTGATCCCGACCTGCGAGAACATGCCCAGCGGTCGCGCCACGCGCCCGGGGGATGTGGTGACCAGCCTGTCCGGCAAAACCATCGAGATCCTCAACACCGATGCCGAAGGCCGCCTGATCCTGTGTGATGCCCTGACCTACGCCGAGCGCTTCAAGCCCGCTGCCGTGGTGGATGTGGCCACGCTCACCGGCGCGTGCATCATCGCGCTGGGGCATCACCAGTCTGGCCTGTTCGCTTCGGACGATGCGCTGGCCGAACAACTGCTGGCGGCCTCGCGCACCGCGCAAGACCCATGCTGGCGCCTGCCGCTGGACGAAGAATACGACGACGCGCTCAAGAGCAATTTTGCGGACATGGCCAACGTCGGCGCCCGTGCCGGTGGGGCGATCACGGCGGCCAAGTTCCTGCAACGGTTCACGGCGGCGTATCCGTGGGCGCATCTGGACATCGCAGGCGTTGGCCATCGGGGTGGGGCGAACAAGGGGGCCACAGGCCGCCCGGTGGCCTTGCTGACGCACTTTGTGCTGGCTCGTGCTGGGGCATGACCCAGGTTGTGTTCTTCACCGGGGTGGTGGATCGGTTGGGTTTTGTGCAGCGACTGCTGCGCAAAAAGTACCGTGAAGGCGCCCGCGTGGCGGTCTATGGCCCGGCGGCTGTGCTGTCGCGCTTGGATAACCAGTTGTGGACGGCGGATCCGTTGGAGTTTCTGCCCCATATCAGGGTGCGCGAAACCACGGCGCCTGCACCATGGTTGTGCGAGCACACCCCGATTTGGTTGCTCGACCAACCCCGCCCCGAGCTGGGCTGTGACACCGCCGTTAACCTGGGCTGGGACGATGTGCCCGCCTTGCTGGGCCACACCCGGCTGGCCGAGGTCATTGGTTTGGGGGACGAGGAGCGCCGAGCGGGTCGGCAGCGCTGGCGCGCCTACGAAGCACAGGGCTGCACGCTGCAACATTTGCCCCAAAACGCCTAGGGCGAAGGCGGGCAGGTACGGTTCCTGCTGATGCGGTGCATGGGCTTTTTGGAGTATCGTCAGCCCCCGTTGGGCGCGGCCGGCGGCGCTCACCCCGATCGGGTGGGGTGGTGCCGTCGGCTGCCGTGTTTGCTCAACTCCCACACTGGAGGTTCGAACCTATGCAAGTCAAATTCAATGTGATCGTCGCCGCCACCGCCGCTCTGCTAGCGGGCTCTCTGCACGCCCAAGAGATGGTGGTCAAGATCGGTCACGTGGCACCGACCAGCGGTGGCATCGCCCACCTGGGCAAGGACAACGAGTTCGGCGCTCGCATGGCCGTCGATGAACTCAACGCGAAGGGCGTGAAGATCGGTGGCAAGGCCGTCAAGTTCGAGCTGCTGGCCGAAGACGATGGGGCCGATCCGAAGCAAGGCACCGCCGCTGCACAAAAGCTGGTGGACTCGAAGGTCAACGGCGTGGTGGGCCATCTGAACTCGGGCACCTCGATCCCGGCTTCGAAGATCTACGCCAGCGCCGGCATTCCGCAAGTTTCGCCCTCGGCCACCAACCCGATGTTCACCCGCCAGGGCCTGAAGACCACCTTCCGCGTCGTCGCCGATGACGTCCACCTGGGCGGCACCCTGGGCAAGTACGCTGTGGGCACCCTGAAGGGCAAAACGATCGCGGTGATCGATGACCGCACCGCCTACGGCCAAGGCGTGGCCGACGAGTTCGAAAAAGGCGTGAAGGGCTTGGGCGGCAAAATCGTCAAGCGCGAATTCACCAACGACAAGGCCACGGACTTCACCGCCATCCTGACCTCCATCAAGGGCGCCAAGCCGGACGTGATCTTCTACGGCGGCATGGACGCCGTGGCGGGCCCGCTGATCCGCCAAGCCAAGCAACTGGGCATCAAGGCCAAGTTCATGGGCGGCGATGGCATCTGCACGGGTGAGCTGCCCAAGCTGGCCGGTGGCGCCATGGAAGACAGCCAAGTCGTCTGCGCTGAGGCCGGTGGCGTCGAAGGCAAGCAGAAGGAAGGCATGGAGAAATTCAAGGCCGACTTCAAGAAGAAGTTCAACGTGGAAGTGCAAATCTACGCCCCGTACGTCTATGACGCTGTGAACGTGCTGGCCGCTGCGATGGTCAAGGCCGGTTCGGCCGATCCGGCCAAGTACCTGCCCGTGCTGGCCAAGACCACCGGCTACCAAGGCGTGACCGGCACCATCACCTTCGACGAGAAGGGTGACATCAAGAACGGCGCCCTGACCCTCTACACCTACAAGGGTGGCAACCGCGAGCAAATCGCCGTGGTGCGCTGATCGGTTGATCACTTGATCAACGGCCCTGCCTCAAAGCAGGGCCGTTTTCATTTGGGGATCATCCCGATGTGGCGATTTCCCCAAAGCCCTGCGTCAATGCTGATTTGTCAGGAAACTGAACAGTGACGGGGTGCGTAATACTGAATTACAACAACCAAGTCACAGCGGTGTTACAGTCGCCGCTCGTGACGATTGAGCCCCTTCTGTGTCCCCTTGCTGGTTGTGAGACAAAAGCAGCAAGGCGGATCGCGCAATCCGCCAACCGGTCGAGCCGGGCCGCGGAAGGTTACTTAACCCATCGGAGCTTCGGAAACCGAAGCAAAAGGTGAGCGAAAGATGATGCAGCAGTACACGTCGAACTCTTATTTGTTCGGCGGCAATGCCCCGTATGTCGAAGAGATGTACGAGGCCTACCTCGACAACCCCGCCTCTGTGCCTGAGAACTGGCGCGCTTACTTCGACGCGCTCCAGAATGTCCCCGCCGTTGACGGTACCGACAACCGCGATGTGGCCCACGCCCCGGTGATCGAGTCCTTTGCGGAACGTGCCAAATCCAATGCCCTGGCCTCGCGTGCCAGCTCGGCTGATTTGGAAGTGGCTCGCAAGCAAGTGCATGTCCAGTCCCTGATCGCGGCTTACCGCAATGTGGGCGCCCGTTGGGCCGATCTGGATCCGCTCAAGCGCCAAGAACGCGCCAAGATTCCTGAGCTGGAGCCCAGCTTCTATGGCCTGAAGGAGTCCGACATGGACATCACCTTCAGCGCCTCGAACACCTATTTCGGCAAGGCGGACATGTCGCTGCGCCAGATCCTGCAAGCACTGCGCGAGACGTATTGCAGCACGATCGGCGCCGAGTTCATGCACATCACCGACCAGACGCAAAAGCGCTGGTGGCAAGAGAAGCTGGAAACCATCCGTTCCAAGCCGAGCCTGAACGCCGAGCAGAAAAAGCATGTGCTGGATCGCCTGACCGCTGCTGAAGGTCTGGAGCGCTTCCTGCACACCAAGTACGTGGGCCAAAAGCGCTTCTCGTTGGAAGGTGGTGAGAGCTTCATCGCCGCCATGGACGAGCTGGTGCGCAGCGCCGGCGAAAAGGGCGTGCAAGAAATCGTGATCGGCATGGCCCACCGTGGCCGCCTGAACGTGCTGGTGAACACCCTGGGCAAGATGCCCAAGGACTTGTTCGCTGAGTTCGATCACACCGCCCCGGAAGACCTGCCCGCCGGTGACGTGAAGTACCACCAAGGTTTCAGCTCTGACGTGGCCACCCCGGGCGGCCCGGTTCACCTGTCGCTGGCCTTCAACCCCTCGCACTTGGAAATCGTCAACCCGGTGGTGGAAGGTTCGGTGCGCGCACGGATGGATCGTCGCGGTGACAAGCTCGGCGCCCAAGTGCTGCCGGTGCTGGTTCACGGTGATTCGGCCTTCGGCGGCCAAGGCGTGAACCAAGAAACCCTGATGCTGTCGGAAACCCGGGGTTACTCCACGGGCGGCACGGTTCACCTGATCATCAACAACCAGATCGGTTTCACGACCTCCGACCCGCGTGACCTGCGTTCCACGCTGTACTGCACCGACATCGTCAAGATGGTCGAGTCGCCCGTGCTGCACGTCAATGGCGACGATCCGGAAGCCGTGGTGCTGGCCACCCGCTTGGCGCTGGAATTCCGCCTGACGTTCCGCAAGGACGTGGTGGTGGACATCATCTGCTTCCGCAAGCTGGGCCACAACGAGCAAGACACCCCGGCGCTGACCCAGCCGCTGATGTACAAGAAGATCGCCGCTCACCCCGGCACGCGCAAGCTGTACGCTGACAAGCTGGCCGCGCAGGGCTTGGGTGCCACGTTGGGCGACGACATGGTCAAGGCCTATCGCGCCGCCATGAACGAAGGCCGCCACACCGTGGATCCGGTGCTGTCGAACTTCAAGCACAAGTATGCGGTGGATTGGGCGCCCTTCCTGGGCAAGAAGTGGACGGACGCTGCCGACACCGCCATCCCGCTGACCGAGTGGAAGCGCATCGCCGAGCGCCTGACGACCATCCCTGCCAGCGTCAATCCTCACCAGTTGGTGAAGAAGGTGTACGAAGATCGCGCCGCCATGGGCCGGGGCGACATCAACGTCGATTGGGGCATGGGCGAACACATGGCCTTTGCCTCGCTGGTGGCAGCGGGCTACCCGGTGCGCCTGTCCGGTGAAGACTGCGGTCGCGGCACCTTCACCCACCGTCACGCCGTGATCCACGATCAAAAGCGCGAAAAGTGGGACGAAGGCACCTACATCCCGCTGCAACACGTCGCTGACAACCAAGCGCCGTTCGTGGTGATCGACTCGATCCTGTCGGAAGAAGCCGTGTTGGGCTTCGAGTACGGCTACGCTGCTGCCGAACCGAACACGCTGACCATCTGGGAAGCTCAGTTCGGTGACTTCGCCAACGGCGCCCAAGTCGTGATCGACCAGTTCATCGCTTCGGGTGAAGTGAAGTGGGGCCGCGCCAACGGTTTGACCCTGATGCTGCCGCACGGCTACGAAGGCCAAGGCCCAGAGCACAGCTCGGCCCGCCTGGAGCGCTTCATGCAGTTGGCCGCTGACACCAACATGCAGATCGTGCAGCCGACCACGGCCAGCCAGATCTTCCACGTGCTGCGTCGCCAAATGGTGCGCCAGTTCCGCAAGCCGCTGGTGATCTTCACGCCCAAGTCGCTGCTGCGCAACAAGGACGCCACCTCGCCGCTGATCGAGTTCACCAAGGGTGAATTCCGCACCGTGATCCCCGAGCAGAAGGCCGAACTGGACGCTGCCAAGGTCAAGCGCGTGATCGCTTGCTCGGGCAAGGTGTACTACGACCTGGTGAAGAAGCGCGAAGAGAAGAAGTCCAACGACGTGGCCATCCTGCGCGTTGAACAGCTCTATCCCTTCCCGCACAAGGCTTTTGCCCACGAGCTGAAGAAGTACCCGAACGCGACCGACATCGTGTGGTGCCAAGACGAGCCGCAGAACCAAGGTTCGTGGTTCTTCGTTCAGCACTACATCCGCGAGAACATGCTCGAAGGCCAGAAGCTGGGTTACGCCGGTCGTCCGGCTTCGGCTTCGCCAGCCGTGGGTTACGCACACTTGCACCAAGAGCAACAAAAGTCGCTGTTGGATCAAGCGTTCGCCAAGCTCAAGGGCTCTGTGCTCACCAAGTAATCGACAACCCCTCACCCGTACAAGCACATCATGGCAATCGTAGAAGTCAAGGTTCCGCAGCTCTCCGAATCCGTGGCCGAGGCCACCATGCTGCAATGGAAGAAGAAGGCCGGCGAAGCCGTCACGGCCGACGAAATCCTGATCGAAATCGAGACCGACAAGGTCGTGCTGGAAGTGCCGGCCCCGGCCTCTGGCGTGCTGGCTGAACTCGTCGTCGGCGACGGCGGCACCGTGGTGAGCGACCAGCTCATCGCCAAGATCGACACCGAAGCCACCGCTGGCGCCGCCGCTCCGGCGGCTGCTGCCCCGGCACCGGCTGCCGCTGCCCCGGTGGCTGCCGCTCCGGCTGCTTCCAAGGCCGATGTGGCCATGCCCGCCGCTGCCAAGTTGCTGGCTGACAACGGTCTGGCCACCGCCGACGTGGCGGGCTCCGGCAAAGATGGCCGCGTGACCAAGGGTGACGTGCTGGCCGCCGTGGCCGCTGGCACCAAGCCCGTGGCCGCTCCGGCTCCGGCTGCCAAGCCGCTGGCCCCGGTGGCTGCACCGGCTCCGGTCGCCCTGGGTGACCGCACCGAACAGCGCGTGCCGATGAGCCGCCTGCGCGCCCGCATCGCCGAGCGCCTGCTGCAATCGCAATCGCAAAACGCCATCCTGACCACGTTCAACGAAGTGAACATGGCCCCGGTGATGGCCATGCGCAAGAAGTTCCAAGAGTCCTTCGAGAAGGAACACGGCTGCAAGCTGGGCTTCATGAGCTTCTTCGTCAAGGCGGCCGTGCATGCCCTGAAGAAGTTCCCGATCCTGAACGCCTCGGTCGATGGCAACGACATCGTTTACCACGGCTACTTCGACATCGGGATCGCCGTGGGTTCGCCCCGTGGCCTGGTGGTGCCCATCCTGCGCAATGCGGATCAGATGAGCTTCGCCGACATCGAGAAGAAGATCGCTGAATTCGGCGCCAAGGCCCGTGACGGCAAGCTGGGCATCGAAGAAATGACCGGCGGCACCTTCTCCATCTCCAACGGCGGCACCTTCGGCTCGATGCTCTCGACCCCGATCATCAACCCGCCGCAATCGGCCATCCTGGGTGTTCACGCCACCAAGGATCGCGCTGTGGTGGAAAACGGCCAAGTCGTCGTGCGCCCGATCAACTACCTGGCCATGTCCTATGACCACCGCATCATCGATGGCCGCGAAGCCGTGCTGGGTCTGGTGGCCATGAAGGAAGCGCTGGAAGATCCGGCCCGCCTGCTGTTCAACATCTGAGCCTTTCGCGCTGAGATGAGTTGATAAAACGCCCCTTCGGGGGCGTTTTGCCACGTTTTGCAAGATTTCAGGAATTCACATGTCCAAGCAATTTGATGTCGTCGTGATCGGCGGCGGCCCCGGTGGTTACATCGCCGCCATCCGTGCCGCGCAACTGGGTTTCAAGGTCGCCTGCATCGACGAGTGGAAGAACGACAAGGGCGGCCCCGCACCCGGCGGCACCTGCACCAACGTTGGCTGCATCCCTTCGAAGGCGCTGCTGCAATCGTCCGAGCACTTCGAGCAAGCTGCCCACCACTTCGGTGATCACGGCATCAGCCTCGACAACCTGCAAATCGACGTGGCCAAGATGGTCGGTCGCAAGAACACCGTCGTGAAGCAAAACAACGACGGCATCCTGTACCTGTTCAAGAAGAACAAGGTGACGTTCTTCCATGGCCGTGGCAGCTTCGCCAAGGCGGTGGAAGGCGGCTACGAAATCAACGTCGCGGGTGCGGCGGCTGACACCCTCGTTGCCAAGCAAGTCATCCTCGCCACGGGCTCGAATGCTCGCGCCCTGCCGGGTGCGCCGTTCGACGAAGAAAAAATCCTCTCGAACGATGGTGCCCTGCGCATCGGTGCCGTGCCCGCCAAGCTGGGCGTGATCGGTTCGGGCGTGATCGGCCTGGAAATGGGCTCGGTGTGGCGTCGCCTGGGTTCGGAAGTCACCATCCTCGAAGCCATGCCCGGCTTCTTGGCCGCCGCTGACGAAGGTGTCGCCAAGGAAGCCCTGAAGGCCTTCACCAAGCAAGGCTTGAAGTTCGAATTCGGCGTGAAGATCGCCAGCGTGGACGCTGCCGGCGACGGCGTGGCCATCGCCTACACCAACGCCAAGGGCGAAGAAGTGACGCTGGCGGTGGACAAGCTGATCGTCTCGATCGGTCGCGTGCCCAACACCATCGGCCTGAACCCCGAAGCCGTCGGCCTGAAGCTGGACGAGCGCGGCGCCATCGTCGTGGACGACGAGTGCAAAACCAACCTGCCGGGCGTCTGGGCCGTGGGCGACGTGGTGCGTGGCCCGATGCTGGCGCACAAGGCGGAAGAGGAAGGCGTGGCGGTGGCCGAGCGCATCGCCGGCCAACATGGCCACGTCAACTTCGCCACCATTCCGTGGGTGATTTACACCTCGCCGGAAATCGCTTGGGTGGGTCGCACCGAGCAGCAGCTCAAGGCCGAAGGCGTGGCCTACAAGGCTGGCCAGTTCCCGTTCATGGCCAATGGTCGCGCCCGTGCGCTGGGCGACACCACGGGTTTCGTCAAGTTCCTGGCCTGCGCCAAGACCGATGAAATCCTGGGTGTCCACATCGTTGGCCCGTTCGCCTCGGAGCTGATCGCCGAAGCCGTGCTGGCCATGGAGTTCAAGGCCTCGGCCGAAGACATCGCCCGCGTGTGCCACGCGCACCCGTCGCTGTCTGAAGCCACCAAGGAAGCCGCTCTGGCGGTGGACAAGCGCACGCTCAACTTCTGATGAGCGGCGTCGGGCGCGCTGCCTTCGGGCCGCGCCCGCTTGTGTGTTTTGCCAGCCCGCGTGTTTCTGTGCCTTGTGTGTGCAGAACCGGCGGGCTGTTTCACTTGTGATTCCCACCATGACGGTTCGCCAGCTCTACGAAGCCACCCTGATCGAGCGCGGCTACAAGGCCGACGAGGCGCAACTGCGCGCCATTGACGCGCTGGAGCGCTGCGAAAACGAATGGACGGCCTACTTGGCCAAGCGTTCCAACGCCCTCACCAAAATGCTGGTGAAGCCGCCCATTCCTCGCGGCGTCTACATGTTCGGCGGGGTGGGGCGGGGCAAGAGTTTTTTGATGGACTGTTTTTTCCAGTCCGTGCCCTTGAAGCGCAAAACGCGCCTGCATTTCCACGAGTTCATGCGCGAGGTGCATCGCCAGTTGCAGGAGCTCAAAGGGCTGCAAAACCCGCTGCACGAGTTGGGCAAACGCATTGCGCGGCGCTATCGGCTGATCTGCTTCGATGAGTTCCACGTCGCCGATGTGACGGACGCGATGATCTTGCACCGGCTGCTCGAATCGCTGTTTGCGCACCGGGTGTCCATCGTCACCACGTCCAACTTTCATCCGGATGGGCTGTACCCGAACGGCTTGCACCGGGATCGCATCTTGCCGGCCATCGAGTTGCTGAAAGACAAGATGCAGGTGCTGAACGTGGACGCCGGCAACGATTACCGCCGCCGGGCGCTGATGCACGTCGAGCTGTACCACACGCCGCTGGGCCCGAAGGCGGATGCGGCGCTGGAACACGCCTTCAAGGAGCTGGCCGAGGCCAAGGAAGAATCGCCCATCTTGCACATCGAGCACCGCGAAATCAAAGCCGTGCGCCGGGCGGGTGGTGTGGTGTGGTTCGATTTCTGGGCGCTGTGCGGCGGGCCGCGTTCACAGAACGATTATTTGGAGATTGCGTCCAGCTTCCACACGCTGATCCTGTCGGGTGTGCCGGAGATGCCGATTCGTTTGGCGTCGGAGGCACGGCGCTTCACCTGGCTGGTGGATGTGCTGTATGACCGGCGCGTCAAACTCATCATCTCGGCGGCAGTGCCGCCCGAGCAGCTTTACACCGAAGGGCCGATGGCACACGAGTTCCCGCGCACGGTGTCGCGCTTGAACGAGATGCAGTCGGAGGAGTTTTTGGCGTTGGAGCACCGTGAGGTGGACACTTCGCTGACCTGAGGCCGGGTGCGCCGTTTCATTTGACGGCGCGCACCAGTGTTGCATGCCTGAAATTACTGCTTCAACGCCTCCACCCTCACCAACGCCAGCGACAGGTTATCCCCCCCACCCTGCGCCCGCTGGCGTGCCTTGTTCACCAACATCTCACACGCCTCACGCGGCGGCAGCGCGTTGATGATCGTGCCCATTTCCTTGTTGCTCAGGTAGTGCCACAACCCATCCGAACAGCACACCAGAGAATCCCCCACCTCCAAACTCTCGATGTGGTGAATCTCCACTGGGGGCTCATCCGCCGTCCCCAAACATCCCAGCAATAAATTCGATTGCGGATGGTCATTCGCCTGCGCCTCGGTGATCTTGCCCTGATCCACCAAATGCTGCACATACGAATGATCCTTCGTGCGGTGCAACACCTCCGCTCCCCGGAACGCATACACCCGCGAATCCCCCGCATGCACCGTGTACGCACTGTGCGGTTGGGCAAAATCAAATACGCCGCAATCGTGCTGTGCGGCTCCTCCTCGGACGCAATCGCCGTCAGCTTGATCATCAAGTGTGCTTCCAGCACCAGCCGCCGCAACATCGCCTCCGGGTTCTCTCCCGTCGGACTGAAGCGCTCGAACGTCTGCTGCGCCGTCAGCATCACCTGGTTGGAGGCCGTGCGTCCCCCACTCTTACCCCCCATCCCATCCGCCACGATGCCCAGCACGCAGCCGACCACACGCGGGTGGGCCAGAATCGCCACCTGATCTTGTTGGTAGTCCCGGTCGCCCTTGTGCAGACCTGTTGAAGCGGAAAGGCGGAAGGCGTAAGAAGTGTTGCTCATGTGTTGCAATATAAACTCTGCGGCCTCAACGGCCTTACAAGTTCCCCGTCAAGTCGGCAATCCCTTGTTTGATGAATGGGTGGCGGATGTCTGATTTGGCCCAGCATGTCGAGCTGACCTTCGCGCCCCACGGCCCTTTGGCCCGCGCCCAAGCCGGCTACCACCCACGCGAACCTCAGTTGCAATTGGCCCAGGCCGTCGCCCAAGCCATTGAGGATAAAACCACCCTCGTGGCCGAAGCTGGCACCGGCGTGGGCAAAACCTTCGCTTACCTCGTGCCCGTGCTGCTGGCTGGCCGCCGTGCGCTCGTCAGCACCGCCACCAAGAACCTGCAAGACCAACTGTTTTCTCGCGATCTGCCGCGCTTGCGCGAGGCCCTGGGCCAGCCGGCGGTTGTCGCGCTGCTCAAGGGGCGGGGCAGTTACTTGTGTCGTCACCGGATGTTACAAGCTCGGCACGACGCGCTGTTGCCCGATCCGTCCGCCGTGCGCACCCTGGCCCGCATCGAACAATGGGCCCATGCCACCTCCACCGGGGACATGGGCGACATCGACGGCCTGGATGAACGCTCCGAAGTGCTCGGCCTCGTCACCTCCACGCGGGAAAACTGCCTGGGCAGCGAGTGCCCTGAGTACCAAGCGTGCCACGTCATGAAAGCCCGGCGCGAGGCCATGGCGGCGGACATCGTCGTCGTCAACCACCACCTGTTTTTCGCCGACTTGGCGCTGCGCGACAGCGGTGTGGCCGAGTTGTTGCCCAGCGTCGAAGTGGCGGTGTTCGACGAAGCCCATCAGATGGTTGAAGCGGGCGTGCAGTTCCTGGGCCGGGCCATTGGCTCCGGCCAGTTGCTGGACTTGGCGCACGATTTGCTGTCCGCCGGCCTGCAACACGCCAAGGGCCTGGCGCCGTGGCAAGACATCGCCACCGCCCTCGACACCACCGCCCGCGAGCTGCGCCTGCAACTGGCGGGCGATTTCCGCGAAGTGCGCACCACCCTCAAACAGCCCTGGGAGGACGTGGCCAGCGCCGGTCGGCTCGACCCTCTGCTGGAACGCTGTGCCGAGCGCCTGCTGCTGGCTGCCGAGGCCCTGGCCGCCCACGCAGGCGCCGCGCCCGATCTGGGGCGCTTGGCCGAACGCGCCCGCGAGCTGGCCATGCTGGCGGGGCGCTTCCAGATGCCGGTGGCGGCGGACAAAGTGCGCTGGCTTGAAATTTCACCGCATCAAGTGCGTTTGGTGGAGTCCCCGCTGGACATCCGCGCCATCCTCACCGAACAGCGTGCCAACGGGGCGCGGGCGTGGGTGTTCACCTCCGCCACCCTGGGCGATGACGAGGGGTTGAGCTGGTTTTCCGAGTCGTGCGGCTTGGAGGAGGCGCGCAAGCTGCGCGTGGGCAGCCCCTTCGATTACGCCCGCAACGCCCGGGTGTATGTGCCGCCACGTTTCCCGTCGCCGCAGGCCCCCGAGCACCCGACCCAAGTCGGGCGGGCCGCTGCCCACTGCGCGGCGGCCCTGGGCGGACGCACCTTTGTGCTGACCACCACGCTGCGCGCCCTGCGCATCGTGGCGCAGGCGCTGGAGACGGAACTCGCGGCGCTGGGCCGGCCACTGACGGTGTTGGTGCAAGGCACCATGGCCAAGGGCAGTTTGTTGGAGCGTTTCCGCAGCACGCCCAGCGTGCTGGTGGGCTCCCAAAGCTTTTGGGAAGGCGTGGACGTGCCCGGCGACGCGCTGCAATGCGTGATGATCGACAAGCTGCCTTTTCCGCCGCCGAACGATCCGCTGGTGGAAGCGCGTGTGCGCCAGCTCAAGGCGCAGGGGCGCAATGCATTCGAGGCTTACTTTGTGGCCGAGGCGGCGGTGGCGCTCAAACAAGGTGCCGGGCGATTGATCCGCACCGAAACCGACCAGGGGTTGCTGGTGATCTGCGATACGCGGTTGCTGTCCGCCCGCTACGGGCGACGTTTGTTGGCCGCCCTGCCGCCGATGAGCACGCTGGACAACGGCGAGCAAGCCCTGGGTTGGCTGCGCAGCTTGCAGGCGCCCCCGGCCCCCGCCCGCGCAGCCGATCTCACCACACCTGCCACCAGCGCTTCTGACGCTGCTTGACGCCGGTTTTCAGGTGCTCGCTGTCGGGGAAGTTTTGGCGCAGGATGCGCTGCGTGTCGTCGCGCAGTGCGACCATGCCGAGTTCGTCGTAGGCTTGCACCATGATGAACAGCGCTTCCTCGTTGGCAGGGGTCTGAGGGTAGATCGTGAGGCACTCGGTGGCGCGGTTGATCGCCGCTTGGTGTGCGCCGCGCCGCAGGTAGTAACGGGCGACGTTGACCTCGTAGTCCGCCAGCATGTTGACGATGTAGTCCATGCGCAGGCGCGCATCTGGGGCGTACTTCGATTCGGGGAACTGATCCACCAACTGCTTGAAGGACTGGTAAGCCTCACGCGAGGCTTGCTGATCCCGCTCCGCCATGGTCTGGCCGGACAGTTTGCTGAACAAACCCGTGTCATCGTTGAAGTTGATCACCCCGCGCAGGTACAGCGCGTAATCCAAGCCCACGCTGGACGGGTGGAACTTCACGAAGCGATCCAGGATGGTCAGCGCACGGGCTTTTTCTCCGTTTTTCCACTGGGCATAAGCCATGTCCAGTTGCGCCTGCTGGGCCAGCAGGCTGCCGCCGGCGCGGCTTTCTATGCGTTCCAGTGGCCGAATGGCCGCTGCCCAGTTACCAGACGCCATTTGTTCTTTGGCATCTGCATACAATTCTTCGGCTGTGCCCTTGAGATCATCGTCGGGCAAAGAACCGCAAGCGCTCAACAGCGCCAGCAGACAGACAGCCAGGGTGCGCCGCACGGCGCCAGAGAGCATCGGTTCGATCATGTGGACGAGCCGGCCTCGTCGAACCGGCAGACGGGCCCCAGGGCCGCAAAAAAGAATGTCAAACGATTATATGGGTCGGGTTTCGCCCCCGACCGACGCCGATCTGGACGCCGAGGTTCAAGCCGACGTCCACACCTTCACCGTTCCCTCGCAGGCCCACGCCCAGCGGCTGGACAAGTGGCTGGCCCAGTGCGTGCCGCAGTATTCGCGCTCGCACCTGCAAGGCTTGGTGGAGGCTGGGCATGTGCTGCTGGATGGCCAAGCCGTGGCGTCGTCCCGCAAACTCAAAGCCGGGCAGACACTGCGCGTTCATCTGGTGCCCCCACCCGAGCAACTGGCGTTTCAACCCGAACCCATGGCACTGGATGTGGTGTTCGAGGACGCGCATGTGCTGGTGATCCACAAGCCCGCTGGGTTGGTGGTGCATCCGGCGGCTGGCAACTGGCGCGGCACTTTGCTCAATGGCTTGCTGGCGCGTGACCCGGCTGCGGCGCAGTTGCCGCGTGCCGGCATCATCCACCGGTTGGACAAGGACACCTCCGGCCTGATGGTGGTGGGCCGCACCCTGGCGGCGGTGACGTCGCTGGTGAGGGACATGGCCGAGCGCACCATCCGCCGTCGCTATTTGGCCCTGGTGCATGGCGAATTCGCCTCACCGACCGCCACGTTCGACGAGCCCATCGGCCGCGATCCGGACACCCGAGTGCGCATGGCGGTTCACCCCAGCGGCAAACCGGCGCGCACCGATGTCACCCGCGTGGCGGTGCAGGCGGGGGTGAGTGCGGTGCGCTGTGCGCTGCACACCGGGCGCACCCACCAGATTCGGGTGCATTTGTCCCACCATGGCCATCCATTGGTGGCCGATGCGGTGTACGGCGGCAAACCGCTGCTGGGCATGCAGCGCCAGGCTTTGCACGCGGTGGAGTTGGGGTTGGCGCATCCGGTGACGCGGGCGCCGCTGTCCTTCCACGCCACACCGCCGGCGGACTTTCTCGCCGCTTGGCAACACGTTGCGGGGGAGATCCCACCCGTGTGAGCCCGCGATGGGGTGGGGCGTACTACAATCGACGCCACGTCACGGCGCTGGCCTGCGGGGTGGTTGCAAAGTCCCCGACCAGCGCGTCACGGAGCACCGCGCGCCACCTGGGCACTTTCGCCCCATCGCTTCGCTGCCCTGACCCAACGCGCGATTTTCCTTCGCCACCCCGTGTGGCACCCACTTTTCCCTGAGCCTGCGGGCTCTTGCTGGCCGTCAGCTCGCCCGAGTGCGGGCCCGTCGGCCCCTGCTGCATGGTGCAGCCGATACCGATTCGATGAACACTCAGGAAGCCAAGCGCATTCTGGAAACTGCCCTGATCTGTGCGCCCGAGCCTTTACCGGTGCGGCGCCTGCGGGCCCTGTTTGACGATGCGCTCAATGCCGACACCCTGCGCAGCTTGCTCGACGAGCTGGCGCGGGACTGGGCGGGCCGTGGGGTCGAATTGGTGTCGGTCGCGTCGGGTTGGCGCTTCCAGAGCCGGCCGGAGATGCACCGCTACCTGGAGCGTCTGAACCCAGACAAGCCCCCGCGTTACTCACGCGCCGTGTTGGAGACCTTGGCCATCATTGCCTACCGCCAACCCGTGACGCGTGGTGACATCGAAGAAATTCGCGGCGTCACTGTCGCCACGCCGATCATCAAGCAGTTGGAAGATCGGCAGTGGATCGAGGTGATCGGCCACCGGGACGGCCCTGGCCGTCCGGCGCTGTACGCCACGACGCGCCAGTTTCTCGACGACCTGGGGCTGCGCAGTCTGGATCAACTGCCCGAACTGCTGGCCGCCGAAGGTGCCGAGTCACCCGCGCCAGCCCCCCTTGCTCAGATTCCCCTGATTCCTGTCCCCAGCGAGCCTACGCCATGAACCCGGACACCCCCGACACCTCTGCCGCCCCCGACGCGGCCCCTTCCTCCACTGCGGCTGCCGAGGCCCCGGTGGCCCGCAAGCGTGCCCCGCGTGTGCGCAAAACCGCTGTGACCCCGGTGGCCGCTGAAGCGGATGCCCCCGTGGCCGATGCCGTGGCCCCCGCCGCCGCGCCCGACGTGAGCACCCCGGCAGCGGAAGAAACCGCTCCGGCCCCCAAGCGCCCCCGTGCGCCGCGCAAGCCGCGTGCCCGGGCCGCTGATGCCGCCCCGGTGGCCGTGGTCGAGGTCACGCCCCAGCCGGTTTCCGTGGAGGTGCTTGCTGAGGTCGTGCCGGACACCGTTGCGCCACAGGAAACGCCTGCGGCGGTGAATGAAACGGTGGCGGCGGAGGTTGCTCCTTCTGTTGCTGAAGCGCCGGCCTCGGTGCCCGTGGGCGTGCAGGATGTGTTCGCCAGCGTGTTGGCCGGTGAATTCGATGGTGCCGAAGACGGCGCTGGCGATGACCATCCGGTCGAAGCCGCCGTGGCCGACAAGCGGGTGTTGCTGCCCGATGTGGACGCGCCCAAGCTGCACAAAGTCCTCGCTCAGTCCGGCATTGGCTCGCGTCGGGACATGGAGCAGGCCATCGAAGAAGGGCGGGTGACGGTCAACGGGGAAAAGGCCCACACGGGGATGCGCGTTTCGTTTGGCGATCGGGTGGCGCTGGATGGCAAGCCGGTGCGCATTCGCATCGCCCCGCCGCCGCCTCGGGTCATTGCGTACCACAAGCCGGTCGGCGAGGTGGTGACGCTGGACGACCCGCAGCAGCGCCCGACGGTGTTCCGCAAGCTGCCGCGCCTGATGCAAGGCAAGTGGCAATCGGTGGGCCGTCTGGACATGAACACCGAAGGCCTGTTGCTGTTCACCACGTCGGGCGATCTGGCCAACAAACTGATGCACCCGCGTTTCGGTGTGGAACGCGAGTACGCCGTGCGCGTGCTGGGCAGTTTGGAGAAGGAAGCGCGTGAGCGTTTGCTGCAAGGGGTGGAGATCGAGGGTCAAGCGGCGGCGTTCAAGTCCATTGAAGACGGCGGCGGCGAAGGCGTGAACCGCTGGTATCGCGTCGTCATCACCGAAGGTCGCAACCGCGAAGTGCGCAAGCTGTTTGACACGGTGGGGTTGACGGTGAGCCGCCTGATCCGCATCCGCTACGGCTGCGTGGTGTTGCCGCGTGGTTTGAAGCGCGGTGCGTGGGTCGATTTGGGTGAGGACGACACCAAGGCCCTGCGCCTGCTCACCGGCCAAGAGCGCCCGGAACGTGCCGAGCGTGACGAAGGCCGTGGCGGTGCGCGCAACAACCGGGGGTCGCGTCGCGACGACGCTCGCCCACCGCGTACCGAACGGGCCGAGCGCCCGGAACGGGCGGAGCGTTCGGAGCGTCTGGCCGAAGGCAACGTGCGCCCCGACCGCGCTGAACGTGCCGACCGTGCCGACGGCCACAAGCCCGCCCGCAAGGACAAACCCGTGCGCCGCGAGCGCAACGACAACGCCCCGCGTGAGCACGGCGATCCGTCGCGCATTCCCAACCCGCTGCAACAAACGTTCGACCGGCGTGCCGTGCAAGAGCGTCGCCCGCGCCGCAACGAAGACGATTTGGAGAACGGCCCCATCCCCAACCCGCTGGAACAAACCTACGACAAGCGTTTTGTGCAAGGCAACAAGGGCTTGCTGGGTGGTAAGGGCAGCCGGGGCGGCAACAAGGGGGGGGCGCGCCAACCCGACCCGATGCAAACCTCGGTCGGTTACCTTGGCGGGGATGCCTTCGTGCGCAAGCTCCAGGGCCGCAACGGCGGTGGCGGTGGCCGGCGCGGTGGGCGCTGATCGCCCCTGTTGACACCGGGTTAACAACCACCGCCCGCTAGAATTCGCAGTTTTGTCCCAGGCGCGCCACCGATGCGCGCCCGTTTTGAACCACAAGGAAGCCTGACCATGGCCATCGAACGCACCCTCTCGATCATCAAGCCCGACGCCGTTGCCAAGAACGTCATCGGCCAAATCTACGCCCGTTTCGAAGGCGCTGGCCTGAAGATCGCTGCCGCCAAGCTGGTGCACCTGTCGCGCGGCGAAGCCGAGCAGTTCTACGCCGTTCACAAGGCCCGCCCGTTCTTCAAGGATCTGGTGGACTTCATGATCTCCGGCCCGGTGATGATCCAGTGCCTGGAAGGCGAAAACGCCATCCTGAAGAACCGCGAACTGATGGGCGCCACCGACCCGAAGAAGGCCGAGCCGGGCACCATCCGCGCTGACTTCGCTGAGTCGATCGACGCCAACGCCGTTCACGGCTCGGACGCTCCGGAAACCGCCGCTGTGGAAGTGGCGTTCTTCTTCCCGGGCATGAACGTCTACTCGCGCTGATCGCCGGCCCCACGCCGACGTGATGCGCGCCAGACCGGGTCAAAGTGAAACACAGCGTTGCAGGAGCTGCCTCCATGATCAATCTGCTTGACTTCGACTTGCCCGGCCTGGCCGCTTACTGCGAAACCCTGGGTGAAAAGCGCTTCCGCGCCACCCAGTTGTTCCGCTGGATCCATCAAAAAGGCGCGGCCGATTTTGCGGCCATGACCGATTTGGCCAAGTCGCTGCGCGAGAAGCTGGCGGGCAAGGCCGAGATCCGCGATTTGCCCGTGCTGTCCGAGCATGTCTCGGCGGACGGCACGGTCAAGTGGCTGTTCGATGTGGGCGGCGGCAACGCCGTCGAGAGCGTCTTCATCCCCGAAGACGACCGGGGCACGCTGTGCGTGTCCTCGCAAGCGGGGTGCGCAGTGGGATGTCGGTTCTGTTCGACCGGGCACCAAGGCTTCAGCCGCAACCTCAGCACCGGTGAAATTCTGGCCCAGTTGTGGCACGCCGAGCACAGCCTGCGCCAGCGTTTGGGCACGGGCAGCGAGCGTGTCATCACCAACGTGGTGATGATGGGCATGGGTGAGCCGCTGCAAAACTACAGCGCGTTGATTCCGGCGCTCAAGGTGATGCTGGACGATCACGGCTACGGCCTGTCGCGCCGCCGGGTGACGGTGTCCACTTCGGGCGTGGTGCCGATGATCGAGCGGCTGCGCGAAGATTGCCCGGTGGCCCTGGCCGTGTCGCTGCACGCGCCCGTGGATGCGCTGCGCGACGATCTGGTGCCCATCAATCGCAAGTACCCCATCGCCGAGCTGATGGCCGCCTGTCAAAGTTACCTGCACGCGGCGCCACGCGATTTCATCACCTTCGAATATTGCATGCTGGACGGCGTCAACGACACCGACGCGCACGCCCAAGCCCTGCTGGCGCTGGTGCAAGGCCGTGCTGGAGCGCCGCGTGTGCCATGCAAGTTCAACCTGATTCCATTTAACCCGTTCCCACAATCGGGCCTGAAGCGTTCGCCGCGTGAGCGTGTCACCGCTTTTGCCAAGGTGTTGCAGGACGCGGGTGTGGTCACCACCATCCGCAAAACGCGTGGGGACGACATTGATGCGGCCTGCGGCCAGTTGGCCGGTGAGGTGCAAGATCGCACCCGGGTGGTCGAGCGGTTCAGTCAGCGGGCGCCCTTGCGCATCATGGCTTTGCGGGAGACGGGGCATGCGTGACATCACCTGGGATCGGTTGTGGCAGTTGGGGGGCGTGGTGGCCGTTGTGATGTCGGTGGTGGGTTGCACCAGCACCAACAGCGACGTGCGCACGGCCTCGGATGAGACGTCGATGGATCGGCGGGCCAATGTGCGGCTGGAGTTGGCCACGGCGTATTTTTCGCGTGGGCAGCACACGGTGGCGCTGGACGAAGTCAAGCAGGTGCTGGTGGCGCGGCCTGACGATGCGGTTGCGCTGAACTTGCGCGGGCTGATCTACGCGGCCATGGAGGAACACGGCCTGGCCGAGGAAAGTTTTGCGCGGGCAGTCAGCATGAGCAGTGGCCAAAATGGCGACGTGTTGCACAACTATGGCTGGTACCTCTGCCAGCGCGGTCGGTTCAGTGACGCCCAAGCCCGTTTCGAGCAGGCGGTCATGTTGCCGAGTTACCGCACCGTGGCCCGCACCCGTTTGGCTCAGGGCGTGTGCTTGGCGCGTGACGGACGGCTGTTAGAGGCCGAGGGCACGCTGCACAAGGCGTTCGAGATGGATCCTGGCAATCCGTCCGTCAACCTGAACTTGGCCGAAGTGCTGTACCGCCGTGGCGATTACGATCGTGCGCGGTTTTATGTGCGGAGGGTCAACGCCGTCGAGGAGACGACCAACGCTCAGTCGCTGTGGTTGGCGATCCGGATCGAGCGCCGAGCCCAGCAGTTCACGCAAATGCGTCAGTTTGGCCGCAAGCTGGCGACCCAGTTTGCCACTTCACCGGAAGCCCAGTTGTACGAAAAGGGCCAGTTCGATGACCGATAACACCTCTTCTCCGTCCGGGAGTGCCGTGGACAGCGCGTCAGCGTCCATGCCAGACGCCGCCGGCAAGACCGCTGGCACGCTGCTGCGAGAAGCCCGCTTGGCGTGCGGCATGGACTTGAGCGAATTGGCGCGCATCCTCAAAGTGCCCGAGCGCAAGCTGGAGGCGCTGGAAGCCGATCGGTATGCCGAGTTGCAAAGCATGACGTTTGTGCGTGCGCTGGCGCTGTCGGCGTGCCGGGTGATGCGTGCGGAAGCTGCGCCCGTGCTGGCGCTGTTACCCCAGCAGACCCAGATGGAGGTGCTGGACTCGGCGGCCATGGGCCTCAACCGACCCTTGCAGGAGTTTGGTTCCCGGCGCCTGTGGGGCGGGATGTTGCGTGAGCAGCGGGCGGGTACCTTGATCACCTTGGCGTTCGTGGTGGGGGCGGTGGTGCTTTGGAACCTGCCCAGCGGCTGGGTGGATCAGGTGCGTGCCCGTTTCAGTCAGCCCGCTGCCGCGACGACGGTGGTGGAAGAGCCCGTTTTGGCGCCCGCACCTTCGACCGAGCCCATTGCCAGTGATCGACTGCCCGCCACGGGTGCGTCACCTTGGCCAGCGTCCGGGCCAGCAGCGGCAGGGCTTGCACCGCCAGCGGCGCTGCCGGGGGCGGTGTCGACCGTGCCAGCCGCGTCGGTGGCGCGCAGTGCGTCGTCGGCGTACCGCAGTGCGTCGGGGGCGTGGGTTGGTCGATCGGCGCGGGCGGCTGCGTCGGCGCCTGCACCTGTCAGGCGCACTGAGACGCCGGCTGTGCCGGAGAAGCCTGCGGTGCCAACGCCTGCGCCCGCGCCTGCGGCCTCGCAGTAAAACCCCGTTCTGTTTTCAGAGGTTGTGCATGAATGACGAACTCGGGGGCGCTCAGCCCATCGCCCCGGCCATGCCTTTGCCGCGTCGCAGCCGCCAAGCGCGGGTGGTGTGGGGCGACCGTGTGGTGACAGTGGGGGGCACGGCCCCGGTGCGCGTCCAGTCCATGACCAACACCGATACCGTGGACGCCATCGCCACCGCCATTCAGGTGAAAGAGCTGGCGCAGGCAGGCTCGGAGATGGTGCGCATCACCGTGAACACGCCCGAAGCGGCGGCGGCGGTGCCTTACATCCGCGAGCAACTGGACCGCATGGGCATCGACGTGCCCTTGGTCGGGGACTTCCACTACAACGGCCACCGTTTGCTGACCGAACATCCGGCCTGTGCGGAGGCGCTGTCCAAGTACCGCATCAACCCTGGCAACGTCGGCAAGGGCGATAAGCGCGACAAGCAGTTTGCCCAAATGATCGAAGCGGCGTGCCGCTGGAACAAGCCGGTGCGCATTGGCGTGAACTGGGGCAGCCTCGACCAAGAATTGCTGGCCAGCATGATGGACGCCAACGCCCAGCGCACACAGCCGTGGGCGGGTGCATCGGTGATGTACGAAGCGCTGATCCAGTCGGCGCTCGGTTCGGCGACGCAGGCGGTCGAATTGGGGCTCGATCCGAATCAAATTCTCATCAGTTGCAAAGTCAGCGGCGTGCAGGATTTGATCGCGGTGTACCAAGGCTTGGCGGCGCGTTGCGACTACGCCTTGCACCTGGGCCTGACCGAAGCCGGCATGGCCACCAAAGGCACGGTGGCTTCGACGGCAGCGCTGGCCATCCTGCTGCAACAGGGCATTGGGGACACAATTCGCGTGTCGCTCACGCCGCAGCCGGGCGAGTCGCGCACCCAGGAAGTGGTGGTGGCTTCGGAAATTCTGCAATCGCTGGGTTTGCGCACGTTCAATCCGAGCGTCACCGCGTGCCCCGGCTGTGGCCGCACCACCAGCACGACGTTCCAAGAGCTGGCCAAACAAATCGACGACTTTTTGCGTGCGCAGATGCCGGTGTGGCGCGCACGCTACCCCGGCGTCGAGCAGCTCAAGGTGGCGGTGATGGGGTGCATCGTCAACGGCCCCGGTGAGAGCAAACACGCGGACATCGGCATCAGCCTGCCCGGCACCGGCGAAGCGCCAGCCGCCCCCGTGTTCATCGATGGCCAAAAAGCACTCACGCTGCGCGGTGACGGCATCGCCCGCGAGTTCCAGACCCTGGTTGAACAGTACATCGAGCGCCGGTTTGGCGCGTCGAGTTAAGCATCACGATTTTTCATGGCAGAACAACTCAAAGCCGTCAAAGGCATGAACGACATCCTGCCGCCGGATTCGGCGCGCTGGGAATGGCTCGAAGACGCGGTGCGCCGCGTCATGCGCCGTTACGGTTATCTGAACATCCGCACGCCCATCGTGGAACCGACGCCGTTGTTTGTGCGCGGCTTGGGTGAGGTGACGGACATTGTCGAAAAGGAGATGTACTCCTTTGAAGACCGGTTGAACGGCGATCCGCTGACGTTGCGCCCCGAAGGCACCGCCGGCGTGGTGCGTGCCGTGGCCGAGCATTCGCTGCTGTACGACGGCCCGAAGCGCCTGTTCTACATCGGCCCGATGTTTCGCCACGAACGGCCACAAAAAGGGCGGTATCGCCAGTTTCACCAAGTGGGCGTCGAAGCGCTGGGCTTCGCCGGGCCGGATGTGGACGCCGAAGTCATCCTCATGGCGCGTGCCCTGTGGCGTGAGTTGGGCTTGACCGATGTGCGGTTGGAGTTGAACAGCCTGGGCCAGCCCGAGGAGCGCAAGGCGCACCGTGCGGCGCTGATCGCCCACTTTGAGGCGCACCGCGAGCAGCTCGACGAGGAAGCCCAACGCCGCCTCTACAGCAACCCGCTGCGCATCCTCGACACCAAAAATCCGGCCATGCAAGCCCTGGTGGAAGCGGCGCCCAAGCTGATGGACTTCCTCGGTGAAGCCTCGCTGGCGCACTTCAATGCAGTGCGGGCGGCGCTGGAGGCGGTCGGGCAGCCGTATCGCATCAACCCGCGCCTGGTGCGCGGCATGGACTACTACAACCTCACCGTGTTCGAGTGGGTGACGGATCGCCTGGGCGCGCAAGGCACCGTGTGCGGCGGCGGTCGGTACGACGGGCTGATCGAACAAATCGGCGGCAAACCCGCGCCGGCGGTGGGTTGGGGTTTGGGCATCGAGCGCGTGCTGGCGCTGCTCGAAGGCGCCGGGGTGGCGGTGCCCACGCCCGTGCCGGACGCCTACGCCATCGTGCCCGACGTCGGCGCGTTGCCGCAGGTGATCACCACGGTGGAAGCGCTGCGGGCGCAGGGCGTGTCGGTGCAAATGCACGCGGCGGGGCCGGGCGGGCAGGGCAGTTTCAAATCGCAGTTCAAGAAAGCCGACGCCAGTGGGGCGCGCTACGCCTTGGTGTTTGGCGGCGACGAGCTGGCGCAAGGCCAAGTGACGGTGAAATCGCTGCGCGACGCCAGCATCGCCCAGACGCTGCGCCCGCTGGCCGAGGCCGCCGATTGGGCCGCCAGCCTGCGCGGTTGAGTTCGGCTCGATAATCGTTTTCTCGCCCGGCCACTGGTCGGGCTTTCTGCATACTGAGCACGCATGGCAAGCAATCTCGACCTGCAAGAGCAGGAACAGCTCGACGAGCTGAAAGCCTTCTGGAACCAGTACGGCAACCTCATCACCTGGGTCATCACGCTGGTGCTGGCAGGTTTCGCGGCGTGGAATGGCTGGAACTGGTGGCAGCGTGAGCAAGCCACCAAGGCCACGGCCATGTTCGACGAGCTGGAGCAAGCGGCGCAGGCCAAAGACGTGCCCAAAGTGCAGAAGGTGTTCGGTGATCTGAAAGAGCGTTTCGGCGGCACAGCGGTGGCCGGCCAAGGCGGTCTGTTGGCAGCGCGGGTGCTGGTGGATGGCGGTCAGGCCGATCCGGCACGGGCCGCCCTCGATTGGGTGGCCCAAAACGCGCACGACGAGGGGCATCGCCAAGTGGCGCATCTGCGCTTGGCCGGGCTGCTGCTGGATCAAAAATCCTACGACGACGCGCTCAAGCACCTCGACGCCGTGACGGCCCCCGACTTCACCGCCCTGGCGCAAGATCGGCGCGGCGACGTGTTGCAAGCCCAAGGCAAAACCGCCGAGGCCGTCAAAGCCTGGACGGCGGCCTGGACGGCCTTGCCGGATCGGCTCGAATACCGCCGCGTGATCAAAGCCAAACTGACCGCCCAAGGCGCCGAGCCCCAGCCCGCCAGCGTGACCGTGAAGGAGGCGTCATGACCTCCCGGCGTTGGGGTTCGCGGGCGCTGGGGGCCGCATTCACGGCGCTGGCGTTGCTGGCCGGCTGCTCATCCACCCGGCCCGATCCGACGCCGCTCAAGGCTTACACCCCCGCATTCGCGGCGCGCCAGGTGTGGTCGCTGCGCACCGAGGAGGTTCGTTTTCCGCTGATCCCCGTGATCAAGGGGGATGAGCTCATCGTCGCGGCGTCCAGTGGCATCGTGCGTGGGGTGTCGCTGGATCGGGGCGAGGTCAAATGGTCGCTGGATCTGAAGTCGCCGTTGAGTGCGGCGGTGGGCAGTGGCGACCAGCGTTTGGCCGTGGTCACCCGCGACACCAACCACCTCGTTGTGGTGCAGCAAGGCCGCGAGCTGTGGCGTTCCCCCTTGGTCGGGCGCGTCATGACACCACCGCTGCTGGCTGGCGAGCGCGTGTTCGTGCTCAGCACCGACCGCACCGTGCGGGCGTTTGATGCCGCCGCTGGCCAATTGTTGTGGACGTTCAAGCGCCCGGGCGATCCGTTGGCCCTGCTGCAAACCGGTGTGTTGGTGCCTTATCAGGACACCCTGCTGGTCGGCCAAGGTGCGCGCTTGCTGGGGCTCGACCCGCTCAGCGGCAAGATTCGCTGGGATGTGGCCATGGCCTCGCCACGCGGCACCAACGAAGTCGAACGCCTGGCCGATCTGGTCGGGCCAGCGGTGCGCGATGGCAGCGTGTTCTGCCTGCGCTCCTTCCAAAACACCGTCGGGTGTGTCGATGCCCAAACCACCCGCGTGCAGTGGACGGCCAACAGCACCGGCGGCCAACCCATCGCTGCCGATGCCGAGCTGCTGTTCAGCACCGACGACATGGATCGACTCAGCGCCCACCGGCGCCGCAACGGTACCTTGGCGTGGTCGATCGATGCCTTGCTGTACCGCACGCTGAGCGCCCCGGCCCGCTGGCGGGATGCTGTGGTGGTGGGCGATGGCGAAGGCATCCTGCATGTCTTGGCCCGCGACGATGGCCGCACCTTGCTGCGCCTCAACACCGACGGCTCACCGGTCATCGCCGTGCGCGTGGCCCCCAACGACACCCTGCTGGCCGTGACGCGCCGGGGCGGTGTCTTCGCCTACCGCGTCAACGCCTCCTGATTTTGTTTTTCCAAGGCAACGCTTGAAACCTGTCATCGCTCTGGTCGGACGGCCCAACGTCGGCAAGTCCACCCTGTTCAACCGCATGACCAAGAGCCGCGACGCGATCGTGGCCGACTACGCGGGCCTCACACGCGACCGCCACTACGGCGACGGTCGCCTGGGCAAACGCGAATTCATCGTCATCGACACCGGCGGCTTCGAGCCGGATTCGTCCACCGGCATCGTCAAGGAAATGGCCAAACAAACGCGCCAGGCCGTGGCCGAAGCCGATGTGGTCATCTTCGTTACCGATGTGCGCACGGGGCTGTCGGCCCAAGACGCGGACATCGCCCGCTTCCTGCGCCAGGCCAACAAGCGCGTCATTCTCACGGTCAACAAGGCCGAGGGCATGGTCGAATCGCCCCATCTGGCCGAGTTCCACGAACTGGGGCTGGGCGAGCCGCTGCCGATTTCGGCGGCGCACGGCCAAGGCATCCGCAGTTTGATTGAAGAAGCGCTGGTCGATTTCCCCGAAACCGAGGACGACGACGAGCCCGCCGAAGCCGCCCCCATTCGCTTGACGGTGACGGGCCGCCCCAACGTTGGCAAATCGACGCTGATCAATGCCTGGCTGGGGGAAGATCGCCTGATCGCCTTCGACATGCCCGGCACCACGCGGGACGCCATCCGTGTCCCGCTGGAGCGCGATGGCCAACGCTACGAGCTGATCGACACTGCCGGCCTGCGCCGCAAAGGCAAGGTGTTTGAGGCCATCGAAAAATTCTCGGTGGTCAAGACGCTGCAAGCCGTGGCCGACGCCAACGTCGCGGTGCTGATGGTGGACGCCACCCAGGGTGTGAGCGAGCAAGACGCGCACATCGCCGGCTACATCTTGGAGGCAGGCCGTGCCGTGGTCATCGCCATCAACAAGTGGGACGCGATTGACGCTTACCAGCGCGAACAACTGGAACGTTCCATCGAAACCCGGTTGGCGTTCTTGAAATTTGCGGAGATCGTCCGCATGTCGGCCATCAAGCGCCAGGGTTTGGGGCCGCTGTGGAAGGCGATTGCCAACGCGCACGCGTCGGCCACCCGCAAGCTGCCGACCCCGGTGCTGACACGGCTTCTGCATGAAGCGGTGGAGCACCAAGCGCCCAAGCGCGCCGGCAGCTTCCGACCCAAAATGCGCTATGCCCACCAAGGCGGCATGAACCCGCCCATCATCGTCATCCACGGCAATTCGCTGGATCACGTCGATGGGGCGTACCGGCGCTATTTGGAAGGACGGTTCCGGGAGCACTTCAAGCTGGTGGGCACACCGCTGAAGCTGGAGTTCCGCAGCTCGCACAACCCGTTTGCCGAGTCGGGCCCCTGACCGCATCCGACCCAGTCCCCTGGTGCCAGGGAGGGAATCCCCCTTGCGAAACGGTTTGCGTGGCTGTGATAACGTGCCACTTCGCCATTTCCGTTGAACCCCTCTCACAACACGGAGCATATCGTGAGCAACAAAGGACAACTCCTGCAAGACCCCTTCCTGAACCTGCTGCGCAAGGAGCATGTCCCGGTCTCGATTTATCTGGTCAACGGCATCAAGCTGCAAGGCCACATCGAGTCGTTCGACCAGTACGTCGTGCTGCTGCGCAACACCGTCACCCAGATGGTCTACAAGCACGCCATCTCCACTGTGGTGCCTGGCCGCGCCGTCAACTTCCACCCGGCCGACGCCGGCGACAACTGAACCCCGTCGCCCGGCTGATCGGCTGCACTGAACCGATCAAACCATCTTGACCGTTTCCACCACGTCCACCGCGCCGGCCGATGCTGCGGCGCGGGCCGTTCTCGTCGGGGTCGATTTCGGCCCCGGCGCTTCGTTTGATCCCACGCTGGATGAGCTGGCCTTGCTGGCCGAATCGGCTGGCGATGAGGTTGTTGCCAAAGTCATCGCCAAACGCAAAGCGCCCGATCCGGCGCTGTTTGTGGGCGTCGGCAAAGCCGATGAAATCAAGCAGTTGGTGACGCTGCACGACGCCCACGGCGTCATCTTTGATCAGCCCCTGTCGCCTGCCCAGCAGCGCAACTTGGAGCGCCACCTCGGCGTGCCAGTGGCGGATCGCACGGCGCTGATCCTCGAAATTTTTGCCGCTCGGGCCCAGAGCCACGAAGGCAAGCTGCAAGTCGAACTGGCGCAACTGCAATACCTGGCGTCTCGTTTGGTGCGGCGCTGGAGCCACTTGGAGCGCCAGCGTGGCGGCGTCGGCCATCGCGGTGGCCCCGGCGAAGCGCAGATCGAACTCGATCGCCGCATGATTGACGAGCGCATCAAGTCCGTCAAAGTGCGTTTGGAGAAGGTCAAGCGCCAGCGCAACACACAGCGCCGGTCACGCGAGCGCAGCGGCACGTTTCGCGTGTCGCTGGTGGGTTACACCAACGCCGGCAAGTCCACGCTGTTCAACGCCATGGTCAAGGCCCGTGCCTACGCCGCCGACCAGCTCTTTGCCACGCTGGACACCACCACGCGCTCGCTCTACCTCGGTGAGGTGGGGCGCTCAGTGTCCCTGTCGGACACGGTGGGGTTCATCCGCGACTTGCCGCACAAACTGGTCGAAGCCTTCCAAGCCACGTTGCAGGAGGCCGCCGAAGCCGATGTGCTGCTGCACGTCATCGACGCGGCCAGCCCGGTGTTGTTCGAGCAAAAAATCGAAGTCGAGCGCGTGCTGGAGGAAATCGGCGCGGCCAACTTGCCGCAGATCCTCGTTTACAACAAGCGCGATTTGCTCGAACCCAGCCAACAACCGCGCCAAGCACGCGATCAGTTGGAACTGCCGGGCGGCGGCCGGGTCGATCGGGTGTTCGTCAGCGCCCTCACCGGTGAGGGTTTGGATGTGTTGCGTACCGTGATCGGGGAACATCTTCAAGCCCAGGCCTTGCGAAATGCGCCGAACGTCGCCACTTTGCCCGATGGGACACCCGTGCCAGACCTCGCCCTTCATTCATCACACGACCATGCCTGACACCTCCTTCGCCCATCCCGGCTTCGGGCACCGGCTGTCCGCGCTGACGCAGGCCAGCCACGCGCTGCTGGTTGGCTCTGGCCGCCGCCTGCTCGTGCTCAACCAGAATGGCCGCAACGACGGCCCGCCCGACTTGGACGAGCTGTGGCGCGACTTCAACCGCAAGTTGGGCGACATGTTCAACAACAAAGGCGGCGCCAACGGCCCAGGCTCCGGCCAAGAGCCGCCAGCCGATCCGGGCCCGCCGCCCGACATGAAGGGCGCCGGCTTCGGGCTCGGCATGATCGCCGGCTTGGTGGCCCTGATTTGGGCCGGCAGCGGCGTGTTCATCGTCCAAGAAGGCCAGCAAGCGGTGATCACCACGTTCGGCAAGTACACCAGCACGGTGGGCGCCGGCTTGCAATGGCGTTTGCCTTACCCGGTGCAGCAGCACGAAACGGTGGCCGTGACGCAACTGCGCTCCGTCGAAGTGGGCCGCACGGCGGTGGTGCAGGCCACGGGGCTGCGCGAGTCGTCCATGCTGACGCAGGACGAAAACATCGTGGACATCCGCTTCACCGTGCAATATCGGCTGAAGGATGCACGGGCCTTCCTCTACGAAAACCGCAACCCGGACGAAGCCGTGGTGCAAGCCAGCGAATCGGCGGTGCGGGAGATCGTCGGGCGCAGCAAGGTGGATTCGGTGCTGTACGAGCGCCGCGATGGCATCGCCGCCGACTTGGTCAAGCTGATCCAAGCCCAGCTCGACCGCCTCAACGCCGGCGTGGTGGTGGCCAACGTCAACCTGCAAAACGTGCAGGTGCCCGAGCAAGTGCAAGCCGCTTTCGATGATGCGGTGCGTGCCGGTGCGGATCGCGACCGCTTCAAAAACGAAGGACAAGCCTATGCCAGCGAGGTCATCCCGAAGGCACAAGGCACGGCAGCGCGGTTGATGGAAGAAGCGCAGGGTTACAAATCCCGCGTGGTGGCGCAAGCCGAGGGGGACGCGCAGCGCTTCACCTCGGTGTGGACGGAGTACCAAAAAGCCCCCGCCGTCACCCGAGACAGGTTGTACATCGACACCATGCAGCAAGTGTTCTCCAACGTCACCAAGGTGATGGTGGACAGCCGCAGTGGCTCCAATCTGCTGTACCTGCCGCTGGACAAACTGGTGCAGCAATCGGGCCCGAATTTGGCGCCGGCGGCGGCTCCGGCGTCGGCTCCGGCAGCCAATGGCGGGGCGGACGCCGCTGCGTCGGCGGATGTCCGTTCGCGTGATGGTTCGCGTGGCCGCGAGCGCGAAAGCCGCTGAGTTCACACCACCGCCAGGAGACTTTGAAGATGAATCGCATTTCCGTGTGGGTGGGTGGGGCGATGCTGGCCTTGATGCTGGCGTCATCAACCCTGTTCGTGGTCGATCAGCGCCAAGTGGCGGTGATTTACGCCTTGGGTGAAATCAAGGAAGTCATCACCGAGCCCGGCCTGAAATTCAAACTGCCGCCGCCGTTCCAGAACGTGGTGTTTCTCGACAAACGCATCCAAACCCTGGACAGCCCCGAGACCCGTCCAATCTTCACCGCCGAAAAGAAAAGCCTGGTGATCGATTGGCTGGTGAAGTGGCGCATCACCGAACCGCGCCAGTTCATTCGCAACAACGGCACCGACATTCGCAACCTCGAAAACCGCCTCAGCCCCGTGGTGCAAGCGGCGTTCAACGAGGAAATCACCAAGCGCAATGTCGGGGGGGTGCTGGCCACCGAGCGCGAGAAGGTCATGAACGACGTGCGAGCTCGCTTGGCCGATGAAGCCAAGTCGTTCGGCATTGAGATCGTGGATGTGCGCATCAAACGGGCCGATTTTGTCGCCAACATCACCGATTCGGTGTATCGGCGCATGGAGTCCGAGCGCAAGCAAGTGGCCAACGAGTTGCGCTCTACCGGCCAAGCCGAAGGCGAAAAAATCCGCGCCGACGCCGACCGGCAGCGCGAAGTGATCTTGGCCAATGCTTACCGCGACGCGCAAAAAATCAAGGGCGAAGGCGATGCCGAAGCCTCCGCGCTGTACGCCGGTGCGTTTGGCCGCGATCCGCAGTTCGCCCAGTTCTACCGCAGCTTGGAAGCGTACCGGACGAGCTTCCGCAGCAAGTCTGACGTGATGGTGCTCGATCCGTCGAGTGACTTCTTCCGTGTCATGCGGGGCTCGGGGGCAGCGGCACCGGCGGGGCGTCGGTGAGCGATTTGTTGCTCGGCTCGCTGGCGCTGATGCTGGTGTTTGAAGGGCTGCTGCCCTTTCTGAACCCTCAGTTGTGGCGCCAGGTATTTTTGCAAGCGGTGCAAATGAGCGATGGCCAGATCCGTCTGTTCGGCTTGTGCAGCTTGCTCGCCGGGTTTTTGTTGGTGCTGGGCCTGTGACGCGCAGGTGACTGGCGCCGGCAGTTTCGCGTGTGCTGCCTTGTAGAATCTCGCTTTTTACCCGGTGCAATCCATGTCCTCTGCTTGGCTGCTGCCAGAGCACATCGCCGACGTCCTGCCAGCCCAGGCCCGGCGCATCGAGGAGCTGCGGCGTCAATGGCTCGATCTGGCGCGCTCCTACGGCTTTGAATTGGTGATCCCTCCGATGCTGGAGCATCTGGAGTCCTTGTTGTCTGGAACCGGGCACGAGCTGGATCTCAAAACCTTCAAGCTGGTGGATCAGCTCAGCGGGCGCACGCTGGGCCTGCGGCCCGACGCCACCCCCCAAGTCGCCCGCATCGACGCGCATTTGCTCAACCGCGAGGGCGTCACCCGCTTGTGCTACTGCGGCCCGGTGCTGCACACCCGCCCGGCGGGCTTGCACGCCACACGCGAGCCACTGCAACTCGGGATCGAAATTTTTGGCCACGCGGGCCTAGAAGCCGATCTCGAAGTGCTGGAGCTGACCGTCGAAGGGCTGGCCAGCTCGGGTGTGGGCAACCTCACCCTGGATTTGGGCCACGCCCGCATGGTGCGCTCGGTGCTGGGCGGGTTGATGCTGGATGTGCAGGCCCTCACCGATTTGGTCGCAGCCCTCACCGCCAAGGATGGCAGCGCTGTACGGGCCATGACGCGGGGCTGCACCGCCGAATCGCGTGACGCCCTGCTGGTGCTGCTCGACCTGTACGGCGGCGACGAAGTGCTGATTCAAGCCCGGCAACGCCTGCCAGCCCGGGGGCCCATCGCCCAGGCGCTGGACGATTTAGCGTGGCTCGCCGGCCATGTGCGCCAAGCTTGCCCAGGTGTGCGCATCGGTTTTGACCTGTCCGACATGAGCGGCTACGCCTATTACAGCGGCGTGCGCTTTGCCGCTTACGGTGCGGGTTCACCCAATCCGTTGGCCCGAGGTGGGCGCTACGACGAGGTGGGCGCCGTCTTTGGCCGCAACCGCCCGGCGGTGGGTGCCAGCTTGGATCTCAAGGGCCTGAGCGGCGTGGTGGCGGCAGCGCGCCCGCGCCCCGCCATCCGCGCCCCGTGGGGCGAAGACGCGGCGTTGCGCGCCGCCATCCGTCGCCTGCGGGCGGTGGGCGAAACCGTGGTCTGCATCCTGCCGGGCCATGAGAGCGAAACGCAGGAATTCGAGTGCGACCGCGAATTGCGAGCGGTCGACGGCCAATGGGTGCTGTGCGCGCTGTGAGCGCGTCGGCAACCGCTTCCCTTCATCGAACACCAGAATTTTCAGCCATGGAACAAGGCAACAGCTTGGCCGCCACCGCGCGCGGCCGTAACGTGGTCGTCGTCGGCACCCAATGGGGCGACGAGGGCAAGGGCAAGGTCGTCGACTGGCTCACCGAACACGCCCAAGGCGTGGCCCGCTTCCAAGGTGGCCACAACGCTGGTCACACGCTGGTGATTCGCGGCGTCAAGACGGCGCTGCAACTCATCCCGTCCGGCATCATGCGCGACGGCGTGAAGTGCTACATCGGCAACGGCGTGGTGGTGGATCCGGCGCATTTGGTGTCTGAAATCGCTCGCCTGGAAAAAGCGGGGTTGGACGTGCGCTCGCGCTTGTTCATCAGCGAATCCTGCCCGCTGATCCTGCCGTTCCACGTCGAAGTGGACAAGGCGCGTGAAGCCCTGCGCGAAAACAGTGGCGCCGGCAAGATCGGCACCACGGGCAAGGGCATCGGCCCGGCCTACGAAGACAAGGTCGCCCGCCGCGCCCTGCGCGTGCAAGACCTGAAGCACCCGGATCGCTTCGCCAAGAAACTGCGCGATTTGCTGGCGCTGCACAACGAGGCGCTGGGCGGCTATCTGAAGGCGTCCACGTTGGAATTCGAGCCGATCTTCGAACAAGCCATGAAGCTGGCCGAAGAACTCAAGCCCATGATGGCCGACGTGGGTTACATGATCCACAAGTCCCAAGCGGCTGGCGACAACCTGTTGTTCGAAGGCGCACAAGGCACGCTGTTGGACGTGGATCACGGCACCTATCCGTTCGTGACTTCCAGCAACTGCGTGGCCGGTAATGCCGCCGCCGGTTCGGGCGTGGGGCCGCATCTGCTGCACTACATCCTGGGCATCACCAAGGCTTACACCACCCGCGTGGGTTCGGGCCCGTTCCCGACCGAGCTGCCCATCGACGATGAAGGCACCATCGGCTACCACCTCTCGACCGTGGGCCAGGAGCGCGGCACCGTCACGGGGCGCGCCCGCCGCTGCGGTTGGTTGGATGCGGCAGCGCTCAAGCGCGCCATCATCATCAACGGCGTGACCGGCCTGTGCATCACCAAGCTGGACGTGCTCGATGGTTTGTCGGAAATCAAGGTGTGCGTCGGCTACACCCTGCGCGGCGAGCCCATCGACATCCTGCCGCTGGACGCGGACGACATCCAGTTCTGCGAACCGCAATACGAAACCTTCCCCGGCTGGACGCAAAGCACCTTCGGCGTGACGACGTGGGACGGCCTGCCCGAAAACGCCCGCGCTTACCTGAAGCGCGTGGAAGAAATCATCGGTGCGCCGATTGACATGGTGTCCACCGGCCCCGACCGGGATCACACCATCCTGCTGCGCCACCCGTTCCGAGGCTGATGAGAAAGGACACGATGATGCTCACCGATGACGGCAAGCACCTCTACGTCTCCTGGGACGAGTACCACCTGCTGATCGAGAAGCTGGCGCTCAAGGTACACGCTTCGGGCTGGGAGTTTGACCAAATCCTGTGCCTGGCCCGGGGTGGCCTGCGCCCGGGGGATGTGCTTTCGCGGGTGTTTGACAAGCCGCTGGCCATCATGGCCACGAGCAGCTACCGCGCTGAGGGCGGCACCATTCAGGGTCGCCTCGACATGGCCAAGTACATCACCATGCCCAAGGGCGAGCTGGCTGGCCGCGTGCTGCTGGTGGACGATTTGGCCGATTCCGGGGTGACGCTGCAAGCGGTGGTCGAGCGCCTGCGCGGCATGCCGGCCATTGCCGAGCTGCGCTCGGCGGTGCTGTGGACGAAAGCGGTGTCCTGCTACACGCCGGACTATTACGTCGAAATGCTGGCCACGAGCCTGTGGATTCACCAGCCTTTCGAAGAGTACGACACATTGCGCCCAGCGGGTCTGGCGCGCAAGTTGTCGATCTAAGGCGAACGAGGCGGCGAGCTGTGCAGGCAAGCCGCCTTTTTTGGCATCTTTGCGATGCACAAAACGAAAAAGGCCAGCAACTTTCGCTGCTGGCCTTTACGATCTTGGTGCCCAGGAGAGGACTCGAACCTCCACGGAGTTACCCGCTAGTACCTGAAACTAGTGCGTCTACCAATTCCGCCACCTGGGCTTATCGCTGTTTGTGCTTCGTTTTGCGTTGCGCTGTTCAGCGAAGAATTGAATTATGTCTAAGAAAGGCCGTTTGTGGCAAAAATTTTGAAAAATAACCAAGAAAATAACTCAACATTAATGGCCGAGCTGGAGGGCACGGTGCAAGGTCACCGGGATGGTCACGGCTTCGTCCAGCCGGATGCGGGGGGGGACAGCATCTATCTCAGCCCGCAGGAAATGCGCGGTGTGTTGCATCGAGACCGCGTCAAAGTGCGCGTGGTGCGGTTGGATCGCAAAGGCCGGCCCGAAGGACGGGTGGTGGACATTCTGGAGCGCCGCAAAACCCCCATCATTGGCCGGTTGCTGCTGGAGAAGGGGGCGTGGATCGTCGCACCGGAAGACAAGCGTTACGGGCAAGACATCCTCATCCCCAAAAACGCCGTGGCCAGTGCGCAGGCGGGGCAGGTGGTGTCGGTGGAGTTGACCGAGCCACCGAGCATGTTCTCCCAGCCCGTGGGGCGCGTGGTGGAAGTGCTGGGGCAGATCGACGACCCTGGCATGGAAATCGAAATCGCGGTGCGCAAATACGGCGTGCCGCACATTTTCAGCCCGGAAACCGTGGCCCAAGCCGCCGCGTTGCCGGACAAACTGCGCCCAGCCGATTACAAACAGCGCATCGACCTGCGCGATGTGCCACTCGTCACCATCGACGGGGAAGATGCGCGGGATTTTGACGATGCGGTGTACTGCGAGCCGCACAGCAGCGGTCGGGGCAAGTCGGCGCTGAAGGGCTGGCGCTTGCTGGTGGCAATTGCCGACGTGAGCCATTACGTCAAACCCGGCGAGGCGCTGGACAAGGATGCGTTCGAGCGTGCTACGTCGGTGTATTTTCCGCGTCGGGTGATTCCGATGTTGCCGGAGAAACTTTCGAACGGGCTGTGTTCGCTGAATCCTGAGGTCGAACGCCTGTCGATGGTGTGCGACATGGTGATCGACGAGGAAGGCGAGATTCAGGCTTACCAGTTTTACCCGGCAGTGATCCGCTCGCACGCCCGCCTGACTTATACCGAGGTGGCTGCCGCCCTGGCCAACACACGCGGGCCGGAAGCGCAAAAGCGCGCCGAGCTGGTGCCGCATCTGGTGAACCTACATGAGCTGTACCGGGCGCTGCTCAAGGCGCGCAACCGGCGTGGGGCGGTGGACTTTGAAACCACCGAAACCCAGATTGTCTGTGATGAGCTGGGGCGCATTCAGCAAATCGTGCCGCGTGTGCGCAACGATGCACACCGCCTCATCGAAGAAACCATGCTGGCGGCCAACGTCTGCGCGGCAGATTTCATTGCGGAGAAAAAGCATCCTGGCCTGTTCCGTGTCCACGAAGGCCCGACGCCCGAGAAACGTCAAGCCCTGCAAAACTATCTCAAAGCGCTGGGGCTGGGTTTTACGCTGAGCGACGACCCGAAACCAGCCGAGTTGCAAGCCATCTCCAAAGCCACACAAGACCGACCAGACGCACAGCAAATTCACACCATGTTGCTGCGTTCGATGCAGCAAGCGATTTACACGCCGCACAACAGCGGCCATTTCGGTCTGGCTTACTCGGGTTATACGCACTTCACCAGCCCGATTCGCCGTTATCCGGATTTGATGGTGCATCGCGTCATCAAAGCCCTGCTGACGGGCAAACGGTTGGCGGTGAAAAACGTCGGCGCTGGGGTGGAGCGCCAAACCATGCGCCTGGGCGGGCGGGGCCTGCCGCCAGCGCCCGAACCGGGGGCTAAAAAGCCCACGCGCAGCGGGGCGGCGGAAGTGCCGTTGTGGGAGCAAATCGGCCTGCATTGCAGCGCCAACGAGCGCCGCGCCGACGAGGCATCATCCGATGTGCAAGCTTGGCTCAAATGCCGTTACATGCGCGAGCGCTTGGGCGAGGAGTTCATGGGCACCGTGTCGGCGGTGACGAGTTTTGGCGTGTTCGTCACGCTGGATGCGTTGTATGTCGAAGGGCTGATCCACATCACCGAGCTGGGTGGCGAGTATTTCCGCTTTGACGAAGTGCGCCAGGAACTGCGCGGCGAGCGCACGGGCTTGCGTTATGTCATCGGCACCAAGGTCAAGGTGCAGGTGAGCCGGGTGGACTTGGACGGGCGTCGCATTGACTTCCGCATCGTGCGCGAGGGTGATGGCGAGCGTTTGCTGGCCAAGGGGCGTTCGGCGGAGAGCGCAAGCGCGGTGCAGACTTTGGCAGCCACGCAGCAAGCGGATCGACAAGCCAAACGCGCTGCCAAATCCGCCAAATCGATCCAGGGCGCCCGGGCTGCGCAGGCGGGGCGGGGGAACGTGGCTCGGCGGGCTGCCACCTCGCGCAAGAAAAAGGGTTAGTCACCCTTCACGCACATCATCATGACCAGATGATGGCAATAGACCACTGAAACTCATGAGGAAAGGTGTTTTTATGGAAGATTGGGATGCTGCAATCGCCGAAGTGGTTCAATCACTGAAGGTGCCTTTTGATTCACATTTGGTGATTCGAGAGCTGGCGCATAAAAATCAACGGCGCTATATTGATGCATTGGCTTCGATGAGTACCGATGCGCCGTTTCAGCAATTGCATTCGTCATTGGGGCGACGAATCAAGGTTGTGTGCGAAGGTCTTGGGCTTACCGGGAGGGATCATCAGAGTTTCGATATTTTTGGTCAGCGAAGCAAGTGCCAGCAATGGGTTGCTCTCGCTGACTGATCACGGTCGGGGCGGGTGTGGTACAACGAATATGTGCTGCGCCCGCACTAGAAAAGGACGGGCCTGATATCTCGGTTGATTCAGGGTACCTCATGCCTGCTGAAAATAAAATACGCTGTGCTGGAGTGGCTTATCGGCAAGGCTTTATCGATGTTCAAGCTAACATACACCGGGGTTTTATCAATGTAGAGACATGGATGATCAATCCAGATGTGAGGCTGGAAGACGTACCCGACATTGTTGATCCCAGAATAAATGACTCAGATGTCATTGGGAATACTGAGTTAGAGCTTGATTTTGACCAAGCTCGTGCGTTGATTTTTGCATTGCAATCGGCCCTGTCAAAGATCAACCCTTGCGGGAAATAGCTTAGAGCACGGGCGTCCCTTGGTGGTACACCATCTGCCAGCCGTCGGTGGTACGGCGCCACAAGGTGGCGCGGCGGGACAGCCGGGTCGGTTGCTGCAACGCATAGGTCAGCAAAACGTGGCGCTCATCGACGGGCCGCAGGTGCCAGTCGAAGGTGTGCCACGCTTCTTCGCGGGGATGGCGCTGGCGTTCCTCCAGGGTATCCAGCACGAACGCCCGGTCGTAAACCTGGCCGGAGCCGCCGACCTCCCAAAAATCCGGAGCCAGCAAGGCTTCGAAGTGCGCACGGTCAGCCCCAGCGTTGGCCGCGTAGATGAGCGGCTCCAGGGTGCTCAACAGGGCCAACACGGGCTGAAGTTCCGGCGGGGTGGGGCTGCGGCGAGGGGGCATCACAAGGCTCAGCTCTTGGGGCAGTGCAGATAGCTCTCCAGCGCCTTGCCGTAGAACGCGGCAGCGTTGCCTTCGACGTTGGCGGCAGGGCTGGTCTTGCTCATGTAGCGTGGGGTGTATTGGGGCGGTGCCATTTTGCGCACGTCGTGACACACCTCGGCCAGCGTGTCCGGCGTGCTCAAGGTGGTGGTGGTGGTGGCCCAAAATTCCCGCCACTTTTTCTCTCCCACCAACTCACGCACGCGCAACGGCAGTTTGTTGTGCAGTTTGCGGGGCTCGGCCTCCGTGACGCGGTAGGTGTCGTAAGTCGTGTAGGTGCCGGCCAAGGCGAAGTAGCGCACCGCGATGTTCAAGCGATCTTCCTGAATGCAGCGCACCAAACCGCCGTACAGCTCCGGCGGGGTGACGCTGCTGGAGAGCTTGGCAAAGTCCGTGCATTCGACGTTTTGCGGCAGGTTGATGCGCTCGCGCCGCACTTTGGCACCGGTGACGGCATCGGTTTCAATGTCGGTGTCGATGGTTTCTTGGGTGGCGCAGCCCGATAGCCAAGCCAGCACAACCAGAGAAGCGATGTATTTCATGACAGATTAGGGGGGTGAGGCAGTAGAGCAAAAACGGCGCAAGCATCGCACAGCCGCGCCGCTCACCACTGCCCGAAATACACCCCGGCTTGTTTGTGCGCGTGGGTCGAGGTTTCGACTTGCTCGTCGGTGAGTGTGGTGCGGCGTTTGCGGCGGGCCAGCCAGTCCAACAGCGTGTCGCGCAGGGCTTGGCGCACGCTGGCGGTGCTGGCCTCGCGGCCAAGGTCGTGCATTTCGTGCGGATCGGCTTCCAGGTCGTAGAGCTGTTCGGGCGCTTCGAGCCAGTAGACGTAACGCCAGCGGCCCTGTCGCACCGAATAGGCGCGGGCGTTTTGCGGCGTGTGCCCCAGGCGGCGACGGGCGAGCTTGAAGCTGTAGTCCAGCTCGGAAAACGCCGCGTCGCGCCAGTCCGTGGTGTGGCCGTGCAGCAGCGGCAGCAGGCTGCGGCCCTCCAAGCGGTGAGACGGGCAGGGCAGGCCCAAGGCCGAAAGAATCGTGGGCACCACGTCCACGCTTTCAACGAGGCGCTGTTCGACCTGCCCCCGCGTGGCATCCGCCGCCGGGCTTGGATCGACGACGATGAAGGGCACGCGCTGCACCATGTCGTAAAACAGTTCTTTTTCGCCCAGCCAATGGTCGCCGAGGAATTCACCGTGGTCGGCGCAAAAGAGAATCAGCGTGTCTTGGAGCACACCGAGCCGATCCATGTGTTCGAACAGGCGGCCCAGGTGGTGATCGAGCTGTTCGATCAACCCCTGGTAGACCGGGCGCACGGTGCGCACGCAGTCCTCCATGGCGAAACTTTGGCTTTCCTCGCTCTGGCGGTACGCCGCGACGACGGGATGCGCGTCCTCCAACTCAGCGGCATGGCGCTGCACCGGCAAACACTGGTCGAAGCTGTAGCGTGCGTGGTAGGGCGCCGGCGCCATGTACGGCCAATGCGGTTTGACGTAACTGAGGTGCAGCACCCAAGGCGAATCCCCTTGGCGGGACATGAAATCCATCGCCTGATCCGTCATGTAGGCCGTTTCCGAGTGCGGTTCGGCCACACGCGCCGGCAGGTGGACGTTGCGCATGTGCCAGCCGCTCACCACTTGGCCGCTGGCGTCGATGCCAGAAATGACGTAATCGCTCCACGGATCGGCGCTGTCATAGCCCATGGCGCGCAGGAAGGCCGGGTAACCGCTTTCGGCGCCGGGGCGATGGTGGCCGTCGTAGCGGTCGATTTCCTCGAAACCGCCTCGGCGCAGCAGCGCGCCCAGGGCGGAGCCGCCGTCGATGTCCAAGCGCTGCAAGCCGGCATGGTCGGGCATGACGTGGGTTTTGCCTGCCAGCGCCAAGCGGTGCCCCGCGCTGCGCAGGTATTCCCCGAGCGTCACTTCGCCAATCGGCAACGGCACCCGGTTCCAGGTGGCACCGTGGCTGCTGGGGTAACGCCCCGTGTAGTAACTCATGCGCGACGGGCCACACACGCCAGAGTTCACATAAGCTTGATCAAAGCGCACACCGCGCCGCGCCAGGGCGTCCAGATGCGGGGTGCGTATGTAGGGGTGGCCGTAGCACGCCAGGTGATCCCGGCGAAGCTGGTCGGCCATGATGAACAAGACGTTGCGGGTCATCACAGAAAAAAATCAGGGGGCAAAGCTGTAGTGGCGCACCAATGGCTCCCATTCGCTGCGGAAGCGGCGCAACATCTGCGCGGTTTCGTCGGGGCCGGCGGCCACGGGCACCATGCCTGTGTTCAAAATGGCCTTGCGCACCGCCGGATCGCTCATGACGGATCGGATGTGCCCCCCCAGCATCTGCACCTTGGCGGCTGGCATGCTGCTGGGCGCGTAAAACGCATTCCAACCCAGGGCGCTGATCTTGAGGCCGTTCTCGTAGAAGGTGGGCACGTCGGGCAGTTGTTTGGCGCGTTGCCGGCCCGAAGTCGCCAGAATGATCACGTCGCCTTTTTGGTGACGGGGCAACAAGGCGCTCAGGGTGTCAATGGCGATTTTTTCCCGGCCACTGGCCAAATTGGCGGCCAGAGCCGCCGAGCCTTTGCCATCCACGATGGTGGGTTTGACCCGGGCCGCCACGCTCAACTTCAGCCCAAAAAAGTGGGGCAGACTGGCCAGCGCAGGCACGGCAAAGCGGCTGTCTTCGGGGTGCGACCACAGCCAACTGACCAAGAACATCATCCGATTCGGGGGCAAATCCTTGTTGATCGCCAAGGCCAGTTCGTAATCGACGACGTGGGCGACCGGGGTGAAATCCTTGTCGGGGCTGTAGCCGAGGTTGTTTTGGGTGACGGGCGCAATCACCATCACCGCTGGGTTGCTCAGCAGCAGCACATTTTGCGAGGCATCGGCCTTGGCCACGTCACGGGCGGCTTGATGGCCACCGTGGCCCACCCGGTTTTCCACCTTGACCGGCATGCGCAGGCGGGCACTCAGATGGGGTGCCAAGATGCGTGCGACCTGATCCGTCGTGCCCCCGGCGGGATAACCCACCACCAAGGTCAGGGTGTCGTCGGGGGCGGCATGGGCCACTGACCAGGGGAGCAGCAGGCTGGCACAGCCCAGCGCCAAGGCGGCCAGTGGCCGAGTCACCCGATGGGGACGAGACGAGAGCAGACGGTCATTCATGGCAGCAGGAGGAACAAGTTCAAGGCTCAAAGTGCGTGCGCTGCACAATGGGCAGCCACTGCGCACGGAATTGGGCCAAGGCGCGCCGCGTTTCCTCCTGATTTGTGATGACGGGTGTCATGAACACTTTGTCGAACGCTTGACGGATCGACGGTTCTTGCATAGCGGCGCGTATGGCGGTTGCGAGCCACTGTACCTTCGCACTGGGCATCTGTACGGGCGCAAAGAAGGTATTCCAGCCGTTGGCGCTCAGTTTCAGGCCAGCCTCCCTGAAGGTAGGGATATCCCGCGCAAAGCTGGCGCGTTGCTCGCCCGAGCTGGCCAAGATGCGCAGCTTGCCCGCTTGGTGCAGGGCATAAAGTGAGTCCAGGGTGTCGATGGCCACGGGCACCTGGCCGCCGATCAAATCGGTTTGCAGCGGGGCCGACCCTTTGTAGCCGATGATCTGCGGCGACACCTTGGCTTGCTCGGCCAGCATCAAGCTGAAAAAGTGCGGCAAGCTGCCCGTGGCTGGCACACCGAAGTTGGCCCGATCCGGGTTGCTGCGCAGCCAGGCGAACAGGTGGTTCACTTCCTTGAGCGGAATTGAGGCGCCCACCGCGATGGCAAACTGGTATTCGCTGACTTGGCTGACCGGCACGAAGTCCTTTTCCGGGTCGTAGCCCGCGTCTTTGAACACCACGGGGGCGATGACCATGGTGGCCGGGTTGGCCAGCAGCAGCACGTTTTGATCGGCACCCGCCCGCTTGACTTGTTGCGCGGCGATGCGCCCGCCCGCGCCGGTGCGGTTGTCCACGATCACGTTCAAGCCATGGCGGGCGCGCAAGTGTTCACCGATCAGACGGGCGGCGCGGTCGGTGGCGCCGCCGGGGGCATAGCCCACCACCAACGTGAGCGTGCCTTGCACCGGTGCGGGGTCGGCAGCACAGGCCAGCGAGCCGCTCAAGGCGGTGGCGGCAGTGGCCCCCCAGGTCAACACTTGGCGGCGGGTCAGGGAAGCGGGCACGGTGTTCGGCGTCAACAACATTTGGAGAACCCCACAGGACAATGAATGGAATGGGTGGCGATGGAGCCGCAGGCAATGTACGGGCCGAGGTGATGATTGATCTAATCCATCACTTTGGGCTGTAGGTGAACCCGGCATGTTGACTTCTGGTGCCTCGTCTGCGTTGGCGCCGCAGGTGTTGGACGATTTGTTGCTCTACCGTTTGTCCCGGGTGATGCGGGCCACGAGCTGTTTGGTGGTGCGGTTGCTCGAAGGTGAACATGGCATCACCCGGCGCGAGTGGGCTTTGTTGGCAGCGCTGCACGGCTGCGAGGCGCTGACCTCGTCGGCGTTGGCCGATCGGTTGCAGTTGGATCGGGTGCGCACCTCGCGGGGGTTGCAGGGGCTGCTGGCCAAGGCGCTGGTGCAAACCCGGCGCGATGCGCAAGATGGCCGCAAAGTGTGGATCGCACTGACCGAATCCGGGCAAGCCCTGTACGCCAAAATCTTCCCGCAAGTGGCCCAAATCAACGTCGAGCTGGGCGCTGCCTTGGCACCGGATGAGCTGGCCATCCTGTGGCGCAGCCTCGATCGCCTGGAGACCCAAGGGCGCCAGCTCATGCAACAGGGGCGGGTGCCGGGCAAAGCCAACCGCAGCCGGCGCCGGACGCGCTGAAGCAAGGACATTGGCCCCTTCCTACAATCCGCGCCATGCCTGCTGTTTCCTTCCAGGGGGTCGCCAAGACCTACCGTGGTGCCCGTGGCACCCTGCGCGCCCTCGATGGCGTGAGTTTCGACATCGAAGAAGGTGAGTTCTTCGGCTTGCTTGGCCCGAATGGGGCCGGCAAAACCACGCTCATCAGCATCTTGGCCGGGCTGGCGCAAGCCACCGAAGGCCGGGTGACGGTGATGGGCCACGATGTCCGCGCCGACTACACCTCGGCCCGCCGTGCCCTGGGCATCGTGCCGCAGGAGCTGGTGTTTGACCCGTTTTTCTCGGTGCGCGAAAGTTTGCGCATCCAGAGCGGCTACTTCGGCGTGAAACACAACGACGCGTGGATCGACGAGCTGCTCGCCGGCCTGGGCTTGGCCGACAAAGCCAACGCCAACATGCGCCAACTGTCCGGCGGCATGAAGCGCCGCGTGTTGGTGGCGCAAGCGTTGGTGCATAAGCCGCCCGTCATCGTGCTGGACGAACCCACCGCCGGCGTGGACGTGGAGTTGCGCCAAACGCTGTGGCACTTCATCGCCCAGCTCAACCGCCAAGGCCATGCCGTGCTGTTGACGACGCACTACTTGGAAGAAGCGGAGGCCCTGTGCTGGCGCATCGCCATGCTCAAGGCGGGCAAAGTGGTGGCGTTGGATCGCACGGCCAAACTGCTGTCGGCAGCGCAAGGCCAGATGTTGCGCTTCAAAACCGATGACGCGCTGCCGCCCACCCTGGCCCCACTGGCGCGGGTGACGGGCCGCATGGCGCAAATTCCCACCAAAGACGCCGCCGGCGTGGAAACCGTGCTGGCCCAGTTGCGCCAAGCGGGCGTGCGCGTCGAAGACCTGGAGATCGGCCGCGCCGATTTGGAAGACGTGTTTCTCTCGATCATGCAAGGCGCAGCCGGCCCCGGCACCGCGCAGGAGGTGGCCGCATGAGCGCCGCACCGCACACCCCCGCGCTGCTGGCTGGCGCGGGCACGCTGTTTTACAAAGAAGTGCTGCGTTTTTGGAAGGTGAGTTTCCAAACCGTGGGCGCACCTGTGCTCACCGCCGTGCTGTACTTGCTGATCTTCGGCCATGTGCTGGAAGACCACGTCAAGGTGTATGACCGCATCAGCTACAGCGCTTTTCTCATCCCGGGTTTGGTGATGATGAGCGTGCTGCAAAACGCGTTTGCCAACACCTCGTCCAGCCTGATCCAGAGCAAGATCACCGGCAACATCGTGTTTTTGCTGGTGACGCCGCTGTCGCCCTGGGCGTGGTTTGTGGCGTATGTGGCGGCGTCGGTGGTGCGCGGTTTGGTGGTCGGCACCGGCGTGCTGCTGGTGACGGTGTGGTTTGCGCCGCCCGGCTTGGCCCAACCGCTGTGGGTGCTGACTTTCGCCTTGATGGGCGCGTGGCTGATGGGTTCCCTCGGCCTGATCGCTGGCCTGTGGGCAGAAAAGTTCGACCAGATGGCCGCTTTCCAAAACTTCCTCGTCATGCCCATGACAATGCTGGCCGGGGTGTTCTACTCGGTGCATACCTTGCCGCCGTTTTGGCAAGCTGCCAGCCACCTCAACCCGTTTTTCTACATGATCGACGGCTTCCGCCACGGCTTCTTTGGCGTGAGCGACGTGTCGCCGTGGATCAGCCTGGGCGTGGTGGGCGTGGCAGCGTTGGCGGTGTCCGCGCTGACGCTGCGCCTGCTGGCCAGCGGCTACAAACTTCGTCAATGAGATAATTTCCTCACTATGGCCCATCCCACCCCCGCCCAACTGCACGCCTACATCAGCGCAGGTCTGTCCTGCGAGCACCTGGAAGTGGAAGGCGACGGCCAGCATTTCTACGCCACCGTCGTCTCGGCTGAGTTCGAAGGGCTGATGCGTGTGCGCCGTCACCAACGCGTTTACGCCGCTTTGGGCGACCGGATGCGCGCCGAAATCCACGCCCTGTCGATGAAAACGCTCACCCCGGCCGAGTGGGCCGCCGCCGGCCCCGAGGCGCGCCACGCCGCCCCGGCCGAACACCGCCATTGATTCGCCTCCCGCAGCCCGGAGCGTGCTGCGGTTGAGCCGCCGCGCTGCCTCCTTGGGGTGTGCGGGCGGTGTCCACCGTGTCGGCGCCCAGGGTTGCCCCCCAGCCTCCCCCGGACGTTCCCGACACCATGGACAAACTTTTGATTCGCGGCGGACGCGCCTTGCAAGGCGAAGTCACCATCTCTGGCGCCAAAAATGCGGCGCTGCCCGAGCTGTGCGCCGCTTTGCTCTGCCCCGAGCCCTTCACCTTGCGCAACGTGCCGCGCCTGCAAGACGTGGCCACCACGCTGAAGGTGCTGCGCCACATGGGCGCCAGCGCCGAGCGCAGCCCCGAGCGTGACAGCGATGTTCACATCGATGCCAGCCGCATCAACAGCACCGAAGCGCCTTACGAGCTGGTCAAAACCATGCGCGCTTCCATCCTCGTGCTGGGGCCGCTGCTGGCGCGTTTTGGCACGGCGCGGGTGTCCCTGCCGGGCGGCTGCGCGATTGGCTCGCGGCCCGTGGATCAGCACATCAAGGGCATGCAGGCCATGGGCGCGGAAATCTCCGTCGAGCATGGCTTCATCAACGCCCTGGCGCCTTTGAACGCTGCCGGCCAGCGCCGCCTGCGCGGGGCGCGCATCACCACCGACATGGTGACGGTCACCGGCACCGAAAATCTGATGATGGCCGCCGCCCTGGCTGAAGGCGAAACCATCCTCGAAAACGCCGCGCAAGAGCCGGAAATTCCCGATCTGGCCGAGATGCTCATCGGCATGGGCGCCAAGATTGAAGGCCACGGCACGCACCGCATCCGCATCCAGGGCGTGCCGGCGCTGCATGCGCCCCAGGTGCCGCACTGCATCATTCCCGATCGCATCGAAGCCGGCACCTTCTTGTGTGCCGTGGCCGCGACGGGCGGGGACGTGGTGCTGCAAAACGCCCGCGCCGACCACCTCGATGCCGTGATCGACAAGCTGCACGAAGCCGGAGCCACGGTGACAAGCGGTGACGGCTGGATCCGCGTGCAAGCCGCTGGCCGCCCCAAGGCGGTGAGCTTCCGCACCAGCGAATACCCGGCTTTCCCGACCGACATGCAAGCCCAGTTCATGGCGGTGAACTGCATCGCCGAGGGCACGGCCAAGATCAGCGAAACGATTTTTGAAAACCGTTTCATGCACGTCAGCGAGCTGATGCGCCTGGGCGCCAAGATCGAAACCGATGGCCACATGGCCGTGGTGCAAGGTGTGCCGAGGCTGTCGGGCGCGATGGTGATGGCCACGGATTTGCGTGCATCGGCCAGCCTCGTCATCGCTGGTTTGGTGGCCGAGGGCGAAACCAAGGTGGATCGCATTTACCACTTGGACCGGGGCTACGACCGCATGGAAGCCAAGCTGCGCGCCATTGGCGCCGACATCGAGAGGATTTCGCAATGATCACCCTGGCGCTCTCCAAGGGCCGCATTTTTGAAGAGACGCTGCCGCTGCTGGCGGCGGCGGGCATCGAAGTGCTGGAAGACCCGGAAAAGACCCGCAAACTCATCCTGCCGACGAACCAGCCCGATGTGCGCGTCGTGCTGGTGCGCGCCACCGACGTGCCGACCTATGTGCAATACGGCGGCGCCGACCTGGGCGTGGCCGGCAAGGACGTGCTGTTGGAGCATGGCGGCGAGGGCCTTTACCAGCCGCTCGACCTGAACATCGCCAAATGCCGCATGAGCGTGGCCGTGCGGGACGATTTCGATTACGCCGCCCAGGTCAAGCAAGGCACGCGCATCCGCGTGGCGACCAAGTACACCACGGTGGCGCGTCAGCACTTTGCCGACAAAGGTGTTCACGTCGATCTCATCAAGCTGTACGGCTCGATGGAGCTGGCGCCGCTCACCGGTTTGGCCGATGCCATCGTGGATTTGGTCTCCACCGGCAAAACGCTGGTGGCCAATCATTTGGTGGAAGTCGAGCAGATCATGGAAATTTCGTCGCGCCTGGTGGTGAACCAGGCCGCGCTGAAATTGAAGCGCGACAAGCTGCGCCCCCTCATCGACGCATTTGCCGGCGCCATCCAGCCCTGACGCTGCCCTTTTTCTTTTTCACGACGAGCCTGAAACGCCATGTCTTCCCCCCTGAACCTGCGCCAGTTGGACACCTCTTCCGCCGACTTTGAAGCCGAGTTCCAGCGCCTGCGCCACTGGTCGGCCGAGGAAGACCATGCGATTGAGGAGCGCGTCGCCAGCATCCTGGCCGACGTGAAAAACCGGGGCGACGCGGCGGTGCTCGAATACACCGCCCGTTTTGACGGCGTGAACGCCGCCAGCGTGGCCGAACTGGAGCTGACCCGCGAGGAGCTGAAAGCGGCGTTTGACGCCATCACCCCCGCGCAGCGCCACGCGCTGGAAGCGGCCGCCCAGCGCGTGCGCAGCTACCACGAGCGCCAGCTCGCCGCCAGCGGCCAAAGCTGGAGCTACCGCGACGAGGACGGCACCCTGCTCGGCCAAAAGGTGACGCCGCTGGATCGCGTGGGCATTTACGTGCCGGGCGGCAAAGCGGCTTACCCGAGCAGCGTGCTGATGAACGCCATCCCGGCGCATGTGGCGGGTGTGGGCGAAATCATCATGGTGGTGCCCACCCCACGCGGTGAGAAAAACGCCCTGGTGCTGGCCGCTGCCTACGTGGCCGGCGTGAGCCGTGCGTTCACCGTGGGCGGCGCGCAGGCCGTGGGCGCCCTGGCCTACGGCACCGCCACCGTGCCGGGCGTGGACAAAATCACCGGCCCCGGCAACGCCTACGTGGCCAGCGCCAAGCGCCGCGTGTTCGGCCAAGTAGGCATCGACATGATCGCCGGCCCGAGCGAAATCCTCGTGCTGGCCGACGGCACCACGCCGCCAGATTGGGTGGCGATGGACTTGTTCAGCCAAGCCGAGCACGACGAGCTGGCGCAATCCATCCTGCTGTGCCCGGATGCCGGGTACATCGCCCAGGTGCGTGCGTCCATTGAGCGCCTGCTGCCGACCATGCCGCGTGCTGCCGTGATTCGGGCGAGCTTGGAAGGGCGCGGTGCGCTCATCGTTACGCGTTCAATGGAAGAAGCGTGTGACATCAGCAACCGCATCGCGCCCGAGCATTTGGAGGTGTCCAGCGCCGAGCCGCACCGCTGGGAGCCGTTGCTCAAGCACGCGGGGGCGATTTTCCTGGGGGCCTACACCAGCGAATCCCTGGGGGACTACTGTGCTGGCCCGAATCATGTATTGCCGACATCGGGCACGGCGCGGTTTTCGTCGCCCTTGGGCACCTACGATTTTCAAAAGCGCAGCAGCCTCATCGAAGTGAGTGAAGCGGGTGCGCAGGTGTTGGGCGTGATCGCCGCCGAGCTGGCTTATGGCGAAGGGCTGCAAGGCCACGCCCAAGCCGCCGAGCTGCGGCTGCGCCGGCGTGAACTTTGAACAGGTGGCGGTGCCATGAAGGCTCAGTTGGCCCAGGCCCGTGCTTGGCTCGATCAAGGGCGATATGCCGAAGCGGTGACCCAACTGGCCGTCCTGGCGGCGCAGCAACCGGCGGCGTCCCAAGTCTGGGTGCTGTGGGGCATTGCCCTGGTGCGTTCTGACCGTCTGGACGAGGCGCGGGGGGTGTTTGAGCAGGTTGGGCGGCGTTTTCCCGCGCAGCCTTGGCGGCTGTTGGGGCCGGCGCTGATCGAAGAAGTGCAGCATCACGAATCGGAGGCGGTTCGGGCTTACACCGAGGCTGTGGCTGTGTTCACACACAACGTGGCCGGCTGGATGGGTTTGGCTCGGGTGCAATACCGGCAAGGAGATTTGCATGCCACGCGGCAAGCGCTGGCGCGTGTGCTGTCCATCCAACCCAGCCATGCCGATGCGTTGCGCTTGCAGGACAAGCTGAACGAGCCGCGCAAGGTGGACGTGATCAACCGGTTGATCGAGCGCCGGGGCTTGCAGCGTTATCTGGAATACAACAAACCCCGGTGTGAGCTGGCCTTACCGGAAGTGGTGTGTCCCGAACGCACGCTGGTGTGCATCGCGGAACATCTCGACGAAACGCGCTACGACGCGCAGGTTCGCATCGAAACCACACAGATCCGCACAACCTACGTACAAGAGACACCCTACCTTCATCCCGAGGCGTTACCCAGCCTGGGGCAGACATTCGACATCATCTTTTTTGACCCGACGCACTTTCGCCCCGAGGTGGATCACGGGCTGGTTCACCTGTGCCGCCTGTTGACCCCCGGCGGCTACTTGGTGGTGCATGACTGCTTTCCGAAAGACCCCGCTTTGGTGGGCGACGTTTGCCCAAGCGGCAACTGGTGTGGCCGCACCTACCAAGCGTTCGCCAATTTCCACCGGTACAACCGGGAAGCGTCTTGGGTGGTGGACATCGATTTTGGCGTCGGCCTCATCCGCAACCAAGGCTTGCGGCTGGACTACCCGCTGGAAGAAGGCCCCGAGCTGGCCGACATGCTGGCCCAGCCCGAGCGCTACAACCGCGTGCTTTCCATGGCCGAGTTCATCGACCAAGTGGACGCAGGGTCAGTGTGAACCGGCGTGCAGCGCGTCCGCCCTCCAGTAGGTGAACAGCTCGGGGTGGGAGTGGCGATAGACACGCAGCCAGCTCAAGGTCGCCGGCACCAGCGAGCGCACACCAAACCACAACGCTTCGTCGCGGGCCAGGCCACCGATGGTGATGGCGCTGTTCATGCCGCGCCAACCCGCCCAGTCGATTTCGGGCATGGTGGACATGGCTTTTTCCGGCAAAGAGCGCAAGGTCGAGGCCAACACGGTGAGCTGGCGCGACACTTCGGCCCGCGTCAGGCGCGAGGCAAGCAGCTCGCCCTCTTCCAGCCCATCTGTTAAGGTCAGGACAGCTTCTCCGGCTTCTTGGATGATTCCGAGCATGGCGGCAGTGATCATGGCATCCGTCTCCTTCCTAGATCGTGGGTCAGGGTCAAGCAAAATCCAAGCCATGCTGGTCTTGCACCCAAGTGATGTGTGACGCCATCCACAAGCACTGATGTGGTGCTTTTCTTTTGAACGATTCCCCCCATGGCAACCCCTTTTCCCTCTCCGGCGCCCGTCGCTGGGCCTGCGGGCCCGAGCTTGACGGGGCATTTGTCGCTGCAAACCCCGCTGGGGGGTGTGCTCACCGATCAGCGGGTGCGGTTGTTGGAGGCGATTGACCGGGTGGGGTCGCTCAATCGGGCGGCCAAGGAGGTGCCGCTGTCCTACAAAGCGGCGTGGGATGCGCTGGATCGCATGAACACGCTGGCGCCCGAGCCGCTGGTGTTGCGCAGCGTGGGCGGTGCTGGCGGTGGGGGCACGCGGTTGACCGACTACGCACGCCAGCTCATCCATTTGTACCGAGCCATGCAAAGCTCACAACAAGATGTGCTGAACCGGTTGCCCACGCTGGACGCTGTGCCGGGGGACGCCGATGCCGCCCAACTGCGCACCCTGATCCGGCGCATGACGATGAAAACCAGCGCGCGCAACCAGTTTGCTGGCACGGTCGTGGCGCTGACCGACCGGCAAGGGCTGGTGGACGTGGTGCTGGCGCTGGGGCCGCAGGATCGCATCACCGCCACCATCACACCGGAAGCCGCACTCGACATGGGTTTGTGCCTGGGCGATGAGCTGTTCGCCCTTGTCAAAGCGCCGGGGGTGAGTGTGAGCCGGCAGGCCCCAGCCGAACAACAGGGTCTGAACGTGTTGAGCGGGCGATTGGCCGGACTGCGGGCGACGCAGCGCCACGTCGGATGCAGCGTGGTGCGGCCCAGCGGCTTGCGCATTCAAGCTGTGATGACGGACGAATGGGCCGCCGAATGTCACCCTGAACAGGCGGTGTGGGCGGTGTTTCCGAGCGACAGTGTCGTGCTTGTGAGTTTTCAGTGAGGGTGGGGCTGGGAGCGGGGCGCCAAGGACGGGCACAATTCACCCCCCTGACTGTCTTTCAGACTGATTTTTCCCATGTCTTCCTCCCCCCAGCCGATCGCCGACACTCCGGCCCCGACGACGACCGAGACCGCCGAGGTCATCGCCCCAGCCGCCGAGGAGGCGACTGCTGCCCCCCAGGCCGCCCCAGAACCGGTGGCGGAAGCGGCGCCGGTGGTGCCGGGCCTGTCGCCAGCCGATTGCGCACGCGAACTCAAGCAACTGTTTCCCGCGCTGTTTGACGGGGCTCCCAAGCCCCTCAAGCTGCGCATTCAAGCCGACATCCAAACGCGCACGCAAAACCGCTTCAGCAAAAAACTGCTGTCGGTGGTGCTGAGTCGCCACACCGGTGCCACGGGCTACCTGGTGGCGTTGACCAAGGCCACGCACCGTTTCGATCTGGACGGCCAGCCGGTGGACACGGTCACCGATGAACATCGCCAAGTCGCTCAGGCCGAGTTGGATCGGCGCCGCGCCATCACGGCTGAACGTCGTGCGGCGGAGCGGGCTGCGCAAAAGCCGGCGGGTGCGCCGGGCGAAGGGGCTGCCGAAGCCGTAGAGGCCCGTCCGCCGCGTGGCGAGCGTCCAGCCCGTGGGAACCGTCCCGCAGGGGCCGAGCGTTCAGAGCGGGGCCCGCGTGGGCCGCGTCGCCCGGAAGGAGCATCGGCTAGCGGTGCGGCGCGTGGTGAACGTCGGGGGCCGCGTGATGGCCAACAACGTCCGGCACGGGGTGAGCGTCCAGCTCGCCCGGCTGGCGCACCCGAGGCCGCTTCGGCCCCGTTGACGCCCGAACAACAAGCCGAACGCGCCGCTCGTCAAGCCGCACGCAACGCCGAGCGCGAAGCTCGCAAGGCTGCCGCCCCAGCGGCGGCGGGTACGGAGGACACGCCCGAACGTCGCCAACGCGCCACGCTGCTGCGCGACTTTGAACGCACCACGCTGACGGCGGCGAACTTCTGCGCGCTCAAGGGCTTGAGCCTGGCGTCGCTGGAAGAGCAACTTGCCATGGCTCGCAAAGAGTCGGGTGATGGGGGCGGCGCACGCGGTGCGGCGCCGGCTCGCCGCCGCTGAGTCGGCGCACGGCACGCTCTGTGCTCGGGATGGGCATGGAGCGTGTTCTCAAAACTTCCCGGTTGTGTTTGCGCGCCCCGCTTGGGGCGGATGCGCCGTGGGTTTTCGAGCGCTGGGCGGGTCAGCCGGAGCGCTTGGCATTCCTCGATTGGGCACCCCACCGCGACGTGACGCAGACGCGCCAATGGCTCGAATGGGATCAGGCGTGCTGGTTCAAGAAGACGGGGTTTTCTTGGCTGCTGCTGCCTGAAGGGGAAGCGCATCCGGTGGGGCAAGTGCAGTTGTTGCCGCAACGGCCGGATGGGCGCTCGCTTCAGCATCTGCGCCTGGGTTATGTGCTGGCGCGAGGCTGGCAAGGCCGGGGCTTGATGCGCGAGGCCGTGCAAGCGGTGGTGGCGCATGCGCTGGCGCAGCCGGGCGTGTGGCGCGTGGACGCGCTGTGCGCGGTGGACAACCCCAGCTCGCAGCGCCTGTTGGCCGCCGCCGGGTTGCAGTGTGAGGGGTGTTTGGCGTGTGTGCTGGCGCAGCCGAATCGGCAAGTGGCGCCGGTGGATGCGTGGTTGTATGCGGCGTGGTGTCAGGCGGATGGGGCACGGTAGGGGAAGCCGCCGGGCACCCGTGCTTCGGCGGGGCTGACGCCCAGGATGCGGCCTTGCGCATCCCGCTCCTGCACGCCCAGCCAGCGCCAGGCGCCTTCGCTGGCTTCGATCAGGCGGTTGGTGGGGGGCTCCCAGACGGCGTGGCTGCGGTTCCGGCCGAGTTGGTGGATGCGCTCTTGGGTGCCGTCTGCCACGCGCCATAGGCGCAGGGTGCCGTCCAAGCCGGTAGAGATGACATGTTCACCATCCGGTGAAAAGGCGCAGGCGTTGACGCCGCCTTCATGGCCAAACCAGGTGGCGAGGCAGGAGCCCGAAGCGCAGTCCCAAAGGCGCAAGGTGCCGTCATCGCTTGCGGAGACGACGCGCAGCCCATCCGGGGAAAAGGTGCAGGCGTTGACGGAGCTTTGATGGCCAGACCAAGTGGCCAGGCAGGAGCCCGAAGCGCAGTCCCAAAGGCGCAAGGTTTTGTCCCAGCTTGCGGAGACGACGCGCAGCCCATCCGGGGAAAAGGTGCAGGCGTTGACCCTGCCTCGATGACCAGACCAAATGGCCAAGCAGGCGCCTGAAGCGCAGTCCCAAAGACGCAAGGTGTCGTCATAGCTTGCGGAAACGACGTGCCGCCCATCCGGGGAAAAGGCGCAGGCGTTGACGGAGCTTTGATGGCCAGACCAAGTGGCGAGGCAGGAGCCCGAAGCGCAGTCCCAAAGGCGCAAGGTTTTGTCCCAGCTTGCGGAGACGACGCGCAGCCCATCCGGGGAAAAGGCGCAGGCGTTGACGGAGCTTTGATGGCCAGACCAAGTGGCCAGGCAGGAGCCCAAAGCGCAGTCCCAAAGGCGCAAGGTTTTGTCGTTGCTTGCTGAGACGATGCGCAGCCCATCCGGGGAAAAGGCGCAGGCGTTGACGGAGCTTTGATGGCCAGACCAAGTGGCCAGGCAGGAGCCCGAAGCGCAGTCCCAAAGGCGCAAGGTGTTGTCCTCGCTTGCGGAGACGACGCGCAGCCCATCCGGGGAAAAGGCGCAGGCATTGCCCCATTCTTCATGGCCAGACCAAGTGGCGAGGCAGGAGCCCGAAGCGCAGTCCCAAAGGCGCAAGGTGTTGTCCAAGCTTGCGGAGACGACGCGCAGCCCATCCGGGGAAAAGGCGCAGGCGTTGACGGAGCTTTGATGGCCAGACCAAGTGGCGAGGCAGGCGCCCGAAGCGCAGTCCCAAAGGCGCAAGGTTTTGTCCCAGCTTGAGGAGATGACGCGCAGCCCATCCGGGGAAAAGGCGCAGGCGCTGACCCTGCCTTGATGGCCAGACCAAGTGGCGAGGCAGGCGCCCGAAGCGCAGTCCCAAAGGCGCAAGGTGTTGTCCAAGCTTGCGGAGACGACGCGCAGCCCATCCGGGGAAAAGGCGCAGGCGTTGACGGAGCTTTGATGGCCAGACCAAGTGGCCAGGCAGGAGCCCAAAGCGCAGTCCCAAAGGCGCAAGGTTTTGTCGTTGCTTGCTGAGACGATGCGCAGCCCATCCGGGGAAAAGGTGCAGGCGTTGACGGAGCTTTGATGGCCAGACCAAGTGGCCAGGCAGGAGCCCGAAGCGCAGTCCCAAAGGCGCAAGGTTTTGTCCCAGCTTGCGGAGACGACGCGCAGCCCATCCGGGGAAAAGGCGCAGGCGTTGACAGGAAATGTATGGCCAGACCAAGTGGCCAGGCAGGAGCCCGAAGCGCAGTCCCACAGGCGCAGGGTGTTATCCCAGCTTGCGGAGACGACGCGCAGCCCATCCGGGGAAAAGGCGCAGGCGTTGACCCAGCCTTGATGGCCAGCCCAGGTGGCCAGGCAGGAGCCCGAAGCGCAGTCCCACAGGCGCAAGGTGTTGTCCAAGCTTGCGGAGACGACGCGCAGCCCATTCGGGGAAAAGGCGCAGGCGTTGACAGGGCCTGAGTGCCCACCCTGCACAAACCAAGGCGCTTTCACTTCAAGCGGCGGTTCACATTCGTTGGCTGAAGTGCCCGCCCAGCCAACTATCCCCTGCGGCACCACCGAGCGCAGCGCCCAAGCTTGTTCGCCTTGCACTTCCGCCCCATCCACCCCACTCAAATTGACGTGCCGCCAGCGCACCCCATGCAGCGTGGCGCCGCGCAAGTTCGCCCCCGGCGCGTTCACCCGCTGCCACTCGCTGCGATCCAGCGCCGCCCCGGCCAGTTGCACGCCTTCCATGCGCACATCCGCCCACACGGTTTCCCGCAGCTCACAGCCGCTCAAATCCGCTTGGCTCAAGTTCAGCACTTGCGGCTGGGCACCCGGCACTTGGCGCCCTTCAAAGCGCCAGCCATGCAAGTTCGCTCCCCGCAGATCGGCACCCACCAGACTGGGTGCGGGCCAGCCTTCACGCACCGCCTCCAGCGCGTAGCGCAGCCATTGCTCACTGGCCAAAGCCAGATAAGGTGCCTTCCAGGTTGAGAGCTGCTGCACCCACTGCGCCTGCTCACGCGGCGCCGCTTCCTGCAAACACTGGCCCAGAAAACGCCGCGTTTCCACACTCACCAGCGGCAAGGCCCAGGCTTTGCGCTCGTTGCGCCGCACAGCCTGGAACAAATGCACCGCCAAAAAGTATTCCTGCATTGAGCTGTGCGCAAACCGGAAGCCGCCGGTGCTGGGTGCGCCTTCTTCCGTTTCGCTGCCTTCATCCTCCCGCACCAAGAAAGTGGCGGTGCGCAGGTCTTCCTCCAGCTTGTCTTTGTTCACGTCGCTGTAACGAAGCCACAAGTCGTCATCACTCTTCAACCAGCGGAGAAACCAAGTTTCTAGCTCGGTTCCTGGGATGAGCCGCTGCCCGCGTTGCCACATCCAGGCCGCCAGATGCGTCATCAGCCGCTCTTTGTGCTCGGGTTTCAGGTGATGCTTGCCGCTGTCACGGTGCATCCAGCTTTGCACCATTTGGCGGTAAAGCGTCACGCCGTACACCGGCCGCCCTTCGGCCCGCCAGCGTTCAATCTGCGGAATGAACTCGGTGACGAGCTTGAGCGTGTACGGCCGGCTGGCCAGCTCGCTCAGGTTGTGAACGGCTTTCACCATCGCCAACGTGGCGTCGGCATCCAGCCCCGGCAGCGCATGGCCGATGTAGGTGCGGATCTGCTCTTCGTTCAGCGGCAGCAGCAGCAAGGCGCGGTAATCGCTGGCCGGGGTGGTGTCCCGCTCCTGGCCGGTGAAGTGGTTGTTTTGCGCCTGCAAGCTGCGGAAGAAATGCGTGCGGCAGGAGATCAGCAGTTTGGTGCCGGGGTGCCAGAGTGAGCCGGGGCGGGCTTGCAGGCGCAGCAGCTCGCGGGTGAAGGCTTGGCCGTCCACTTCACTCAGGTGCACCAGGGCTTCGTCCAGCCCGTCAAACACCCAGAGCTGGGCGTGCTCGCGGCTGCGGGCGACCAGCTCGCTGGCGCTGGGTGCGGCGCCAGCGTCCGCGCCGGCCACCTGCCAGCCGCGCTGGATGCACTCGCCCACGATCTGCTCCAGCGTCGGCACCTCACCTTCTCGCTTGCGCAAGCCGGTGAGCTTGCGCAGGTCAAAGTACAGCGGCTGCGGCCAAGGGGCGGTGGGTTCGGCTTCGCGCCGCTTTTCCACTTTGCGGATCAAACGCTGGCAGGTGATGGTTTTGCCCATGCCGTACTCGGCCAGCAGGGCGAATAGGCCGGGGGCTTGGGGGTCGCTGGCCCAATCCAGCAGGTAGTTCAGGGCGTCTTCGCCTTGGGTGTTGTCGTGCGCGGTCGTGTGGTCGCCGCCCAGTTGCGCCAGCTTGTCCATCGAGGTGACGCGGCCGTGGTTGTCCAGCTCCCGGCCTTCAATGCCACTCAGATCGCCGCTGAGCATGTGGCACGTCGGCCACTTCAGCGTCTGCATGGCCTTGGCCGCTGGTAGGCGCGGCGATTCTTCAGGGGCAGGCGCCACCACAGCGCCCACGCTGGCGTGACGCTCCAGCACCTTGTGAATTTGTGCCACCAGGCGGTTCACCCATTGGGTCAGCTTGGAGCCGCTGCGCTCGGTAAAACTCTTGAGGTCTTCATCGCGGAAGATCTGCTGCGCCTGCAAGCCCTTCAAGTCGGTGTGCTCAAAGTCGATGGGCTCCAGCGCTACCGGAATCGCTCGCTTGCCCAAGGCCAGCGGGTGCTTCCCGGCCACAAACACCGGCAGCTCTTGGGCGGTGATGTAGCGGCTGCCCAGAAAGTTCTGGCTCAACACCAGCACCCCCAGGTGGCTGTGCTGCAAGGCGGCGTGAATCTGCGCATCCCACTGTTCACCCACCAAGATGTGCTGGTCACTCCACGGCTTGAATTGGTATTTGGGCGAGTTGCCCAGCGCGGTTTGCAGCCGCTTGAACAGGCTCAGCGCTTTCGCGTCGGCATGGGCGTAACTGAAGAACCAGCGCACCACCGGGCGACCGTCGGGCGCGCACTCGATCAGGTGCACCTTGGGTTCGGGGTTCAGGGGCACGCCTTGGTTGTCGGTGATGAGCCGGTTGTCAACGCGCGCCAGCTCTTCCGTGGTGTGAGTAATGTGCAGCGGCGCTTCACCCTCAAACCACACCAGCCGTTCTCCACCCAGCGATTTGGCCCCGGTGATCTCCAAGCGCACCGTCAGCCCTCGCGCCTGCGCCTGCTCGTTGAACTCCTCCCGCAGCCGGGTGAAGGCTTTGTTCTGGCTCTCGGGCGCGCTGTTGTCCGAAGCGAACACCTCGGCCAGCACGATGGCCACGGTAGTTTGGGCCGCATCGCCCATCAAGGCGGCCAAGCTTTTCAGGCGAGCGAGGTTGCGCGGGCTGATGTCATCGGCCAGGCGATCCCAGAACGGGGTGAGTTGGGGCGGGCGCAGTTTCACAGTTCCTCCGCCCAGTTCTCAAGCGCCAAGCCGTCAATTCGTGAGAACTCGCGCAGGTTGTTGGTGACGAGGGTGCAGTCCTCGCTCAGGGCGTGGCAGGCGATCCACAAATCATTCCCGCCAATGGGCGTTCCGGCTAACTTGAGCCGGAGGAACTGGGTTGCGTAATGCTCGGCGATGCTGGGCTGCACCGTATTCAGTACGGGCACCACCCGGGCTAAACCCATCAGACGAGCGCGCGTTTCTTCAGGCGGGCGACTGCTTCCAGACACGCTCTTGAGCAACTCAGCCCAGGTGATGAACGACATGCGCAGGCTGTCCGTTGGCGCCAGCCTGCTGACCCGCTCAGCCACTCTGGCGGGTTTGTTCTTCATCAGATAAATGAGGATGTTGGTGTCCAGCATGTAGCGCATTGCAAATCTCCTGCGCCTCTGGTGGGCGGGCGCCATGCTGCGCATCATACATCATGCTGTCCTTATTGTCTTAATGATGTCTAAATGACGTCTAAATGACGTCGCGATCTTGCATCTCAGTGTTGGACTCTCGGTGACTGGCCTCAATAGCCTCAATCAGATCATCATCAAACGCTGATAGCGCCCGCAGCAGCGCCATGCCGCGATCTTCCGGTTGTGCAATGGGATGAATGAGCAAGTCACCCGACGGTGTACGGGTGATCTCAACTCGCTGTGCGTCTAACCGGAATTCCTGCGGAATGCGCACTGCCTGGCTGTTGCCGTTCATGAAGACCCGGCTCGGCAAAGTTGGGTTGCTGAGGACTTGGTTCATGATGCTTCCTTGTGTGTACTTTGGTGTGTGTATTTTGCGCGATGCAAGGTGAAGAAGAAAGGGGGGAATCTTCCACGAACTTCGTGCGCCACGAACTTCGTGTTATTCTTTCCCCAATTCCCGCCTGCCCGTCACATGAAAAACGTCACCGTCACCATGGAAGACAGCGTCGCCGAATGGGTGCGGCTGGAGGCGGCGCGGCGCAACACCAGCGTCTCGCGCCTGGTCGGTGAAATGCTGGCCGAAAAGATGCGCCACGACGACGCTTACGAACGCGCCATGCAAGACTGGCTGAGCCGCGAACGCACCTGGCAAACCGACGGCCAGTCCTACCCCAGCCGCAGCGAGAGCGCCACATGAGCTTGGCCGTGGCCCCTGCGGCTCCTTTCGTGTTCGTCGATACCTCCGTCCTGCTGCGCAGCGAGGACGGCGCCGACCCCGCCGCGCAAGCCCGCGCCATCGACTGGCTGGCCGTGCTGTGGCAGCGCCGCTTGGGCCGCACCGCCACCTCGGTGCTGACGGACTTCTACCAACACGCCACCCAACACCTGCGCCCCGCCATGCCCGCCGGGGACGCCCGCGCCGAAGTGCGTCGCTACCAGCATTGGCGCCCGTGGCAAACCGATCACGCCACCGTCGAAGCCGCGTGGTCGGTGGAAAGCCGCTTTGGCCTGCGGTTTGCGGACGCCTTGGTGGTCGCCGCCGCGCAGCAGCAGGGCTGTGGCTGGCTGCTGTCCGAGCACCTGCCGCATGGGCAAACGGTGGACGGCGTGCGGCTGCTGCACCCGCAACACGCCGCCCCCAGCATCCTCGACACCGCGATCTGAGTTCAGGAGAGTTCCCCCCATGAGCCGCTATTGGAGTGACATCGTCAGCCAACTGACGCCCTACGTGCCCGGCGAACAGCCCAAGATCGACGGGCTCATCAAGCTCAACACCAACGAGTGCCCCTACGGCCCGAGCGAGAAGGTGTTGGCCGCCATCAACGGCCACAACACCGAAGCCCTGCGCCTGTACTCCGACCCGCAAGCGCTGGCGCTGAAAGAAGCCATCGCCGACTACCACGGCCTGAGCGTGGCCCAGGTCTTCGTCGGCAATGGTTCGGACGAGGTGCTGGCCCACGCCTTCATGGGCCTGTTGAAGCACGACGCGCCGCTGCTCTTCCCCGATATCTCTTACAGCTTCTACCCGGTTTACGCCCAGCTCTACGGCATCCAAACCCGCCCGGTGGCGCTGGCCGAGGATTTCAGCCTGCGCGTCGATGACCTGCTGGCCGTCGGGAAAAACGGCGGCATCATCTTCCCGAACCCGAACGCGCCCACGGGCATCGCCCTGCCGCTGACCGAGGTGGAGCGCCTGCTGCAAGCCAACCCCGATTCGGTGGTGGTGGTGGACGAGGCTTACGTGGATTTCGGCGCCGACACCGCCGCCACGCTCATCAACCGCTACCCGCAATTGCTGGTGGTGCGCACGCTTTCCAAATCGCGTGCGCTCGCCGGTTTGCGCGTGGGTTACGCCCTGGGCCACCCCGATTTGATCGAAGCCCTCACCCGCGTGAAGGACAGCTTCAACTCCTACCCGCTGGATCGCCTGGCCATCGCTGGCGGCGTGGCGGCCATGCAAGATCTGGAATGGTTTGAAAGCACGCGCCAGCGCATCATCACCACCCGCGAGCGGCTGGTCGCGGCGCTGGAAGCACGCGGCGCGCAAGTGCTGCCCTCGGCGGCGAACTTCGTCTTCGCGCAGTTCCCAGGGCGCGACGGCGCCGCCCTGGCTGCGGGCCTGCGCGAACAGCGTGTGCTGGTGCGACACTTCCGTCGGCCCGAGCGCATCGCGCCCTTCCTGCGCATCACCATCGGCACCGAAGCGCAAACCGATGCGCTGCTGGCCGCACTCGACGTGGTGCTGGCCGCCGCGCCGGCTGCCTAACTTTTCCCTGAGAGATCGCCATGCGCACCGCCCAGGTTTCCCGCCAAACGCAAGAAACGCAGATCACCGTCCGCCTCAATCTGGACGGCACGGGTCAATCCAAACTCAACACCGGCATTGGTTTTTTTGATCACATGCTGGATCAAATCGCCCGCCACGGCCTGATCGATCTGGAGATCGACGCCAAAGGGGATTTGCACATTGACGGCCACCACACCGTCGAAGACGTGGGCATCACCCTCGGCCAAGCCGTGGCCCAAGCGGTGGGCGACAAGAAGGGCATCACCCGCTACGGCCACAGTTATGTGCCGCTGGACGAAGCACTCTCCCGCGTGGTGGTGGACTTTTCTGGCCGCCCCGGCCTGTCGATGGACGTGAAGTTCACCGCCGGCATGATCGGCGCGCTGGATACGCAACTGGTGTTCGAGTTCTTCCAGGGTTTTGTGAACCATGCGCTGGTGAGCCTGCACATCGACAACCTGAAGGGCCACAACGCCCATCATCAGTGCGAAACCATCTTCAAGGCGTTTGGCCGGGCCATCCGCATGGCGCTGACGCCCGACCCGCGCTCGGCGGGTGTGATTCCCTCCACCAAAGGAACCCTCTGAGGAGCCCGACACATGAGCAAGCGAATCGTCGCCGTGGTGGACTACGGCATGGGCAATCTGCGATCGGTGTCGCAAGCGGTGTTGCATGTGGCGCAGGATCAGGGCGTGGAAGTGGTCGTGACCTCGCGGCCTGACACCGTACGCGCCGCCGAGCGCATCGTGCTGCCCGGCCAAGGTGCCATGCGGGACTGCATGCGCGAGCTGGCCGACTCCGGTTTGAAAGAAGCCGTGCTCGAAGCCGCCGCCAACAAACCGCTGATGGGCGTGTGCGTCGGGATGCAAATGCTGCTGGAGCACTCCGAAGAACAGGACACGCCGGGCCTGGCGCTGTTCCCGGGCCGCGTGAAGCGCTTCCAGCTCGAAGGCCGTTTGCAGGCCGACGGCAGCCGCTACAAGGTGCCGCAAATGGGCTGGAACCGCGTGCGCCAGCACGCCCACGCCAAACACGGCGGGCAGGTGCATCCGATGTGGGCCGGTGTGCCGGACGAGAGCTGGTTCTACTTCGTCCACAGCTACCACGCCAGCCCGCAGGACGAGGCGCACACGGCAGGCTCCACCGAGTACGGCGAGCGCTTTGCCTGCGCCATCGCCCGCGACAACATTTTTGCCACCCAGTTCCACCCCGAAAAAAGCGCCGACCACGGTTTGGCGCTTTACCGCAATTTCCTGCACTGGGCGCCGTGATTCCTGCATGATGCGCAGGCCGTTCCCTTTTTCCTCCACCTTCCAAGCTCTCCCAGAGTCATGCTGCTCATTCCTGCGATTGATCTGAAAGACGGTCAGTGTGTGCGCCTGCAACAAGGCGACATGAATGTGTCCACCACCTTCGGCGAAGACCCCGCCGCCATGGCGCGGCGTTGGCTGAACGCCGGTGCGCGTCGCCTGCATTTGGTGGATTTGAACGGTGCGTTTGCTGGCAAACCGGTGAACGAAGGCGCCATCAAAGCCATCCTGAAGGAAGTCGGCGACGACATCCCGGTGCAACTGGGCGGCGGCATCCGTGACCTCGACACCATCGAGCGTTACCTGGACGATGGCATCAGCTACGTCATCATCGGCACGGCAGCGGTGAAAAACCCCGGCTTTCTGCGCGACGCCTGCACCGCCTTCCCCGGCCACATCATCGTCGGCTTGGATGCCAAGGACGGCAAAGTCGCCACCGATGGCTGGAGCAAACTCACCGGCCACGAAGTCATCGATCTGGGCAAGAAGTTCGAGGATTACGGCGTCGAAGGCATCATCTACACCGACATTGGCCGCGATGGCATGCTCACCGGCATCAACATCGACGCCACGGTGAAGCTGGCCCAAGCGCTGAAAATCCCGGTGATCGCTTCGGGCGGCCTCTCGAACATCGCCGACATCGAAGCCCTGTGCGCCGTGGAAAAAGAAGGCGTGCAAGGCGTGATTTGCGGGCGCTCGATCTACACCGGCGCGTTGGACTTTGCCGCCGGCCAAGCCCGCGCCGATGCCTTGAACGGTGCGGCCTGACATGCTCGCCAAACGCATCATTCCCTGCTTGGATGTGACGGGCGGGCGCGTCGTCAAAGGCGTCAATTTCGTTGAACTGCGCGATGCGGGCGATCCGGTCGAGATCGCCGCGCGCTACAACGAGCAAGGCGCCGACGAGCTGACCTTCCTCGACATCACCGCCACCAGCGATGGCCGCGATGTGATCTTGCACATCATCGAAGCCGTGGCCTCGCAAGTGTTCATCCCGCTGACCGTGGGCGGTGGCGTGCGCACCGTGGACGATGTGCGCCGCCTGCTGAACGCTGGCGCCGACAAGGTGAGTTTCAACTCAGCCGCCGTGGCCAATCCGCAGGTGATCCGCGACGCTTCGGACAAATATGGCTCCCAAGCCATCGTCGTGGCCATCGACGCCAAGCGCCGCGTGGGCGAAGACCTCGCCACCAAGGGGCCGGGCTGGGATGTGTACACCCACGGCGGGCGCAAAAACATGCACATCGACGCCGTGGCTTGGGCCAAGCAGATGGCCGAGTTCGGCGCCGGTGAAATCCTGCTCACCAGCATGGACCGGGACGGCACCAAGATCGGCTTCGATTTGGCGCTCACCCGCGCCGTGAGCGACGCCGTGCCGGTGCCCGTGATCGCCTCCGGCGGCGTGGGCGCGTTGGAGCACTTGGTGGAAGGCGTGCAGCAAGGCGGCGCCGATGCGGTGCTGGCCGCCAGCATCTTCCACTACGGTACCTTCACCGTCGCCCAAGCCAAGGCCGAGCTGGCGCGGGCCGGCGTGCCGGTGCGGCTGTGAAAGCGGCGGCGCGTTCGGCACCTCAGCAGGTGCGCATCGTCGGCGGGCAGTGGCGCAAAAGCGTGCTGCCGGTGGCGAACAAACCCGGCCTGCGCCCCACGCCCGACCGCGTGCGCGAAACCCTCTTCAACTGGCTGGGCCAAGACCTCAGCGGCTGGCGCGTGATCGATGCGTTCGCGGGTTCTGGCGCGCTGGGGTTTGAAGCCGCTTCGCGTGGGGCGGCGGGTGTCACCCTGCTGGAGCAAGACGCCGATTTGGTGCGCCTGCTGCAAACCTCGCAGCAGCGCCTCAAAGCCGAGACGCTGCGCGTGCTGCGCACCGATGCCCTGGCGTGGATGCGCACCGCACCGGCCGCCAGCGCCGAATTGGTGCTGCTCGATCCGCCGTTTGACGCGGGTTTGAACGAGGGCGCGTTGCAGGCGGCGGTTCGTGTGGTGGTGCCGGGCGGTTTTGTGTATTTGGAAGCCAATGCCGCGCCGGTGACGTGGCCGCCCGAGCTGTCCCTGTACCGTCAAACCCGCGCAGGGTTGGTACATGCCACCTTGTTTCAGCGTTCGTCTTCCCTCTGATTTGCGCGAGAGGTTGTTTTCCGATGTCTTCGACCGACATGCTCACCGCTGTTTACCCCGGCACCTTCGACCCCATGACCCTGGGCCACGCGGATCTGATGCGCCGGGCCGCGCGGCTGTTTCCTCGGCTGATCTTGGCGGTGGCGGCGGGCCATCACAAGCGCACCATGTTCACCGTCGAAGAGCGCTTGGAGATTGCCACCGAAGTGGCCAAGCCTTATCCGAACGTTGAAGTGGTGGCGTTTCGCGGGTTGCTGCGGGATTTTGTGGTGAACAACGGCGGCAAAGTTGTGGTGCGCGGCCTGCGGGCGGTGAGCGATTTTGAGTACGAGTTCCAAATGGCGGGCATGAACCGCCAGCTCATGCCGGACGTGGAAACGCTGTTCCTGACCCCCAGCGATCAATTCCAATTCGTCAGCGGGACGTTTGTGCGCGAGATTGCCATGCTGGGCGGTGATGTTTCCAAGTTCGTGGCACCCTCGGTGCTCCAACGGCTGCACGAGCGTGTGGCCCAGTCGCGAACCGCGTAAAGGATTGACGATGGCGCTGATGATCACCGCCGAATGCATCAACTGTGATGTGTGCGAGCCCGAATGCCCAAACCAAGCGATTTCGATGGGCGAGCAGTTTTACGTCATCGACCCGAACCGCTGCACCGAATGCGTTGGGCATTTTGACGAGCCGCAGTGTGTGCAGGTGTGCCCAGTGGAGTGCATCCCCATCAACCCCGAGCGGGTCGAGACGCGGGAGCAGCTTCAGAGCAAGTACACGGCTTTGCTGGCCCTCCCGGCCAGTTCAGTCGCGGTGGCGCCAGCGCCGCTTGTGGGGTAACGGGTCTTCAGGGTAGCGCGTGGCGCAGTATTCGCGCTTGCGCTCCGACCACCGTTTGCGTTGCTCTTTGGTGCCGGTGCAGCGGGTGTAATCGTTGTCTTCCAGCGTGCTGGCGTGGGGGCTGCTGAGGGCCACGGGCTGTTTTTGCGCTTGGGCGCGTTGTTCTGCTTCCCGGCGTTCGCGCTCTTGCGCGAGTTGTCGGGCCAACCGAGCCTCTTGTTCCACCCGCTGCGCTGCTTGGGCACGATCCCGCTCGCTGGGCGCCGAAGCCAGCTCCATGGGGGTTTGGGTCGAACGGGGCGAACAGGGATGATCTTGGTAGGTCGTGCCGCAGCGGTACACCTCACCCGCGTATCCAGCCGACGCCGCCGCCATCACACCCCAAAGAACGCCCCAGCGCAGCACAACTCGGACAACCAGCGAACCCATGGTGTGCGCCTCACTCCGGACGGGGTTTGTGGGGACGTTGCGGTTTGGCGTGGATCAGCAACGTGGCTTTGTCCATCTGCCCGGCAATCAGGGCGTCCAGGTGGGCGAGGGTGTCATCGATGTTGCGTTCGATGACTTCGCGCTCGGCACCGCTGGGCTTGCGCAGCACATAAGCCGCCACTTCGGAACGCACCCCCGGGTGGCCAATGCCCAGGCGCAGACGCCAAAAATCCGGGCTACCGAGCTGGGGTTGAATGTCTTTCAGGCCGTTGTGGCCGGCGGCGCTGCCGCCCCGTTTGAGTTTGGCTTGGCCGGGCGGTAAGTCCAACTCATCGTGGATCACCAAAATTTCGTCGGGCAAAATTTTGAAGAAGCGTGCCAGCGCCCCGACAGCCTTGCCGGAGAGGTTCATGTAAGTCATCGGCTGAAGCAGCCACACGGGGCCCCCCGGCAGATTGGCCCGCGCCACCAAGCCGTGATAGGCCCGATCCGGTTGCAGATGAACCTTCAGATGACGCGCAGCGCCATCCACCCACCAAAACCCGGCGTTGTGCCGGGTGCCTTCATATTCCGGCCCGGGGTTGCCCAGGCCCACGATCAAGCGAATCATGGACGGGATTATCCGCGCCTGGCCGGGTCATGGATGTGGCGGGTGCCAGCGCAGCATGTGATCCTTGAAGGATGGCCCGGCCAATTTGGTCGAGCAAGCCGTGGCGCATCATCGGAGGGGGCGCACTGTCGCTGCCCAAGCGCCACTGGTGCCAATGCAACATCACATCGACGCCCACTTCGGGCAGCACGGGGCACAACTCTCCCCGTTCCATGGCCGGGCGAGCCAGCAGCTCGGGCAGCACGGCGATGCCCCAGCCCATGGCAGCGGCCCGGGCACCCGCTTCGCTGCTGGGCACGAAGCGCTCAAGCAAACGCGGGCCACGCACTTCGAACGCCTGGCTGACCCATTGCGCTTGCATGTCATCCTTGCGGTTGAACACAATGAACGGGGTGCTGGCAAAGTTGCCCCGGTTGAGTCCTTGCGGCAGATGCTGGGCCAAAAAATGGGGGCTCGCCACCGCCTGGTAGCGCATCACGCCCAGCTCTTGGCAATCGCAGCCGCGCAACGCTTGCGCCACGGTGCTGACGCAGCCCAGAACCTCGCCTTGGCGCAGCCAATCGTGCGTGAAATCCTGGTCATCGACGATCAGCTCCAGCGCATAACCCTGACGTTGCCCGGCTTGCACCAACGCATCCAAAGCGGGCAGCACCCATGTTGCCAGGCTGTCGGCATTGACGGCGATAGGCACACGGGCTTCGCGGTGCAAGCAGGCGCCCAGTTCTTGGGCGGCGTCGGCGCTCAACACGTCGAGTTGGCGGGCGTAGCGCAACAAAATTTTGCCGGGCTCGGTCAAACGCAATGGGCGAGCCCGCACCACGAGCAGGTGGCCGACATGGCTTTCCAACGCCCGCAAGCGCTGAGACACCGCCGACTGCGTGATGCTCAGCAACTGTGCCGCCCGCTCAAAACTACCGCCTTCGGCCAGCGCAGCCAAGCAGGCCAGGCCGGCGGGATCGAGCATGTGCATCGGCACGGGCCTCAGGGGGTGGTGAGGGTGGCGCGGACGGTGTACTGCCCCAAACTGCCGTAGGTGCTATAGCCGTTGGTCAGCGGGTCACCGTATCCGGAGTTGCGCACAGCCACGTAATAGGTGCCAGCCGTGGGCAGGATGAGTTTCAGGCCAGCCGAGAGTTGCGAGCCCGGTTTGGCTTGGGCAATCACTTGCCGATCGGCGTCCAGCAGGCGGATGTAAACGTCCAAATTGGGCGCGTAGGTTTCCGGCGCGACGGTGAGGGCCAGCAGATCGCCCGCAGAGGCGCTGAAGCTGAACATGTCAATGTCGGTGGCCCGTTCGATCACACCGTTGCCCGTCAGGGTGGTGGCATTTCCCGTGGCCACGGTCAACGGCGTGGCTGTGCCGATGGTGTTGCCATGATCATCGGTACGGCGTGGCAAGCCATAGCGGCTGATGATGGCCAGGTCGTCTTCTTGGTTGTTGGCGTTCTCATACTCACCTTTGCTCCACTGGGTGACACGCTGGTAGTAACCGGCTCCCATGATGGACGCCCAGCCCGTGGCGCCGCTGCCGTGCCCCTCGTAGTAGCTGACTTGCCCATCCCCATCGTGATGCAGGCCAAGGTTGTGGCCAGCTTCGTGGGACACCGCCTCTGCCAGATTTTTTTCTCCACTGAGCTGGTTGTAAAACACCAGGGCAGGTTTGTAGTAGTTGCCTACATCGTTGAACACCCCGATGTACGACACGCCACCGCACGAGCAGTTGTAAAGCCCCTCGTTGCGCGTGATGAGCACGGTGGTGCCATAGATCGCGTCACTGCTGCTGCTGCGGTTGAGCCGGGCGTTGCTGGGGGCTTCGGTGGTGACGTCCACATCGAACGGGGCATAGTCTTCGGCCACCCGGCGCCAGATGCCCTGGATCATTTGCTGTTCGCGGGCGCTGAAGCTGTTCAAATCACTGTCCAGGGAAAAGGCGGGGGCTTGGAAGCTGCCGTCCGACCAAGCGGTGTTGGTCAACGTGGCGCCCTTGAAATTCAAGTAAATCGTGCGCTGTGCGCTGGGCCGGCTGTGCAGCAAAAAAGTTTGGGACAAGTCCAGCGATGTGCCACTGGCTTGGGCCAGTTCGGGCTGTGCCGCTTGCACGGCCATCGCTTGAGCCAGACGCGCATCAATGTCCTCCACGGCGAACAGCCGGCCTCGGCGATCCACCCGCAGGCGCGGATCCCGGCGCAGCATGTGGGTGAATTGCTCGGTGGTTTGGCCGTAAGCCGCTGCCACAGCGGGCAGTGAGCGGCCCAAAGCGGTGATGGCTGCTTCGCCGCTCAGCTCGTTGGCCGCCAGTTTCAGGGCGGGCTTGGGGCGCACGATGTCGCTTTGCGCGTGGCTCCAGGCGGCACCGGTGAGCAGGCCAGTGAGCCAGACAACGCGCCCAGCGACGCGGAGCACAGAAAGGGTCGGGGACAACATGACGAACCAGCACCTTCAAAATGGATACAAGGTGCGCATGATGCCGGCCCCCGGTGTCTCGCATGTCAAAGGATGCAACAGAATGAAAAAATCCCGCCGTAGCGGGATTTTGCAGGGGGCACAGGGGCGAATTACTTCTTGCCCTTGCCTTTGCCCTTGCCCTTGTCGGCAGTGGCCACGGGCACAGCCACGATTTCTTCTTCGATCTTCGGTTCTGCCACCGAGACCACCACCGGGTTGATGGTGCCGTGCTTGACAGCCTTGACGCCCGCCGGCAGCACCAGGTCGGACACGTGCAGCGATTGGCCCTTGACCAGCTTGGACAGATCCACCGAGATGAACTCGGGCAACTGCACGGCCAGGCAATCCACTTCGATTTCGTTGGCGACGTGGTTGATCACGCACTTGTCGGTCTTGACGGCCGGCGAGTTTTCTTCGCCCGAGAAGTGCAGCGGCACCTTCTTGTGCAGGCGGGTGGTGGCGTCCACGCGCTGGAAGTCCACGTGCAGCACTTGGGGCTTCCAAGCGTGCATTTGGAAGTCACGCAGCAGCACCTTGGTGACGGTGCCATCCAGGTTCATTTCGAGGATCGACGAATGGAACGCTTCTTTCTTCAGGGCGAAGAACAGGGCGTTGTGATCCAGCTCGATGGTGGTGGGCTCGCCAGCACCGAAAACGATGCCCGGCACCTTGCCAGCGATACGCAGGCGGCGGCTCGCTCCGGTCCCCTGCTCTTTGCGTTCAAACGCGGTAAATTGCATAACATACTCCGTGGGGCACCCGCGACCAGGTGCCCAAGTGGGTGGATGACGGTGACGTCACCCGGAAAAAAGTCGGCAGAACAGCCGGCTTGAAAAATCAGAAGTTGTTGTTCTGCTCAGAGAACAGCGACGTCACCGACTCACCGTCGGTGATGCGGCGGATGGTTTCCGCAAACAAGAAAGCCACCGACAACTGGCGAATCTTCTTGCAAGCCTTGCCGGCGTCGCTCAGCGGGATCGTGTTGGTGATCACCACTTCGTCGAGCTGCGAGTTGCTGATGCGATCCACGGCTGGGCCCGACAGCACCGCATGGGTACAGTAAGCGTACACACTCTTGGCGCCACGGCTCTTCAGCACTTCGGCGGCCTTCACCAGCGTGCCGGCGGTGTCGATCATGTCATCCATGATGACGCAATTGCGGCCATCGATTTCGCCGATGACGTGCATCACTTCGGACACGTTGGCTTTGGGGCGACGCTTGTCAATGATGGCCAGATCGCAACCCAGTTGCTTGGCCAGCGCACGGGCACGCACCACACCACCGACGTCCGCGCTGACGACCACCAAGTTGGGGTAGTTCTTGCCCTGCAAATCGGTCAACAGCACCGGGGAGGCGTAAATGTTGTCCACCGGGATGTCGAAGAAGCCCTGGATTTGGTCTGCGTGCAGATCCATGGTCAGCACACGTTCGACGCCCACGGTTTCCAGCAAGTTGGCCACCACCTTGGCGGAGATGGGCACCCGAGTCGAACGCGGGCGGCGGTCTTGGCGGGCGTAGCCGAAGTAGGGGATCACGGCGGTGATGCGGCTGGCGCTGGCGCGCTTGAGGGCATCCGTCATGATCAGCAGTTCCATGAGGTTCTCGTTGGTCGGCGCACAGGTCGACTGAACCAAGAAAACGTCGCGTTCACGGACGTTCTGCTGAATTTCGACGGTGACTTCACCATCAGAGAAGCGGCCAATCGAGGCCTTGCCCAGTTCGGCGCCCAGGTGGGCGGCGATTTCTTGTGCAAGCACCGGGTTGGCGTTGCCAGTGAAGAGAACCGTGTTGTACAGCACGACGTGACCTCCAAGGTGTGCCTGAGGCACAGAAGGAACCGATGAATCGAATCGGTAAAAGGTGGCGCCAGAATGACGAAACGGCCCGAAGGCCGTTTCTGGAAAATTTGGCAGGGGAGGAAGGACTCGAACCCTCGCATGTCGGAATCAAAATCCGATGCCTTAACCAACTTGGCGACTCCCCTACACGGGAAGCAGTCTATTGACTACTTCCAGCAACTTTAGCTTGCCCAGTCAACCAGTGGATGACTGCTCATGCTGCTGCACACTTGACCGATCCATTGCTCGGGAATGAAACCCTTGAATGTCGCCACTTCAAATCGATCAGTGCCTTCTAAGCTTGCAAATACTGCGCTGCCTGAGCCCGTCATTCTAGCATGTTTAAACTGCGCCGCAAGGACTTTTTTTGCTTTTTCAACATCTGGGCAAATGGCCTCGGTTGCCGATTGCAAATCATTGCGTCCCCACATGACATGCCAGCTTTCAGGATTTAACGAATCAGCACTTAACGTATCCAGCGTTGAATGCTTGTTTTCGCGCATCGCTTGAAGCAAGACCGAAACTATAACACGCGGGGTGTCTCGTTTGACAAGAGGGTGCGCAAAAATTTTTGCGGTCGGGGCCGACACCATGGGTTTGAGCACCGCAAACCGGTGGGGCGGCAAGGTCACAGGGGTCAAAATTTCCCCAATGCCTTCGACCAAAGCATTGTGGCCACCGATGAAAAAAGGAACGTCCGCGCCTAAACGGGCGCCCAGTTCCAACAATCGTTGGCGTGGCCAGTTCAGTCGCCACAGACGGTTGAGGCCCAGCAGCACGGTGGCAGCGTCCGAGCTGCCTCCCCCCATGCCGGCCTCGGATGGAATGCGTTTGAGGATGTGAATATCCACCCCCAACGGGGTTCCGCTGGCCTGTTGCAGCAGGCGGGCTGCCCGCAAGCACAGATCGTCCGCAGGCAAGGTGGGGCCCAGATCGTGGCGGTGGAGCTGTCCGTCAGGGCGGCATTCCAGATGCAGGGTGTCGCACCAGTCGATCAGCACGAACAGCGATTGCAAGAGGTGATAGCCATCGGCCCGGCGTCCCGTCACATGCAAGAACAGGTTGAGTTTGGCGGGAGCGGGCAGGTCGTAGAGGGCGGAAAGACTCATGGGAGGTCAGCAAGAGGGGGCGTCGCCGATCGGGTGTCAGCGTCAACGATCCAGGCGAATGCGCAGGGTGGTGATCCCGGCTGGCGTGTCCTGCGAGGCTTGCAGCAGGCCCGCATCCTGGAGCGATGAAGTATCGATGCGCCACCCCCATTGTTCAAAGCCAGTGGGGGCGTGTATGGGCAGGGCGGGTGTACTGGCGTGGGGGCGGCCTTCCAGCCAGTCCCATAACGCGGCCAGGGGGATGGGTTGTCCCAAGGCGCTGAGCGCCATGTCGTCCAGTGTGTCAAACACCTGCAAGTGTTCACCCGAGCGCAACACCACGCCCGAAGGGTTCCACAACGCATCCGCCAACGTGGTGCCCAAAGGGCTGAACAGTTGCAGGCGGCCATGCGTGGCGTTGCCGCTGAGTTCGAAGCGCGCACTGAATGCCGTTGCGGCGCGGCTGGCGCTGGCCGCTGCGCGCACCGCCAACCGGCCACTGTAGGCCAAAGGCAGTGCCGAAGTGGGGGGCGCACTGACACAGCCCGCCACCATCCAGGCCACCAGAGCGACGCTGAGGGGGCGGCGCGCCACCCTCACAACCGAACCTTGAGGCGATCGAGGGTTTGGCGCAGGGTGTCGTGTTGGGCGTCGCGCTTGAGCCCATCCCGCCAGATGGTGCGGGCTTGCTCTTGTTGTCCCATCACCCACAGCACTTCGCCCAGATGAGCGGCCACTTCCGGGTGGGGGCGCGCATCGAACGATTGTTGCAACAGGGCGCGGGCGCGTTCGAGATGGCCTTGGCGAAACAGCACCCAGCCCATGCTGTCTTGGATGAACGGGTCGTCAGGCATGAGATCCAGCGCTTTTTGGATCAGGCTATGGGCTTCGTCGAGGCGTTCGTTGCGCTCGGCCAGGGAGTAGCCCAAAGCGTTGTAGGCCTGGGCATCACGGGGATCGAGTTGCATGGCGCGGCGAAGCAGCACCTCGGCGTCGTCGTAGCGTCGGAGGTGTTCGGCTGCGATGGCCAGCTCGTAAATCAAGGCCGTGTCTTCGGGGGACTGGCGCATGTGCGTCAGCAACAAGTCGTAGGCGGCTTGCCACTGGCCGTCGTCGCGCAGGAGGTGGGCTTCGGCCAAGATGCGCGTGCGCGGTTCGATGTCGGTGGCGGTGCGGCCCTCGCGGATCAGCGTCAGCGCTTGAGGCCACTGTTTTTGACGCACCAGCAGTTGCGCTCGTTGCAACAGCATGCCGAACTCCGTGCGTTCCAGCGGAATTTGATCCAGCCATTGCTGGGCAGCGGCGGTGTTGTTTTGTTGGAGATAGGCTTTGGCCAAGTAGTGTCGGGCGATGTCCAGCGCACGCTGGGCGGCCTCGCCAGCGGCTTCCGCATCCCCAGAAGTCACAACGGCGCCAGCGGTGCTTTGGCGATCGATGTAGGTGGTCAGGGCCTGAATGGCCTCTGCGGCTTCTTGCAGTTCCACCAACTGAATGCCCAGCGCCAGCCAGCCGGCTCGGTTGTCAGGCTGGGTGCGCTGTGCCAAACGAAGTTGGGCGGTGGCCGGGCCCAGGCGGCGGCGCTGCTCCAAGTGACGGGCATAGGCGATGCGCACATGGGCGGGGGTGTCGTCGGCTTGAACGTAGCGTTCAATCACCGGCAGCGCTTCGTTGTGACCGTTGTTGGCCAAATCGAGCGCCAGCAAAATGGGGGTGGCGTGACGCGGGTCATCGCTGTGGGCGCGGCGCATGTGGGCCAGTGCGACGTCGGCTTGGCCAGCCATCAACGCCAGTTGGCCCAAACACACCCGGGCCGCTGTGCGTGTGGGCGTGGCGCTGAGGTAGGGTGTCAGCACCTGCTCGGCGATTTTGAGCGCCTTGGTTTTGCTGGTCAGGGCTCCCAGGTGTCGCGGCAGTTCGCTGATGGTGCTGACGCGCCGGCCCTCGGGCAGTTGTTTGAGCACCTGGCTGAGCGCGGCTGGGATTTTGTCGGGCTGATTGGTGAAGATGAGCAGCTGCACCCACGTGGTGTTGGCTTGAATCGAATCAGGCGACTGGGTGCGCCACGCTTGGGCAGCGCGCAGCGCCCGCTCGGGGGAACGCTGCTGGATGGCGACCTCAACGGCACGGCGGTACAACCCGTCGTCTTGGCTGCGTTGGGCGGCGTCGAGAATCAGTTCGAAAGCGTTGCCAGGTTGACCCGATTGCGCTTGGATCTCACCCAACAAAATTTCGTAAAACGTGGGGGCGTCCAGCGCCGAGTTGACCGGCGGCGCCACAGGCGGCACGGTTTCAACGGGAGCGGAAGCACCCGCTGGTGGCGGCAGAACCCCTGGATTCACCGCAGGGGGAGCGGCGTGAACACCGGTCATGCAACCGGCCAGCGCCAGCCACCGGACAGCGGTTTGGATGCGGGGAAAGACAGGGCGGGCGCAGCAGCGGCGTGGATTCATCATCACTCCAGACGGTTCGCGGGGATTCTAGGCACCGCCAAGCCGTCGCACGCCGGCCAGGGCCTGTCACCCTGGGGGCTGCTGGATCAGTAGCTCGAACGGCCGCCGCCGTAACCACCACGGTTGCCGCTGCCGTAGCCGCCGCCGAAACCACCACCGCCGCCGCCGCTGCGTTGGCCACCGCCGAAGCCGCCACCGCCGCTGCGCTGACCACCACCGAAGCCACCCGTGCGCGGGCCACCGAAGCCACCCGGACGCTCTTCACGCGGGCGAGCCACGTTCACAGCCAGGGCGCGGCCTTCCACGGTTTGGCCGTTCAGGGCGCTGATGGCGGCTTGGGCTTCGCTGGCCGAGCCCATTTCGACAAAACCGAAGCCCTTGGAGCGACCGGTGTCACGATCCATCATGACTTTGGCGGATTGCACGTGGCCGTGGGCCGAGAAGAGTTCGGACAGGTCGTCGTCGCGGAACGAGTAAGACAGGTTGCCGACGTAGAGCTTGTTTTCCATGAGTGAAAGTCCTGGCCCACCGAGGGCCGTGAGAAAAAGGGGGAAGGGTAAAACCGTGCCGGGTTGCTTTATCGGCGACGCGGGTAGGCTGTGCCGCCGGGAGCGTGGTAGCGCTCCAGGTGGCGGAACGTGATGCGGCCCTTGCTGAGATCGTAAGGGGACATTTCCAGCGAGACGTTGTCGCCCGCCAGGATGCGGATGTGGTGCTTGCGCATCTTGCCGCCGGTGTAAGCGATGACGGTGTGACCGTTGTCCAGCGTCACTTTGAAACGGGAGTCGGGCAACACTTCGGCCACGACGCCGCGCATTTCGATCAGGTCTTCCTTCGACACGGGCAACAACCTCGCGGGGTAAACAGACAACCAGCTCCCCGCAGCGCGAGCGCTCGATGGGCTCAGGATGGGGTTGGGGGAGTGGTAAGAAAAGAAGCGCACGAGGCGCGTCAGCGGCATTGCGCTCACTGTCCGGCGATGGGGAGCAGGCGACTGCGGCCCAAGGGCACCCAGAATTCAGGATCGCTCGGTAAAGCAGCAATCAGGGCATCTGGCGGAAAGAGAGAGATCAACGAGGGATCTCATCAGTATCGCGCGGCCGGGACTGCAACAGGGAGAACCGTGCGACCTGTGAAAGGGTGCGATTGTAGCCTGACTCGCCCGCAAACTGGGTATCCCCCTTAAGATGATCCACATGCCGGAATTGCCAGAAGTGGAAGTGACCCGCCGATCCGTGGCGGGTGTGGAGGGCGCACGTGTACTGGCGTTGCGCTTAGGGAAGCCTTTGCGGTGGCCCATCGGCTGCCGCTCAGAAGATGTGGTGGGCTGCGATGTGGGCGCTGTGACACGGCGCGGCAAGTACCTGTGGCTGCCTTTGGCACGTCAAGGGGCGGCGGCGGGTGGGCTGCTGCTGCACCTGGGCATGTCGGGTTCCCTGGCGTGGGGTGAGCGGTTGGGGTCCGGTGGGCCGCACGCGCATTTTGAGTTGGCGACGTCGCAAGGGTTGTTGCGCCTGACCGATCCTCGTCGCTTCGGGGCTGTGGTGTGGTCGGCGGGGCTGTCGGTGGCGCCAGCGCGGGCTTTGCTGGCCCGTCTGGGGGCGGAGCCGTTCGATCCGACTCTGAGCGCAGCCCGGTTACATGCTGCGTGGCAAGGGCGCCGGGTGGCCATCAAACAAGCGCTGCTGGCTGGGCATGAGGTGGTGGGGGTGGGCAACATTTACGCCAGCGAGGCACTGTTTGAAGCGGGCATCGATCCGCGCACAACGTGCTCGGCGTTGACGCTGGCGCAGGTCGTGGCGTTGCTGGTGGCGATTCGCCGTGTGTTGGGCGAGGCCATCGACGCTGGCGGCTCGACGTTGCGAGATTTTCAGGATGCCCACGGCGTGGCCGGTGCCTACCAGCAAGCACGGGTGCGTGTATATGGCCGTGCTGGTCAGGCGTGCAGCCGCTGTGCAGGCACGATTGAGCGGCTGGTGCAAGGTCAGCGTGCCACCTATTTCTGCCCGGGCTGTCAGCCTTGAGGCTGGGGAGCTGGTCTGGGGTGGTTTCGCGCTAGCATCGCCGCCCATCGTGATGCAGTCTGTCCCCCCCTCCTCTGATCCTCCGGATCTGCTGCCGCCCATGGCCACCAGCCTGGATTCCCTGGCCGACTGGCGCTGGGCCCTGGCCCGTGATTTGGTGCAACTGGAACGCTTCCTAGCGGATGCCGATGTGTTGGCGCCGGCGGCGGCGGCGGTGTCGCAGGCGCTGCGGCAGCGTTTGGTGTCCGACAAACTGGTGGTGGCGTTCGTTGCCGAGTTTTCACGCGGCAAGAGTGAGCTGATCAACGCCATCTTTTTTGCCGACGCGGGGCGCCGCATCCTGCCTGCCACGCCGGGGCGCACGACGATGTGCCCGGTCGAGCTGTCTTGGGATGACGATGAGCTGCCGACGCTGGACTTGCTGCCCATTGAAACCCGCGCCTCCGGCACGCTGGCCGAATGGCGCGAGAAGCGCGACCTGTGGCGCCGTCGGCAGATCGATCCGGACGATGTGCAAGCACTGGCCCAGGCGTTGGCCCAAGTCACCCAAACCCGCCGTGTCAGCCGCGAGCAGGCCCAGGCCCTGGGGTTGTGGTCGGATGACGCGGAGGCCGACAACCCGCCCACCGCGCCCGATGGGCAGGTGGAAATCCCGGCCTGGCGCCATGCCATCATCAACTACCCCCACCCCTTGTTGCAGCGGGGGTTGGTGGTGATTGACACCCCCGGCCTCAACGCCATCGGCACCGAACCGGAGTTGACGCTGGGGTTGCTGCCCAGCGCCCATGCGGCCCTGTTCGTGCTTGGCGCCGACACGGGGGTGACGCGCTCGGACTTGGAGGTGTGGTCTCACCATCTGGCCGGGCAGGGGTTGGATTGTTTTGTGGTCTTGAACAAGGTGGACACCCTGGCCGATCCGCTGGCCACCCCTGAAGAGCAGGCCGCGTCGGTGGAGCGTCAGTGCTTGGGCGCAGCGCAGACCTTGGGCATCGAGCGGGCACGGGTGTTCCCAGTGTCGGCGCGGCAGGCGCTGACAGCGCGGCTGGCAGGGGATGTGCGTGGGCTGTTGCAGAGCCGCTTGCCGACGTTGGAGTCGGCGCTGAACGCAGACTTGCTGCCTCGGCGCCAAGCGGTGCTGGCCCAGGCGGTGGTCAGCGGCGTCCAATCCATCCTCGACTATTCGACCCGGCGCCTGCGGGATCAGCGGCGACACAACGCCGAGCTGATGCTCGAACTGCGAGGCTTGCGCGGCAAGAGCACAGGGCGGGTAGCGCAACTGCTGGAGCGGGTCGGTCGTGATGACGATGAGTTTGAACGCAGCTCGTCGCGCTTGCTGGCGATGCGCACGGTACACAGCCGCATGCACCAGAACGTCCTGAAGTCGCTGTCCGATGAGCGGGTGCGCGAGGTCATGCAGGGTTTGCAAGCGGCGCTGAACTCGGGCTGGATCAACATGGGCGCTCGGGCGGCATTTGCGCGCATGTGTTCCACGCTGCAAGGTCATTTGGAAACGGCGATTCGCGCCAATGTCGAGGTGTTCGACATGCTTCAGGCGCTGTTCACCCAGCTCAATGCCGAGTTTGGCTTCACCCTCGGGCTGACGCCCGTGCCCGATCTTGGGCGCTTCAAACACGATTTGGGGCTGATCGAGAGCAGCTACGCCCGCTATTTCGGGCTGATGCAGACGGTGCGTCTGGGGAGCACGGACATCCGCAGCGAACAATTCCAACGCATGCTGGGTTCCAAGTTGCAAGCCGTGTTCGAAACGGCCAGCCGCGAGGTGGAGATTTGGCATCAAATCACCAATTCGCAGATCGACAGCCAATTGCGAGACCGGCGCCGCGACTTCAAACGCCGCAAGGAAACGCTGGATCGCATCCAGCACGCCACCGAAAGCCTAGAGCAACGGTTGGCCGAGGTTGAAACCCAAGACGCCCAGCTCATGAGTTTGTTGGATCAGGCCCAGCGCTTGGCGGCTGACCTGTGCGCTCGTGCCGAGCAAGGCCCGGCGCTGGGGGGCGGTGCATGAGCGGGTGCGCCGACGATCTGGCCCAGCGCGTGGTGGCATGGCAGCGCACCCAAGGGCGGCACGATTTGCCTTGGCAGCGCCAGCGCGACCCGTACCGGGTGTGGCTGTCTGAAATCATGTTGCAGCAGACCCAGGTCAGCACCGTGCTGGGGTACTACGCACGCTTTTTGGCGCGGTTCCCGGACGTGGCCACGCTGGCCGCTGCCGAGGTGGACGAGGTGCTGGCGCTGTGGGCCGGTTTGGGTTACTACAGCCGGGCGCGCAACCTGCACCGCTGTGCCCGGGAGGTGATGGCGCAATGGGGAGGCGCGTTCCCGCGCACGGCGGCACAACTGGCCGAGCTGCCGGGCATCGGCCCTTCGACCGCAGCGGCGATCGCCGCGTTTTGTTTCGACGAACGGGCCGCGATTCTTGATGGCAACGTCAAGCGGGTGTTGAGCCGTGCGCTTGGGTTTGGGGACGATTTGGCGCAGGTGCGCCACGAGCGTCGGTTGTGGGCACTTGCGCAGGCACTGCTGCCCGTGGCGGCGGACATGCCGGCCTACACCCAAGGCTTGATGGATCTGGGTGCGACGCTGTGTACGCCCCGCCAGCCGCGTTGCTTGCTGTGCCCGTTGGCGTCCGATTGTGTGGCGCGTGCGCAGGGGCAGCCGGAGGCTTATCCGGTCAAGACGCGCAAGCTGCGCCGGGGCCAACGCGCCCACGCGCTGCTGTGGCTGTGCCATGGCGATGCCGTGTGGTTGGAGCGGCGGCCAGACACCGGCGTGTGGGCTGGGCTGTGGAGCTGGCCGGAGTTTGACGATGTGACAGCGCTGTGTGCTTGGTTGCACGGTTGGCCTGGCACGCTCACCGTGGCACCGACCCTGACCCACGTGCTGACCCACCTGGATTGGGCGTTGACGCCGGTGCATGTTCGATTGCCTGACGATCTGTCCGCGTGGCCCGATGCCGTGATGGCGCAGTTGGTGCAGCGTTCCCCGCGAGGGCGCTGGGTGCCCCGGGCCGAGTGGGCGCAGACGGGCATGCCCGCCCCGTTGCGTCAGTGGCTGGGTGTGGGCTGAGGCGGTGCTTTAGCGCATCGCCCATCGTTCCGTCCAGGCGGAAACGGCTTGGGCCAACCAGTCTGCCGTTGTTGGGGCAGACAGGGGAGGGAGCCCCAAGGTCTGACCGGCTTGCGCCAGCGCGGCCAGCGGATCGCGCAGGTCCAGTGCCGCCGCACCGGTTTGTTTCGATAGCTTTTGGCCGTCTGCCGCCCACACCAGCGGGGTGTGCAAGTAGCGCGGGCGAGGCTGTTGCAGAACGTGTTGCAAGTGGCATTGACGTGGCGTGTTATCGGCCAAATCGGCGCCGCGCACCACGTCGGTGACGCCTTGCGCGGCATCGTCCACCACCACAGCAAGCTGGTAGGCCCACAGTCCATCGGCGCGGCGCAGCACGAAATCGCCCACGGTCTGGCTGATGTTTTGCTGGGCCTGACCCAGACGGCGATCCGTCCAAGTGACGATCAGATCGGCCCCTTGGGGGTCGAGGGTGCGCAGACGCCATGCCGCTGGCAGTTCGCCCACGGCGTCCTCTGCCGGGACGGTGCCCGCCGGGGGGCGGCAGGTGCCGGGGTACACCTTTTCACCATGGCGCTGAGGTTGCCAGCCTCGGGCCAGCAACGCTTGTTCAATCGCTTTGCGGCTGCATCTGCAAGGGTAGACCCAACCTTGAGCACGCAGTTGCGCCAACGCCGCAGCATAAAACGCGGTGCGCTGGGACTGCCACAGCACCGGCGCATCGGCGTGCAAACCGCAGGCGGCCAGTTGCTGGAGGATGAAGTCGGCGGCGCCGGGCGGGCAGCGTGGGGTGTCGATGTCTTCGATGCGCACCAGCCAACGCCCGGCGTGGGCGCGAGCATCGAGCCAACTGGCCAAAGCCGCGACCAGCGAGCCTGCATGCAACGGCCCGGTGGGAGAGGGCGCGAAGCGGCCCACATAGGGCCGTGATGACTCAATCCACATCGCTCGGCAACCCACTGTGGCGTTCCAGCAGAGCCCGGCGGGTCGCGGGGCTGTCGAGCTGGGTCAACCACCAGCGCAGGGCCAAGCCTTGCACGCTTTTCCGCGCATTGGACGGTGTTCCCGTACGCCAGGCATAAGCCAATCGCGCCGTGGTTTGGCGCTGACGCCGAACTTCCTTGGCCACCAAACGCCCCAAGCGCAGATGATCATGCGCCAACGGTTCCGGCACAAAACCACAGCCCAGGCCGCGCACCTGCGCTTCGATCTTGGCTTGCAAGCTGGGCACGGTGAGCACGTCCTGGCCCGGCAGTAAATTCACCGTCAGCGGTGAGAGGCGCTGGGCCGAGTCCGCCACAGCGATGGCTCGGTGACGCAGCAGCTCCGCGTCTTCGATCGGCCCAGCGTGACGAGCCAGCGGATGGTGAGGCGCCACAGCAAACACAAACGCCACCTCGCCCAAGGGCCGCGATTCAATCCCCGGCGCGTTGGCCGTGTCCGCTGGAACGCCCAACGCCAAATCGGCTTCACCGGTGACCAGGGCCTCCCAGGTGCCGTTGAGCACTTCGGTGCGCAGCCGCAGGCGGGTGCCGGGGCCGGCAGGCGCGTCGGGTTCGGGCGGTGGGGCGGCGTCGGCATGGCGGGGCGGTGGGGCGGGGCGCAGCGCGTAGAACGCTTCACACAACTCCAGCAGTGTCAGGCGGGACAACACCCCATCCGCTGCAATCGTCAACTGCGTCTCCCAGCCGGTGGCGACGCGGCGCACACGGTTGGCCACCGCATCCATGGCCGCGAGCAGGCGCCGCCCTTCGACCAGCAATTCTTCTCCGGCTGCCGTCAGGCGAGCTTGGCGGGAGCGGCGGTCAAACAGCAGCACATCCAGCGACTCTTCCAACTGGCGCACCGAGTACGTCAGAGCGGACGGCACTTTGCCCAACTCGCGGGCCGCAGCGGCAAAACTGCCACTGCGGGCGATGGTGTCCACCATGGCCAGGGCTTCGGGGGTGAGGGCGTTGCGGCGGGGTGTCATGGTCATCGTTCATCTTATTTGAAAGATCGCTTCAAGCGAGGTCGCGCCTGGGCGAGCCTCGTCGTCCTAAAGTGGCTTCCCATTCGAAGGAGACGTCCATGATCACCCTGCGCCGCGCCGCCGATCGCGGTTTTGCCGACCATGGCTGGCTCAAAAGCCACCATTCGTTCTCATTTGCCGAATACTTCGATCCGGCCCACATGGGTTTTGGCAACCTGCGGGTGATCAACGAAGATCGCATCGCCCCGGGCACCGGATTTGGCACCCATGGCCACCGGGACATGGAGATCGTCAGCTACGTGCTGTCCGGTGCGCTGGCGCATCGGGACAGCTTGGGGCACACCAGCGTCATCCACCCTGGCGAGGTGCAGCGCATGACGGCGGGAACGGGTGTGCGCCACAGCGAGTTCAACCATGCCGCTCAGGACACGACACATTTCTTGCAAATCTGGTTATTGCCGAGTCGCACCGGCCTGCCGCCCAGCTACGAGCAATGCCGCTTGCCGGCTTGGAGCGACGCACCAGGTGTCTTGCAGTGCCTGGCCCGTCCCGAAGGCGGCGAAGGCATGCTGACACTGAACGCCGATGCGACGTTGTACGCCGGCCGGTTTGAAGGAGATGCCCAGACATCGTGGCCGATTCCAGCAGGCCGCTGTGTGTGGGTGCAGGTGGTACGTGGTGCGCTGCAAGCCAATGGCCACGACTTGCAAGCCGGCGACGCCCTGGGCTTACGGGACGAACCGCTCTTGCACCTGGGCTGTGGCCATGGGGCTGAAGTGTTGGTGTTTGATTTGGCTATGCACCGTGTTGATGCCTAGCGTGTGCGAGCAGACTACGCGAGCGACTGCGCATGTCAAGCACCATGCGCCTCAATGCAACCTGCTTCGTTTCAGTGTCGCCACTGCTGATAGACCCTTGGCTAAGGTGGGGAATTCATGAGGGAGCCAACGTACCAGGGTGCAGAACATTGAATATTTTACGCGCTGGGTAGGGGGGCGTAAGGCATCTTCTGTTATCAACATCAGTTAAGGTGTTGCGAAGTCTCACGCTTCTTCGCTGATATTGCTGAGGCTTGGCTTGCTGCGCATGCTCCAAATCTAGACTGTGCACCGCTCTGAATTCATAACATGCGCCAATTATGATTACCGGCGATCTCACCTCGTGCCAAAATAGCGCGGCGAGTATATTTTCGCAAAGTTAAAAACCTTAACGTGAATTTATATTTTTGAGAGGTGATGGTATGCACTTAAATAGATTAGTTTACATGGGGGCGCTGTTTGCTGTGATGCATGGCGCGTATGCGCAAACGCCTTACACTGCGGCTTCAGTGGTTCAGTTGTCCACGGGGGGGAGCCTACCCACGAACATTGGGCACACCCTGCGCCTTGGTTCTGACGTCTATACGCAAGACACACTGGATCCGCTTGCTGTTTATGGCTGGGGGGTGAATGAAAGTGGCCAAGCCGTGGGGACATCTCTGATCAACAGCCCGTACAAAACGGCTTTTGTGACCGGAGCTGATGGCGTCGGCATCACAGCTTTAATGCCAGGAACTTCGGGTTCCCGCAGTTTTGCGACAGGGATTAATGATGGCGGCCAAGTGGTGGGTTTCTCGACCACCAGTACTTCCGGCTACTACAGTGGAGGGCAGGCATTTTTTGCTGCGGCTGATGGCACGACTCACACGTTGGGGGGCACCGGCTCTAGAGCTTTTGGTGTCAACTCCAGCGGGCAAGTGGCTGGGATGAATGCTGGGACAGCCTTCATCACCGATGCCAACGGAGGTGCGCTGCACAGTCTGGGAACGCTGACTGGCTCTGGCAGCAGTTATGGCACGGGTATCAATGACAAAGGCCAGGTGGTCGGATTTTCATCTTCTGCGGCTGGCTCCCCGCATGCCTTTGTGACGGATGTCAACGGTGGAGCAATGCACGACTTGGGTGCGCTGTACGGTGGTAGCAGTTATGCCTCCGGGATCAACGAGCACGGCCAAGTGGTAGGGTCTTCTGTTTTTAAGGCGAGTTCAGGTCTGTTCGTATCGCGTGCCTTCATCACCGATGAGGATGGCACGATGCGTGACCTTGGATCGTTGGACAACCGCGTCGCTGGAATGAGCAGCTTCGCAACAGGTGTCAACGACAACGGCATTGTCGTGGGTTACGGAATGTCGTCAGGCGGTTGGCATGCGTTCATCACCGGAACCAATGGTCAGGGAATGTATGACCTGAATTCGTTGGTCAGTGGTCTGTCGTTATCGTACGCATGGGGTGTTAACAATGAGAACCAAGTGCTCGCCCAGGGTTCTGGTGGGATGTATTTGATTGATCTTAATACCATCCCAGTGGACAGCGGTGGTGTTAGTCCTGGCGTCATACCTGAACCAGGCACACTGGCACTGATGGTGGGTGGTTTGGTGGTTGTATGGCGTCGGCGGCGTATTGGCTGATTGGTCTTGTGCTGCGTAAGCCTGGGTGTGGTGTACGAATGAAATCCCACACCCTAGACCGCCGGCACGTATTCCGGCACCAGGGTGCGCAAGCGCAGGCGCACTTCGGCGTCGGGCAGTGAGTCGGCTTGGTGCATGTGCGCCAGCCAATCCGCCACTTGGAGCGACGCGGCTGACTCGCGCAGCCGGGCGATGCGCAACCGGGGAATCGGTGTGGGCACGGTGGCATCGGCGTCGGCCAACAGCTCCTCGTACAGCTTTTCACCGGGGCGCAGGCCGGAAAACACAATCGGAATGTCCTGCTCGCTGTGGCCAGACAGGCGGATCATGGTGCGCGCCAGATCGACGATCTTCACCGGTTCGCCCATGTCCAGCACCAGCACTTGGCCGCTGTCACCGATCGCAGCGGCTTGCAGCACCAAGCGGGCCGCTTCCGGGATGGTCATGAAGTAGCGAATGATGTCCGGGTGCGTCACCGTGACAGGGCCGCCTCGGGCAATTTGCTCTTTGAACTTCGGGATCACGCTGCCCGACGAGCCCAGCACGTTGCCAAAACGCACTGCCATGAAACGCGTGTGGGTGAATTCCTCCACCAGCGAAGACACCACCATTTCCGCCGCCCGCTTGCTGGCCCCCATGACGTTGGTCGGATTGACCGCCTTGTCGGTTGAAATCAGCACGAAGCGTTCGGCGCCAGCTTCGGCGGCGGCGCGGGCCGCTTGGTAGGTGCCCAGGGTGTTGTTGCGCAGCGCGCTCCAGGCGTTCAAATCCTCCATCAGCGGCACATGCTTGTAGGCGGCGGCATGGAACACCACTTGCGGACGCCAACGGCTGAACGTGGCCCGCAGGTGTTGCGCATCACGCACATCACCGACCAACCGCACCAGCGGCAAATTCGGAAACTGGCCGCTCAACGCTTGTTCGATGCTGTACAGGTTGAACTCGGACAGCTCATACAGCACCAGCCGCGCCGGCCCAAAACGGGCCACCTGGCGACACAGCTCGCTGCCGATGCTGCCCCCAGCCCCAGTGATCAACACGGTTTTGCCGCACAGCACGTCGCCGATGCCAGCCTCGTCGAGTTGCACGGCTTCGCGTCCGAGCAAGTCTTCCGGCTCGATGTCCCGCACCCGATCGACGTGGGCCTGTCCGTCGCGCAGTTCTTCGGCGGAGGGCACCGTCAGCACAGGCAGCCCGGCGCGGCCCGCCAGCTCGACGGCCCGGCGTCGCTGGGCTGCACTCGCCGATGGCAAGGCGATGACCAGGTGGGTGGCCGCGCCACGCACCCCCTTGTCCAACACCGCATCCAGTGGCCCCAGCACCGGCACCCCTGCGATGCGGGCCCCTTGTTTGGCGGGATCGTCATCCAGCAAGCCCAGCACGATCCAGCCTTGCCGGTGGATGCCCGCCAGCAAGCGCTTGGCGGCCTCGCCGGCGCCAAGCACCACGGCGCGGCGGATGTCCCCCTGACCACCGGTGATGCGCGCCCGGGCGTGTTCGTACAACATGCGGTAGGCGATGCGCACCAAACACACCCCGACCCACACCACCAGCGGATGCAGGGCCAGCACCGCACGCGGCACTTTGTAAAGCTGCAAGCCCATCACCCCTGCGGCACAAACCAGCCCAGCGACCGCACAGGCCAAGGTCAACCGTTTGACCTCCCCAAAACCACAGAAGCGCCACATGCTCTGGGGCACCTTGCACGCCGCCGAGGCCAGCAAGTACACGAGCACGACACCGAACAACACCCAGGTGTCATAGTCTGGGCGGGCGACGATCCAGCGCTCGAAGCCCAGCCGGAACAGGTAGGTGGCGTTCCAAGCCACGATCACCACCCACGCATCGATGAGCAGCGTCAAGGGCTCACGATGGGGGCGCAGCCGGGCCAGAAAACGATCGAGACGATGCCAGGGCGTGAAAGTGGGGTCAGACATGCGGCGAGGATTGTGCCGCAGTGCCCATGCTCCAATCGCACAGGTTCCATCGGAAGGAGTGTGTGAACGTGACTGCTGACCCGACCATCCACGATGCCGCGCACGAGGGCTTCGCCTGGGTGAAACAAGTGCTGGCCGAGCGGGGCCATCCCCATGTGCCGGTGTGGCTCGATGTGCCGGCGCGTACCTGCCAAGAAGCGGCCCAAGCGCTGGGCCTGCCCCACACGGGGCAAATTGCCAAAAGTGTCATCTTCCGCCGCAAGGCCGACGGGGTGGCTGTGCTGGTCGTTGCTTCGGGTGACAAGCGGGTGGACGAGAAAAAAGTCGCTGCCCACGTCGGCCCGATTGGCCGGGCCGATGCAGACTTCGTGAAAACCCGCACGGGCTTTTCGATCGGGGGTGTGTCGCCGGTGGGCCACGCCACGCCGCCGGTGACGCTGATCGACCGCGAGCTGTTTCGATTTGAAGAAGTGTGGGCGGCGGCAGGCCATCCCCATGGGGTGTTCCGCTTGCGCCCGTCCGACCTGGCGCACCTGACGGGCGGCGCACCCGTGGCCGATGTGGTGCAGCACGCATGAACCCGCTGCCGTCTCCCTGTGTGCGGCAGTGCCGCATCGATCCGGCGTCGGGTTGGTGTGTGGGGTGCCTGCGCACGCTCGATGAAATCACCCTCTGGCGCGACAGCAGCGAAGCACAGCGCCAGGTCATTTGGCAGCGCTTGGCTGAGCGGCGTCAAAACCTTGCACCGAACTCGGGGCTTTCCCCAGCCATGGCAGGGGCTTCATCGCTGTGAAATGCCGATCGGGCGCGCCTGTCAGAACGTGGTCAGAGAGGGCTTCGATAGTCCAGCGCCTGCATGCATACCGATACAGGCAGTCCGCGTGGTGGCACCCAGAGCGGGCGCCACAACCTGAGGAGACGCAGACATGGCCCCGATCCCAACGACGGCCCATGCGCCCATGACCCGAGAGGAGAGAAAGGTGATCTTCGCCTCCTCCCTGGGTACGGTGTTTGAGTGGTACGACTTTTATTTGTACGGGGCTCTGGCTCCGATCATCGCCAAGCAGTTTTTTGCGGGGCTTGACCCGTCAGCCGCGTTCATTTTCGCGTTGCTGGCATTTGCGGCGGGTTTCATCGTCCGGCCCTTTGGCGCGCTGGTGTTTGGTCGGCTGGGGGACATGATTGGCCGCAAATACACCTTCTTGGTCACCATCCTCATCATGGGCAGCTCGACCTTCGTGGTCGGGATCTTGCCGTCCTACGCCGCCATCGGTGTGGCGGCGCCGGTGGTGTTGATTGGCCTGCGCATGTTGCAGGGCTTGGCCTTGGGCGGTGAATATGGTGGGGCGGCCACCTACGTCGCCGAACATGCACCGCAAGGCAAACGGGGGGCCTACACCTCGTGGATTCAAACCACGGCCACGCTGGGGCTGTTCTTGTCCCTAGTGGTGATCTTGCTGGCGCGCACCTTGATGGGCGCCGACGCGTTTGCCGATTGGGGCTGGCGTGTGCCGTTTTTGATGTCCATCGTGCTGCTGGTGGTGTCGGTGTGGATTCGTCTGTCGATGAACGAGTCGCCCGCTTTCCGCAAGATGAAGGAGCAGGGGCGCACCTCCAAAGCACCAGTGACCGAGTCATTTGGCCGCTGGAAAAACCTCAAGATCGTCATCTTGGCGCTGCTGGGGTTGGTGGCTGGCCAGGCGGTGGTTTGGTACACGGGCCAGTTTTACGCGCTGTTCTTCCTGACCAATGTGCTCAAGGTGGATGATTCCTTGGCCAACATCCTGGTGGCGCTGGCGCTGTTGGCGGCCACGCCGTTTTTCGTGGTGTTTGGCACCCTGTCTGACCGCATCGGGCGCAAGCCGATCATCATGGTGGGCTTGGCGTTGGCGGCGGTGAGTTACTTCCCGTTGTTCCACGCGCTCACCGAGGCGGCCAATCCTGACCTGGCGCGAGCGCAAGAGCAAGCCCGCATTGTGGTCAAAGCGGTGCCGGCGAGCTGCTCGTTCCAGGGTAGCCCGGTGGCGCGGGAGGTGGATTTCACATCGCCGTGTGACATCGCCAAGCGAGTGCTGGCGCAGAACGCAGCCAGCTACGTGAATGAACCGCTGGCCACGGGGCTGCCTGCCGTGGTGCAAATCGGCACCCGAACACTGACGCCCCCGACCGGGGTGCTGGCGCCCGAAGGTCATCGTTTTGAAGAAGCCAGCGCCCAGGCCATCGCCCAATTCAAACGGGATGTGGCCGCTGCGCTCAAGGACGCGGGTTATCCGAGCCGGGCCGACCCCGCCAAGATGAACAAACCGCTGATCGTGGCGATTCTGTTTGCGCTGGTGTTGTTCGTCACGATGGTGTACGGGCCGATTGCAGCGATGCTGGTGGAGCTGTTCCCCACGCGCATTCGCTACACCTCGATGAGTTTGCCGTACCACATCGGCAACGGTTGGTTCGGGGGGTTGATGCCGACGATCGCGTTTGCCATGGTGGCGCAAAACGGCAACATCTACCACGGGCTGTGGTATCCGGTGGTGGTGGCGGCGCTGACGCTGGTGATCGGCACCTTGTTGGTGCGCGAAACCAAGGACGTGGACATCTACGCCCGCGATTGACGTTCAGCCCGCCCCACTGGCCGCGCCGACCAGCAAACCCGCCACGTGTTCTGCGATGGCCAAACAAGAGGTTAATCCCGGGGATTCAATCCCCAGCAGGTTCACCAACCCGGGTTGGCCGTGCTGGTCGGGGCCGTCGATGCGGAAGTCGGCGGTGGGTTCGCCGGGGCCGCTGATTTTGGGGCGCACGCCGGCGTAGGCCGGTTGCAGGTGGCCGCTGGGCAGGTCGGGCCAATACTGGCGCACGGCGGTTTCGAAATGGGCGCCATCTTGCGGGTCGATGGCGTAATCGATCTGATCGACCCAGCGGAAACTCGGGCCAAAGCGGGCTTGGCCGGCCAAATCCAGGGTCAGATGCACACCCAGGTGGGAGCTTTGCCCCGGCACTGGGTAGATCAGGTGCGAAAACGGCGCACGGCCCGACAGGCTGAAATAAGCCCCTTGCGCATAAAACGCCGCCGGGATGTGGCGGGCATCGACACCGAGCGCCCGGGCCATCTGACAAGCGTGCAGCCCCGCCGCATTGACGATCTGGCGGACTCGCACCGTACACGGCATGGCCCCGCCCAAACGCACGATCCAATCGCCTGCTGGCTGCACTTGTCCCCCTTCGACGGGTGTGCGCAGCACCAGGGTGGCGCCGTGGTTTTCGGCCTGTGCGAGCAGGGCCAGCATCAAGGCGTGGCTGTCGAGAATGCCGGTGGAGGGGCTGAGCAAGGCCGCTTGACAGCGCAGCGCGGGCTCCAAGGCGCGAGCCTGGGCGCCATCAAGCCAGCGTAAATCTGTGACGCCGTTGGCGTGGCCTTGGGCCAAGAGTTGGCGCAGGCGCTCAGTTTCTGCGTCCGATTGGGCCACGACCAGTTTGCCGCAGCGGCGGTGGGGGACGCCGTGGGCGTCGCAGAAGTGTTGCAGCAGGGCGCGGCCCCGCACGCACAGCCGGGCGCGCAGCGAGCCGGTCGGGTAGTACAGACCGGCGTGCATCACTTCGCTGTTGCGGGCGCTGGTGGCGCTGCCGAAGCGGTCTTTGGCTTCGACGATCAGCACGTCGCGCCCGGCACGGGCCAAGGTGGCAGCGCAGGCCAGGCCGATGACGCCAGCGCCGATGATGAGGGTGTCGAGGGTGTCCAACGGCGGCGGAGGGATGTGAGGGGAAAGGGTCGGGAAGCGTACCGGAAGCGCCACAGGGGCGTGTCACCATGGACTTTTCACTGCTTTACACACGGGCGACACGAGGCGCATGCCTCGGGCCGCACCATGTCACCATGGTTGATGCAGACATTTGGAGGCGACGGGCCGGGGCACTCGCCGCGTCGCTGCTGCTGGCGGCATGTGCCAGCACGGCGCCCCCGCCGCCCGAAGGGGCCGAGCCGAATCCGGGCGAAGCCTGGTGGCGCAGTGGTGCGCTGTCCACCGCTGCGCCTGACGCTGTTCTCAGCACCTGGTGGGCACAGTTTCAGGATGCCGACCTGACGTGGCTGGTGCAAACCGTGCAGCAGCACAACAGCGAGGTACACATCGCCCAAGCCACGCTGCGCCAAGCGCAAGCGGCACGGGCGGCGGTGGAGGCGCAACGCTGGCCCCAGCTTGGCGTGGGAGCGACAGCGTCCAGCAGCCGCAGCGCCGGCACCACCACCCTGGTGAGAAAACTCAGCGCCTCGGCCAGTTGGGAGCCCGACGTGACCGGCGCCCAGGCCGCCCAGCTTTCGGCTGAAGAGGCCAACGTGGTGGCCGCTGTGGCCGATCTGGCCACCACGCAGATGAGTTTGGCCGCCGAAATCGCCATCGCCTACGTGCAGTGGCGCGACGCGCAAATGCGCTGGCAACTCACCCGAACCAGCGCCCAAAGCCTGGCGGACACCCTGACCCTCACCATTTGGCGCGCCCAAGCCGGTTTGGACAGCGCACTGGCCCTGGAACAAGCCCGCTTGAACTGGGCCCAGACCGAAGCGAGCTTGCCCAGCCTGGCCGCCGAGGTCGCAACGTATGAACACCACATGGCGTTGCTCACTGGGATGAACGGTGTAGAGATGCTGGCGCGGCTGCGTCCACAAGCCGATCTGCCGGACGATGTGCCCACCTTGCAACGCTTGAGCCTGGGCGTTCCCGCCGATGTGCTGCGCCGGCGCCCCGACTTGCGTTCAGCCGAAGCCGCCGTGCGTGCCCAGTGGGCGACACGCGAGCAAACCCGGCGGACGGGGTGGCCGGCGGTGTCGCTGAACGGTTCGCTGGGGTGGCAGGCGTTGAGTTGGGCCGCCCTGGGCACGCCGGGCACGGGTGTGGCCGCGCTGGCCGCCAGCATCGATTGGACGCTGTGGGACGGCGGGCAGCGCCAAGCCCTGGTGACGCAACAAGACGCCTTGCTGGAGGCCGCGCAGTGGCGTTACGCCGCCAGCGTGCGCAGTGCGCTCAAAGACGTGGAAGACGCTTTGGTCAGCCTGCGCAGCCAAACCGAGCGCGGCCAGACCTTGGCCCAAGCGGCGCAGGCAGCGGAGGCGGCGGCGCGCCTGTCCGCTCACCAGCGCCAAGCCGGGCTGATCGGTTTGGCCGATCTGCTCAGCGCCCAGCGCACCGCCTTGAGCGCCCAGCTCAGTTGGCAAACCGCTCGCACCGAGCGGTTGGTGGCGTTGATCGGTCTTTACAAAGCTTTGGGCGGCGGTTGGACGCCCTGAATCCGGTGATGGCATGAACCCTTCTGTTGATTCTTCTTCGTCCACCTCGCTGCCGGCTTGGTTGCGGGGCGATGTGCGCCCACTGTGGCGTCGGCCCGGGCTCTGGGGCGTGGTGCTCGTTGGGTTGGCGGCGCTGATGGGGGCCAGCGTGTGGCAACGTCAGACCCAAGCGCAGGCGGCGCCGCGTTTCATCACCGAGCCCATTCGGCGCGGCGATTTGGCCACCACCGTCACCGCCAATGGCACGTTGAAGCCGATTCGTTCGGTGAGCATCGGCAGCGAGCTGTCTGGCACGGTGGCGCGGGTGTTGGTGGATGTGAACGATCGCGTCAAACAAGGCCAAATTTTGGTCGAGCTGGACAAAGCCAAGCTGACGGATCAAATCACCCAATCCGAGGCCGCGCTCGCCAGCGCCAAAGCCACCTGGCGCCAGACCCAAGCCGCCACCCAAGAAGCCCGCGCCACCTGGGCGCGCTTGGAGGAAGTCAAACGCCTGTCGGGTGGCCAACTGCCTGCCGCCACCGAGCTGGACAGCGCCCACGCCAGCCTCGCCAAAGCCGAGGCCAACGAAGCTGCCGCCCGCGCCAGCATCACCCAAGCCGAAGCGACACTCAGCACCAACCGCACGAACTTGGCCAAAGCGTCGATCCGGGCGCCGTTCGACGGGGTGATCTTGACGCGCAACGTTGAGCCGGGCTACGCCGTGGCCGCCTCGCTGCAAGCGGTGACGCTGTTCACCCTGGCGGAAGATTTGCGTCAGATGAAACTCTCGGTGGACATCGACGAAGCCGATGTCGGCCAAGTGCAAACCGGCCAGCGCGCCAGTTTCAGCGTGAGTGCCTGGCCGCAGCGCAAGTACCCGGCCACCATCACGCGGGTGGCGTATGGCTCGACGACCACCGACAACGTCGTCACCTACACCACCGAGCTGGCCGTGGCCAACGACGATTTGACCCTGCGCCCCGGCATGACGGCCACCGCCACCATCGCCGCCCAAGAGCATCGGGGCGTGTGGTTGGTGCCGAACACGGCGCTGAGTTTTTCACCTCGCTTGGCGTCGGAGCCAACGGCAGGCCCCGGCGGTAACGGCGGCGGCAGTGTGATGGACAAACTCATGCCCCGCCCACCCGGCATGGGCGGCAACCGCAAAGCCAGCAAGCCCACCGGCAATGCGCGCCAAATCTGGGTGCTGCAAGACGGGCGCCCGCAGCCCGTGCCCGTCACCGTGGGTTTGAACAACGGGCGGCTGACGGAGGTCAGCGGCGAGGGCGTGCGCGAAGGCTTGGCGGTGATCGTCGATCAACAAACCGGCGGGGCGGTGCCATGACGTCCGACGCAACCCTCATCCGCCTGCGGGGCGTCACCAAAACCTATGGCAGCGGCGAGGTGGCGTTCCAAGCGCTCAAAGGGGTGGATTTGGACATCGAGGCCGGCGAGTTCGTCGCCATCATGGGGCCGAGCGGTTCGGGCAAATCCACCGCCATGAACACGCTGGGCTGCTTGGACACCCCCAGCGCCGGCGCGTATTGGCTCGACGGCCTGCCGGTGCATCAGCTCAACCGCGATCAGCGTGCCTTGTTGCGACGGCGTTACTTGGGGTTTGTGTTCCAGGGCTTCAACTTGCTGGCGCGCACGTCGGCGCAAGAAAACGTCGAACTGCCGCTGCTCTACCGAGGTGAAAGCGCCGCCATGCGCCGCGCCGCCGCTCACAAAGCGCTGGCGCAAGTGGGGCTGGAAGGCTGGGGGCATCACACGCCGGGGGAGTTGTCCGGCGGGCAACAGCAGCGGGTGGCGATTGCCCGCGCCATCGTCACCGAACCGCGTGTGCTGCTGGCCGATGAACCGACCGGCAACCTCGATTCGGCGCGCAGCCACGAAATCATGGAGCTGTTGGGCCGGTTGAATCGCGAGCAAGGCATCACTGTGCTGATGGTGACGCACGAGCCGGACATGGCCGGCTACGCCCGGCGCATCGTCCACTTCCGCGATGGGTGCATCGAGCGCGAAGAGCGCCCCGGCACCGGAGTTTGAACATGCTGGGCAACACCTTTTTGCTGGCCTTGCGGGCGATCCGGCGCAACGTGCTGCGGTCGTTCTTGACCGTGTTGGGCATCGTCATTGGCGTGGCGGCGGTCATCACCATGGTGACGCTGGGCCAGGGCGCGACCCAAGCGGTGCGCGATCAAATCAGCAGTTTGGGCAGCAACCTGCTGCAAATTCGCCCAGGGCAGCGCCTCGGGCCGGGCATGGGCAGCGCGGGGGCGCCGGCGTTCAAAGAAGCGGACGCGGACATCATCGCCTCCCGCATCGGCGGCTTGAAGGCGGTGGCGCCCGAGGTGCGCTCGGGCGTGACGGTGATCGCCAACGGCAAAAACTGGCAAACCACCATCCAAGGCAGCACCAACGCGTGGCTCGTCACCGGCAACTGGACGCTGGCCAGCGGGCGCGCGTTTTCAGACGAAGAATTGAGCAGCGGCGCGGCGGTGTGCCTGCTGGGGGCCACGGTCAAGCGCGAGCTGTTCGGCGCTGACGCCGAGGTGTTGGGCGAGCAGGTGCGGGTGAAAAGTTTTTCGTGCGAGGTCGTCGGCACCTTGGCGGCCAAAGGGCAGGCCGCCATGGGCATGGATCAGGACGACACGATCGTGATCCCGATCCGCACCGCGCAGCGCCGGGTGACAGGCTCGACCAAGGTCAACACCTTGCTGGTGTCGATGCGCGACGGCGCCGACACCGAACGCATCACCAGCGCCCTGCGCGCCCTGCTGCGCGAGCGCCGCAAACTCACCGACGACGCCGACGACAACTTCAACATCCTCGACACGGCCCAGATCGCGCAAACGCTGTCCGGCACGACGCAGCTCATGACCTCGCTGCTGGGCGCCGTGGCCGCAGTGAGTTTGCTGGTGGGCGGCATCGGCATCATGAACATCATGCTGGTGAGCGTGACCGAGCGCACCCGCGAGATCGGTGTGCGCTTGGCCATCGGTGCCCTGGAGCGCGACGTGCTGTGGCAGTTTTTGATCGAAGCGGTGGTGCTGTCGTCGCTCGGGGGGCTGGTCGGCGTGGTGCTGGCGCTGGGGGCCACGGTGGGGCTGGCGCAGCTCATGAGCTTGCCGTTTTTGTTCAACCCGGGGATCAACCTGCTGGCGTTTGGGTTTTCGGCGCTGATTGGCGTGGTGTTTGGCTACTTCCCGGCGCGGCGGGCGGCGCGGCTCGATCCGATCGAGGCGTTGCGGCACGAGTGACGGTCAAGGGCGACGGTCAAACCAGCTCATCACCAGACCGTGCAGCAGGCCACCGGCCAGCAGACCGAGGAGAGACCACAGCATTTCCCAGTTGCCCGCGCCCAGGCCCGCCAGGGCGGGGCCGGGGCAGACCCCCGTCATGCCCCAACCGATGCCAAACAGCAAGGCCCCCAGCACCAGCGGGAGGTTGATGGCCACATGATTGCGCTCGAAAACGCCACCCAGCAGCGGCTGCGGCATGCCTCGCGGGGCCAGCAGCAAAAACACAGCAGCGACACCCACAGCCGAACCCAGCACCAACAGCAGCCCCAGGTTGTTCAACAGCAAGAACTCGGACACCTCCCGAGGGGAGATCATGGTGGACAGGCCCAGGCCGTAGCCAAACAGCCCACCGCACACCAGAACCACCGCCCCGCGCAGGAGGCCAGGCACCGGGGGGCTGCACAGCGTGATGAACACCAGGTCGATGTAGCGCAGCAGTTGCTGCAACAAACGGTTCAGCATGGGAAGCTCAGAGCAAGCGTTGCAGGACGTTGGCCGTGACGATGGCCGCAACCAAAAACACGGGCACCGCCACAAAAGAGGCTTTGCGCAGCGAACCCAGGCCGCAAATGCCATGGCCGGCGGTGCAGCCACTGGCCATGCGTGCGCCCACACCAGCGATCAACCCGCCCAAGAACAGCCGCCACGCGGGCAGCCCGCTGTTCAGCGACGTGTTCGCAGGGGCGTGCAGGGCCCAGTACAGGCCGCCCAGCACCAAACCCAGGGCATAGGCCAGGCGCCAGCCGCGTGCGTTCCACACCGAGGGTTGACGGAAGTAAGACAGCTTCAGCACCAGCGACCACGTTGAGGAGAACGTGGTGCTTACACCGCCGAAACGCCCGGTGAACACGTACAACAGCCCGATCGCCAGGCCAATCCACATGCCGCCGAGCAGGTAGGGTAGGGGGTCAGGGGGGAAGAGGTCGCTCAACATGGCGGCAGTGTAGCGGTGAGGCACACTCGCGGCCCGCAGTCAAATGCAAGACGCAAAGGAGTCGGTCGTGGGGGGATTGCAAGCCAAAGTCCCGGCGGGGCTGCCGCCCGTGGTGTGGCTGGATGAACAAATGGTGGCGGTGGACAAGCCTTCGGGTTTGCTGTCCGTCCCCGGGCGGGGGGCTGAGCATGCCGACTGCGTCAGCGCCCGCGTGCAAGCCGTGTGGGCCGATGCAGCCATCGTGCATCGCTTGGACATGGGCACCTCCGGCGTCTTGGTGCTGGGGCGGGGCGCACAGGCCCAGCGTGCCCTGAGTCGGGCCTTCGAGCAGCGTCAGACCGACAAGGTCTACGAGGCCGTGGTCAGCGGTTTGTTGGCCGACGATGCGGGCGAAATCGACTGGCCGCTGATCTGTGATTGGCCCAACCGGCCACGCCAAAAAATCGATCCCGTGCTGGGCAAACCGTCCCTGACGCGCTGGGAGGTGTTGGCGCGTGACCCCGTTCACGGCACCACCCGGCTGCGGTTGAAACCGGTGACCGGGCGTTCTCACCAACTGCGTGTGCATTTGATGGCGCTGGGCCACCCCATCTTGGGGGATGAGTTGTATGCCCCGCCAGAGGTGGTGGCCCAAGCGCCGCGTTTGCTGCTGCACGCTTGCACCCTGAGTCTGCCGCATCCGGTGAGTGGGGTGCGTGTGTGCTTGCAGGCGCCTGTGCCGTTCTGAGGCGGGTCGCAGGTCAGGGGACTGAGGCGGCCTTCAGGGGGGCGCGTAGCAGCGTTTCGAACTGCGCCGGGGCCACGTACTGGATGAGGGACTTCGCCCGGGCGCTCTCGCCCTGCGCAGGCGGTAGCGCCACCGCCACCCCCGATGCGGGGTAGAGCAATTGCAGCTCACCGCCGGGGCCCGACAGGCGCTCAGTGGGGGGGCCAAAACGCTGCTGCACCACGTCCTCATCCAACCGGGCGGAGGGCACAAAACTCAGGGCGATCAGGCGTGCGGAGGCGGCCATGGCCCAATCGTCGGCGCTGAGTTTGTAGCGCACACTGCGCCCGCCCTCACCGACATCGTGGCCGACAGCGCGTTTCGGAGCGCGCTCCAACCAGCCAGCATCGGCATCGAACGCCAGCACCAGCTTGCCTGTGATGAAGCCGGCACGGAAACTCTCCACATAAGCTTCCAAGGTGGGCGCCCGGTCACGCGAGGCCACCACGGCCAGACTCAGGTCGGCGGCAAAGTGGGTTTGCACATCGGCCAAGCGGGTGACGCCCAAACGCAGGCCAAACACTTCGCTGCGACCGTCGGCATCAACCTGCACCTGCCACGGCATGCCCACCGCCGGCGTGGTGGGTGGCGACGGATTCAGCCAAGTGAGCAAGAAGGGGCCGCTGGCCAACAGCAGCAGCAGCACCGTGGCGATCAGGGCCAGAGGCAGGGGGCGCCACCACCAGCGCGATGAGGTGGGGCGGGTGGGCGCAGAATGAGGTGTTGAGGGGGTGTCCATGCATGCATTGTCGGGCGGGGCACCACGATTTCAGGAGACACACATGCCTCAAACTTTTCCACTGACCATCGTCACGGGTGCTTCTCGTGGTCTGGGTGCGGCGCTGGTGCGCCAGTGTTTGCAGCGGCGCCACACCGTCATCGGCGTGGCGCGCACCTCGGAGCCGGCACTGGACGAAATGGCCGAACGTGAAGGTGCGATCTTGCACCAATGGCGCTTCGACTTGAACGAGCCAGAGCGAGCGGCTTGGCCCTTGCTGGAGTGGTTGCAAGCGCAACCCGGGGATCGTTACCCGGCGGTCACGCTCATCAACAATGCGGGATACATGGCGCCGCTGCTGCCTTTGTCGGCGCAAGCACCGGAGGACACGGGGCGGGCTTTGCGCGTCGGTCTGGAAGCAGCGATGGTGTTGACGGGGCTGTTCTTGCGCGGCACACAAAGTTGGACGGGGGCGCGCAAGGTGCTGAACATCTCGTCGGGTTTGGGGCAGCGGCCCATGGCGTCCGGTGCGGCTTACTGTGCGGCCAAGGCGGGGCTGGATCATTTCAGCCGCTGCGTGGCGTTGGAAGAAGCGCAGCGGCCCAACGGAGCGCGGGTGGTGTCACTGGCGCCCGGGGTGATCGACACGGACATGCAAGTCCAACTGCGCCAAGCCGACCCGCAGGCGTTTCCCGATCAACCCAGCTTCGCCCGCCTGCACGCTCACGGCCAGTTGCTGCACCCTGACGACGTGGCGCGGTGCGTGATGGCCTGGTGGGAGCGCCCGGATTTCGGGCAGAACGTGGTGGCGGATGTGCGGAAGCCGTGAAAAGACCGGCAGGTTAAAACCGGGATGCCTTGACCCTGGTCACCTGCTGTAAAGAGGGTGAGCCAACACAATCAAACTCAAACAACAAGGAGTGCATGATGCGTAAAACATGGATGCTGGCGCTGGTGGTGGCTGTTTCAGTGCCGGTTCATGCGCAAGCGCCGTCTGGCATCGAGATGATGAGGGTTGCGGCCATTCACACCAGCATCGGCAGTTGCATGGCCGTGACGACCCGGGGTGTTGTCAAGGGATTCATCAAAGGGGCGGCGGCCAAGGGCAAGCACTTCAAGGATGAAAACGAGGCCAAGGCGGAACTCGTGGGAAATGTTCTTTGGAGAAAAGCCCTGGAGCCCACGATTTTTGGCTGCTGCAAAGAGTTGTTGGAGCCGTTCGTCACGGCTGTTGAGAAAGCTGGGACGCAGGAAGAAATCGCGGCGCAGGCCAACCAAATGGCCACCGATTACCAGGTGCATGGAGATGAGGCAGGTCAAAAAATGGAGGCGTGCATGGCGGACGGAATGCGCAGAATCAAGTCCTACGCAGACAGCCTCAAGCAGCCCTGACCTTGGCCTCTTTGGGCTAAGGGTGAGAGACGGCCAATAATGAGCCGACCAGCAGCCCGAACCCGATGCCAACTGCGACCAGCCGGCAGATGAGGTTGTCAGGCACGAACAGCCCGCCACTGAAGAAAGAAAAGGCGGTGACCATGAGTGCGTACAGCGTGTATTCGCGCCACAACCAGTGGATGCCGAACGCGGAAACAACAGCTCCGATGAGCATGGCCATCAACGGCAGCGCCAAATCAGTGAATTGACGGGCTTTCATGTGCAAAAGGGGCAACAAAAAAGCCCCTGAGCACGGATGGCTGAGGGGCTTGCTTGTTGCGAGGTGTTGCGCTTCGCTGATTTGGTGCGGTGAAAGGAGTCGAACCCTCGACCTTCTCATTACGAATGAGCTGCTCTACCAACTGAGCTACACCGGCGAAAGCTCGCATTCTAGCGCCATTTCACGGCAATGCAAGCGTTTTGTGCGTAACTCAAGCCGCAGGCGTGGCCGCTTCCTTGTGATAGTCCGTCACGCGCTGCACCTCGTTCTTCGAACCGAGGATCACCGACACACGCTCGTGCAGCTTGGTCGGGGGCAGATCCATGATGCGCTCGGTGCCGTTGGTCGCCATGCCGCCCGCTTGCTCAATCAAGAAAGCCATTGGGTTGGCCTCGTACATCAGGCGCAGCTTGCCGGGCTTGGTCGGCTCGCGCTTGTCCCACGGGTACATGAAGATGCCGCCACGGGTCATGATGCGATGCACATCGGCCACCATGGACGCAACCCAACGCATGTTGAAGTCCTTGCCGCGCACGCCTTCCTTGCCGGCCAAGCATTCGCTGATGTAACGGCTCACCGGCGGCGCCCAGTGGCGCATGTTGCTCATGTTGATGGCAAATTCCTTGGTGTCTGCCGGGATTTCCACCTTGTCGGTGGTCAGCACCCAGGAGCCTTGCTCGCGATCCAGCGTGAACATCGCCACGCCGTGACCCACCGTCAGCACCAGGGTGGTTTGCGGGCCATAGACGCAGTAACCCGCCGCCGCTTGCTGGTGGCCGGGCTGGAGGAAATCCGCCTCGCTCACTGGCTCAATCACGTTCGGATCGTCGTTGGGCTTCTTCAGCACCGAGAAGATGGTGCCGATGGACACGTTCACATCGATGTTTGAAGAGCCATCCAGCGGGTCGAACATCAGCAGGTATTCACCTTGCGGGTAGCGGTTCGGCACGACGTGGATGGAGTCCATTTCCTCCGAGGCCATGGCCGCCAGGTGGCCGCCCCATTCGTTGGCCTCGATCAGCACCTCGTTGGAGATGATGTCGAGTTTCTTCTGCACTTCACCCTGCACGTTTTCCGAACCAGCCGAGCCGAGCACTTCGCCCAACGCGCCCTTATTGACGGAAATAGCGATGCGCTTGCACGCACGGGCCACCACCTCGATCAGCAAGCGCAACTGAGCAGGGATTTGGCCATGTTCGCGCTGTTGTTCAACGAGGTACTGGGTGAGGCTGACACGTTTGGTCATGTTGTGAGCTCCAGTGAAGTGTAGGTTTTGTGTACAGAAAAAACGGAGGGGGCGAACATCAATCGGCCAAGGCGCGTTGGATGATTTCGTGTGTGTCGCCGCTCAAATCGGGCTTGGCGGCCACGCGGGCGATGGCCTCGCGTGCTGCGCTGCGGTACGGTTCGGCCAGGTTGCGCCAGCGATCCAGCGCCCGGGCGTAGCGCGAAGCCAGTTGCGGGTTGGCGGTGTCCAGCGCCAGCACCTTGTCGGCCCAGAAGGCGTAGCCGGCGGCGTCCAGCCGGTGGAACGCCGCCGGGTTGAAGTGGGTGAGTGAGAACAGCAACGCCCGCGCCCGGTTCGGGTTGCCCAGGGTGAAATCCGGGTGCTGAAGCAGTTGCTGGATGCGGGCGAACACCCGGCCATCGCGCTCCGGCGCACGGGCTTGCAGCATGAACCACTTGTCCAACACCAGCGCCTCGCCCTTGAACTGGGCGTGAAAGCGCGCCAGCGCCGGTTCGGCCAGTTCGGCGTGGGCGTTCACCAGGGCTTCGAGGGCGCCCAAGCGGTCGGTCATGTTGCTGGCGTCTTTGAAACGCTGGTAAGCCTTGCCGGGCCAGAGCGGATCGCCCGTGGCCACGGCGTGGCGCACCAACATCGCCAGCGCCAGATTGGCCAAAGCCCGCTGACCGGTTTGCCAAGCGTCCGGCTTGTAACCGACCTTGACTTGATGCGCTTCGAACGCCCAGGCCCAATCTGCATGCAGGGCCGCAGCGAGTTGGTCGATCAAGCTTTCGCGCACGGCATGCAAGCGCTGCGGATCGATGCCTTCGATCTGATCCGCCAGATAAATTTCCGACGGCAGCGTCAACACCAGTTCTTTGAACGCAGCGTCCAGCGACGCATCGCGCAGCAGGGCGCGCATGGCAGCGATGAAGGCGTCATCCAGCACCACCGGCGCTTCCACCGGTGCGGCCAGCGCGGCGCGAATGCGGTTGGCCGCCAGACGCTGGCCAGCTTCCCAGCGGTTGAAGGCGTCGGTGTCATGGGCCAGCAGCACCAGCAGATCGGCGTCGCTCAGGCCATCGTCCAGCACCACCGGCGCGGAGAAACCGCGCAGCAGCGAAGGCACCACCTCGGCATCCACGTTCACGAAGGTGAAGCTTTGCGTCGCCTCGGTCATCACCAGCACGCGCTCGGTGCCGCCGGCTTCGGCTTCACCGGCCAGTTGCAGCGGCAACGCGGTGCCGTCGCGCTTCAACAACCCCAGCGCCACGGGGATGAGCTGCGGCAGCTTGTCGGCTTGGCCAGGGCTGGGCGGGTTGTGTTGCGCCAGCGTCAGCGTCCAAGTGCGAGCTTCGGCATCCCACACGCCACGCGCTTGCAAGCGCGGCGTGCCGGCTTGGGCGTACCAGCGTTTGAACAGTTCCAGGTTCGCCGCCAGCGCGCTGTCCGGGTTGGCGTCGGCCATCGCTTGGGCGAAATCGTCGCAGGTCACGGCCTGGCCGTCGTGGCGCGCAAAGTACAGCTTCATGCCGGCGGCAAAGCCTTCGCGGCCCACCAGGGTGTGCATCATGCGCACCACTTCGGAGCCCTTTTCGTACACCGTGGCGGTGTAGAAGTTGTCGATGGCTTGGTAAGCGTCCGGGCGCACCGGGTGGGCCATCGGGCCGGCATCTTCAGGGAACTGGCGCTCGCGCAGCACGCGCACATCACCGATGCGGCGCACGCCTCGGGCGGACGGGCTGCCCGCCATGTCCATGCTGAACTCTTGGTCGCGGAAGACGGTCAGGCCCTCCTTCAGCGAAAGTTGGAACCAATCCCGGCAGGTGACGCGGTTGCCCGTCCAGTTGTGGAAGTATTCGTGCGCCACCACGCTTTCGATGCCGTCGAAATCCACATCGGTGGCCGTGGCGGCGTTGGCCAGCACGAATTTGGTGTTGAAGAGGTTGAGCCCCTTGTTTTCCATCGCGCCCATGTTGAAGTCGGGCACCGCCACGATCATGAAGCGCTCCAGATCCAGCGCCAGGCCGAAACGCGCCTCGTCCCACACCATCGAGGCGATGAGCGAGTTCATGGCGTGTTCGGTCTTGTCCAGATCGCCGCGCTTCACGTAGACCTGCAACAGATGCTCTTTGCCACTGCGGCTGAGGACACGCTGCTCACGCGCCACCAAGTCAGCGGCCACCACGGCGAACAGGTAAGCGGGTTTCGGGAACGGGTCGTGCCACTTGGCGAAGTGCTTGCCGTTGGCCAGCTCGCCTTGCTCCAGCAGATTGCCGTTGGACAGCAGCACCGGGTACTTCTTCTTGTCAGCGCGCAGCGTGACGGTGAACACCGTCATCACGTCCGGGCGATCCAAGAAATAGGTGATGCGGCGGAAGCCCTCGGCCTCGCACTGCGTAAAGAGGCCCGAGCCCGAGGCGTACAGCCCCGACAACTGCGTGTTCTTTTCCGGCGCAATCGTGTTGCGGATTTCGAGCGTGAACGCCTCCGCTGCCGGCGCATCGATCACCAATTGGCCGTTCTCGTGGCGGAAGGACACGCTCTGGCCATCCACCAACACGCGCAACAGGTTCAGGTCTTCGCCATCCAAGCGCAGCGGCTGCACGGGCAAGGCGGTGTCGCGCTCCACGCTCAGACGGCTGCCAACGATGGTCTTGGCCGCGTCCAGATCGAACGTCAGCTCCACCGCACGGATGCGGTAGGCCGGGGCGCTGTAGTCCTGCCGGCGCACCATGGGCGCCAGCGCTTCACGCAACAACATCATGATGGCGAATCCTCGAAAAAAGGGGCGCCACGGCGCCCGCTAAACGGCCTCAGAGGCCCTGTTTCAGACTGGCTTGGATGAAGGTGTCCAAATCCCCGTCCAGCACCTTTTGGGTGTTGGAGATTTCGACGTTGGTGCGCAAATCCTTGATGCGGCTCTGATCCAGCACATACGAACGGATTTGGTGACCCCAACCCACGTCGGTTTTGGTGTCTTCGAGCTTTTGCTGCTCTTCCATGCGCTTTTTCATCTCGTAGTCGTACAGACGCGAGCGCAGGCGGCGCCAGGCCACATCGCGGTTGCTGTGCTGGCTGCGGCTGTCTTGGCACTGCACGACGATGCCGGTCGGGATGTGCGTCAGCCGCACCGCCGAGTCGGTTTTGTTGATGTGCTGACCGCCAGCGCCGGAAGCGCGGTAGGTGTCGGTGCGCACATCGGCCGGGTTGATGTCGATCTCGATCGAGTCGTCGATTTCCGGGTACACGAACAGCGACGCGAACGAGGTGTGGCGCCCACCCGCCGAATCGAACGGGCTCTTGCGCACCAGCCGATGCACGCCCGATTCGGTGCGCAAGTGGCCGAACGCATACTCGCCTTCCACCTTGATGGTGGCGCTTTTCAGGCCAGCGACATCGCCCGGGGTTTCGTCTTCCAGCGTGGCCTTGAAGCCCTTGCGTTCGCAGTACTTCAGATACTGACGCAGCAACATGCCCGCCCAATCACAGGCCTCGGTGCCGCCGGCACCGGCTTGGATGTCGATGAAGCAGTTGCTCGGGTCGGCTGGGTTGCTGAACATGCGGCGGAATTCGAGCAGTTCAACGGCTTCGCGCAGCTTGTCGGCATCGGCTTCGATGGCTTCGAGGCTGTCGAAGTCATCCTCGGCCTTGGTCATTTCGAACAGCTCGGCGTTGTCCGCCAATTGGCCGGTGAGGTGGTCGATGGTGCCGACCACTTCGTCGAGCTGTTTCTTTTCCTTGCCCAGCTCTTGGGCGCGCTTCGGGTCGTTCCAAATCGCTGGGTTCTCCAGCGTGGCGTTGACTTCCGTCAGGCGCAGGGCTTTGCGATCGTAGTCAAAGATACCCCCGTAGCGCTTCGGTGCGAGCGCTCAAGTCTGCGAGGGTGGTGCCGATGGCGTTGACGCGTTCGATGTCCATGGTCAGATTCCGGTGATCTTGTGATGATGTGAGGGTCGAGCGGCCAGCGCAGGGCCGTCGAAGGCGGCGGATTTTCGCATGGGGGCGCCGCCTCGCTCGGGAAACTACCGGCGCAGTTTGGGTGGCTGGAGCCGGGCGGCGCCCCCGAATGCCCCGACAATCGCTCCCAAACACCAACCTCCCGAGACAACCTGCGATGCTGTGGCTGGCCATGACCCTCAAGCTGGTGACCGAAGTCGCCCTGATGGCGATGTTGGGCCAGTGGGTGCTGGCGCATTGGCCGGGTGTGGTGCCGGGCGTCAACCCGTTTTGGCGTTTGCTGGATTGGATCAGCGCCCCCTTCGTGCGCTGGGCCACGCGCTGGCCTCGGCCTGTGGTCCTGCCTGAGCAAGCGCGCCGCCGGGCGGTGCTGGCTTTGCTGGTGCTGTGGCTGCTGGCCACCACGCTCAAGGTGACGGCCTGTTTGCACGCCGGCGTGCGTGCTTGCCAGTGAGTTCCGAGTCCCGCGTTGCTGCTTTCTGAGCTTTTGCCGATGTCCATTCCCGCTTCCCCTGATCTGGCCCAACGTCAGCGCCATTGGCGCCTCAACCGTCTGCTGGTGCTGGGGCTGTTGGTGGGCTGGCTGGTCGTGACGTTTCTGGTGAGCTACCACGCCCGGGCCCTGAGTTTTCGCTTCTTCGGCTGGCCGTTCAGCTTTTGGATGGCGGCGCAAGGGGCTTTGCTGGTGTACCTGCTGCTGGTGATCCTGTACGCCCGCAGCATGAACTGGCTCGACCAAGACTGCCACCTCGCCGAGGACGATTGAGCCATGCGTTGGTTGCCCTCGTTGGATGCGTTTGCCCACCTGTCCCGTGCCCAAGCCAGCCAAGGGTTTCGGCGCCAGTTGCATCGGGTGTACTGGGCTTACACCGCCTGCTTCATCGTGTTTTTGCTGACCGTGGGTTGGCTCGAACACCTGGGCATGGCGCGGCGCTTCATTGGTTTTGTGTTCTTGGCGGCGCCTTTGGTGATTTACGCCTTCATCGGCGTGGTCTGCCGCACCACGGACACGGTGGAGTACTACGTCGCCGGTCGGCGCGTGCCGGCGATCTACAACGGCATGGCCACCAGCGCCGATTGGATGAGCGCTGCCTCGTTCATCGGCATGGCCGGCACCCTCTACCTCAGCGGTTATGACGGGTTGGCCTACATCATCGGCTGGACGGGCGGTTACTGCTTGGTCGCGCTGCTGTTGGCGCCCTACCTGCGCAAGTTCGGCCAATTCACCATCCCCGACTTCCTCGGCGCCCGCTACGAAGGCCACCTGACGCGCTTGATCGGCGTGGCGGCGGCCATCCTCTGTTCGTTTGTGTACGTGGTGGCGCAGATTTACGGCGTCGGGCTCATCACCACGCGCTTGACCAGCATCGCGTCGTTTGAAATTGGCGTCTTTTTGGGGCTGGGCGGCATTTTGGTGTGTTCGTTCCTGGGCGGCATGCGCGCTGTGACGTGGACGCAGGTGGCCCAATACATCGTGTTGGTGATCGCTTACCTGGTGCCGGTGGTGTGGTTGAGCGTCAAACAAACCGGGGTGCCGATTCCGCAGGCGGTGTACGGGTATCAGTTGGAAAAAGTCACCCAAGCCGAAGCGCGTTTCAAGGCCGACCCGAAAGAAGCCGAGGTCATGGCGGCGCTGCGTGCGCGGGCCGATGTGTTGGGCGAGCGGCTGCGCCATCCCGAAATTTCGCTGTTGGCCGAACGCGAGGCTGCCCGGCGCAACATCGTGACCCTCAAGCGCGCCAACGCCCCGCAGCGGGACATTCAAGCTGCCGAGCGTGCGCTGGCGGCGCTGCCCAAAGACGAAGCTGCTGCCGTCGCCCAATGGCGGGCCGAGCGTGAGGAGCTGGAGAGCCGCGCCCGGCCACTGGCTGGGATGCCCGATCACGCCCAGCCCTTCGCCGGCAATCCCGACGGCACGGTGGACGAACGCCGCGAGTTCGACAGCTCCCGGCGCAATTTCCTGGCGTTGGTGTTTTGTTTGATGATCGGCACCGCCGCGCTGCCTCACATCTTGATGCGTTACTACACCACGCCGTCGGTGAAGGAGGCACGCGAGTCGGTTGCTTGGTCGCTGTTGTTCATTTTGCTGCTGTACACCACGGCGCCAGCGCTGGCGGTGTTGGTGAAGTTCGAGATCTTCACCCAACTCATCGGCACGCCATTCGACAAACTGCCGGGCTGGATCGCCAATTGGAGCAAAGTCGATCCCAACTTGCTGTCCGTGTCGGACATCAACCACGATGGCATCCTGCAACTGGGCGAGTTGACCATCAGCGGGGACATCATCGTCTTGGCCATGCCTGAAATCGCGGGGCTGCCCTACGTCATTTCCGGGCTGGTGGCGGCTGGAGGGTTGGCCGCCGCCCTGTCCACCGCCGACGGGCTGTTGCTCACCATCGCCAACGCCCTCTCACACGACGTCTACTACAAGACCATCGACCCAACCGCCTCCACAGCGCGGCGTGTCATGATCTCCAAGCTGCTGCTGTTGGTGGTGGCGCTGGGCGCCGCGTTCGTGGCGGCGCAGAAGCCGGCCAACATTTTGTTTTTGGTGTCGGCGGCGTTTTCGTTGGCCGGATCGGCGTTTTTCCCGGCGCTGGTGCTGGGGGTGTTCTGGCAACGGGCCAACCGCTGGGGCGCGGCGGCGGGGATGCTGTCCGGCTTCGGCCTGTGTTTTTGGTACATGGCCACCACCCATCCCTGGCTGCGCAGCCTGTTCGGCTTGACCGGCGAACCCCAGTTGTGGTGGGACATTCACCCCGTCTCGGCGGGTGTGTTCGGTGTGCCGTTGGGTTTTGTGGTCATCATCGTGGTCAGCTTGCTGACACCGCCGCCGGCCCCCTTCACCCACCGCCTCGTGGACAACCTGCGTTACCCCCGCGACGCGAGCTGATCCGCCGGCGCCTGCAAAAAATCCAGCAGATGCGCGGCCACGGCTTCGGGCTGGTCGTGGTGCAGCATGTGGCCGCAGGGGCTGAGGCGGTGGCGCTTCACATGGGGCACGTGGCTGAGGCGCTGCTCGAACTCGCTGCGCGGGTAACGGTCGCCCCACCACTGGCGGGTGTCGGTGAGGTCGCCGTCCATCCACAGCACCGGGGCGGTGATGTGGCGCCAGCACGCCAACACCTCTTCCACCCGGTACAACTGAGCGCCGATGCGTTTGTGCGCTGGGTCGCTCAACAGATGCCAGCGTCCATCTTCACGCTGAGTCGCCCAATGGGGTGCGAGCCATTCGGCGCGGGCACGGCTCAACCGGGGGTTGTTGTGGCACAGCCGTTCGGCCACGTCGGCCAAACTGGCGTAACTCTTGAGGTATTGGGGGGTGGCCAGGGCATCGAGCCACTGCGCCAAGCGGGCAGGGGCTTGTTCCGGGCGGCTCGCCGGCATGCCAAACCCCTCCAAATTGATGAGGCGGCGGATGCGCTGTGGCCGGATGCCGGCGTACATCATCGCCACATTGCCGCCCATGCTGTGGCCCAGCAGATCGATGGGCAGGTTCGCCGGCAGCCCCAATTCGGGATGGTGGAGCAGGGCCTCCAAATCACCCAGGTAATCGGGAAACCAGTAGTTGTCACACGCGGGGCCTTGGGTGCGGCCATAACCGCGCCAATCTGGGGCGATGATGCAGCGCGTCGGGCCTTCCAACGCTGCCAACGCATCCACCAAAAATTGAAACGAAGTGCCCACATCCATCCAACCGTGGCACAGCACCAAGGCCGGGCGTTCCGGGGTGATGAGAGACACCTCCCCCCACACCGTCAAGTGATAGTGCCAGCCGCGCACCGGCAGATGCACCGAGCGACCGGGCCGCTGGCCGGGGCGTGAATCGGGAGAAGATGAGTCGATCATGGAAAACAAAGGGGGGCGGTCAGCGAACTGAAGGAGGGGCTCTGCCAGAATCGTCGGCCATGAATCCTTATAGCCTGCGGGCGGCCGAGCCCCGCGATTTGGAGGCGATTGTCGCCCTCGTCACCGAACTGGCCGAGTATGAGCAGCTGACGCAGCAACTCGCCCTCACCGCCGAAGGTTTGCGGCCACATTTGTTCGGGCCACGGCCAGCCGTCGAGTGCATCGTCGGGGAGGTGGAAGGCGAAGTGGTGGGTTTTGCGCTGTTCTTCGCCAATTTTTCGACCTTCCTCGGGCGCCCAGGGGTGCATTTGGAAGATCTGTATGTGCGCCCAGCCCATCGGCGCACGGGCTTGGGGGCGGCGCTGTTCAACCATGTGGGCCGTTTGGCGGTGGAGCGGGGTTGTGGCCGGTTGGAGTGGAGCGTGCTGGACTGGAACAGCAGCGCCATCGCGTTCTATGAGCAGATGGGCGCGACCGTGTTGCCCGATTGGCGCATCTGCCGCATCACCGGCGAAGCGCTGCATGCGTTTGGCCACACCGACCCGCTGGCTGCACTCGAGCAGCCTGTGCAACCGGCATGAAAAAACCGCCAGGCGCGGTATGCGCAAGGCGGTTGATTCTGGGTGACGAGCCTGATCTCGGCACTGGTCACAACGGTTAGGGCTGCTTGGTTCCCCACCTGACCCGGTTGGCCGCGCTTCCATGCGAGGAGGCCCGTCAGCGCGGATTCTATGCCAGAAACGCATGGTTTCTGGCAAAAATGCGAATTTCTTAGCGCAGTTGCAAATCGTCGTCGCCGAAACGCACGTCGATCGGTTCGATCAACAACTGCTTCGCGCCGGCTTCGACTTGGCCAGCGATGATCGCGTCAATGCCTTGCGCTTGGGCGATCTCCACAGTGCGCTGGGCATCCGCCTGGGACACGAACAGCGCAAAACCGGCGCCCATGTTCAGGGTTGAATAGGCTTCGCGTGCATCGTGGTTGGCTTGCTCGGCAATGAAACTGAGCACACGCGGCACCGCCGGGATGGCGTTGATGCGGTAAGTCAGCGTCGCCGGGTGGCGCAGCAGCTTACGCCAGCCGTGGCCGGTGATGTTGGCGCTGTAATGCACCTTCACGCCGGCTTGGGCCAGGGCTTCGGTCACCGGGCTGTAGAGCGCGGTCGGGGCCAACAGGGCGTCGCCATAGGTCAGGCCGGGGGCGATTTCGGTGAGGTAACCCTGCGGCAGGCGCTCGGCCAGCTTGCGCGCCAGGCTCAGGCCGTTGGCGTGGATGCCACTGGAAGCCAGCAACACGATGGCATCCCCTGCGCCCAGCTCGTCACCGACGCTTAGGCGGCTCTTGGGGTTGATGATGCCAGTGCAAGACGCCGCCAAATCGATGCGACCGCCTTCCACGATGCCGGCCAGTGCCGGGGTTTCACCGCCGCCCCAGGCCACCTTGCAGGTGTCGCAGGCGGCTTTCCAGCCTTCGACCAGGGCTTGGGCGCGTTGGGCGTCACCGAACCAATCGGAACCGCCAGCGGCCCAGTAGGCTTGCACGACCAGCGGCGTGGCGCCGACGGTGATGAGGTCGTTCACCGCCATGGCGATGGTGTCTTGGGCGATGCCGGCGTAATAGCTCTTGCCGGTCAACGCCTTCATTTCGTCGGCCACCAGGGCCTTCGAGCCCAGGCATTCGACGATGCTGGCCAAGTAGAACGGGCCGACATCGACCACATACGCCGATTCACCGCGCGAAGCCTTCACTTCAGTGAAGCCGTGGCCGCTGAGGTGGCCGGCGGTGGCCGCAGCAGCGCGCTGGGCGGCGACTTTGAGGGGGTCGATCAGGTCGTAATTGACGCCGGCTTGCTCGTAGCTGAGGGTTTCGCCGGTGGGAGGGAGGGTGCTTGCAGTCATGGGGCCGAATTATCGCTGCGAGGGGCCGCCCGTAGAATGCGCGGCCATGAGTTACGTCGTCCTGGCCCGCAAGTATCGGCCGCACAGCTTTGAGCAAATGGTGGGGCAGGATCATGTGGTCAAGGCCCTCACGCACGCCTTGCAGCAGCAGCGCCTGCACCATGCTTACCTGTTCACGGGCACCCGTGGCATTGGCAAAACAACGGTGTCGCGCATCCTCGCCAAAAGCCTGAACTGCACCGGGCCGGACGGCAGCGGCGGCATCACCGCCCAGCCCTGCGGCCAGTGCGCCGCCTGCCGCGAGATCGACGCGGATCGTTACATCGATTACGTCGAGCTGGATGCCGCTTCCAACCGTAGCATTGACGAGGTGCGCGAGCTGATCGAACGCGCCGCCTACAAACCGACCGTGGGCCGCTTCAAGGTCTTCATGATCGACGAGGCGCACCAGCTCACCAAGGATGCGTTCAACGCCCTGTTGAAAACGCTGGAAGAGCCGCCCGAGTACCTGAAATTCGTGCTTGCCACCACCGACCCGGAGAAGATGCTCCCCACGGTGCTGAGCCGCTGCCTGCAATTCAACCTGCGCCCGATGGCGCCGCAAACCGTGGCCGAGTACGTCGGCCAGGTGTTGCAAGCCGAACAGATTGCCGCCGATGCGGGCGCGCTGCGCCTCATCGGCCGGGCGGCACGCGGTTCGATGCGCGATGCGCTCTCCCTCACCGACCAGGCGATTGCCTACGGTGGCGGCAAGCTGGAAGAAGACGCCGTGCGCGCCATGCTGGGCGCGGTGGATCGGCGCCACGCCCAGCGGCTGGTGGTCGCCTTGGCGCAACGCAATGGCCGCGAGGTGCTGGCGCAGTGTGACGGGCTGCGTTCACAAGGGCTGTCAGCGGCGGGTACGCTGGAAGAAATGGCCCGGCTGTTGCAGCAAATGGCCGTGGAGCAAACCGTGCCCGGCGCGCTGGACCCCACCGACCCGGACACTGAAGCCGCCCGCGAACTCGCCCCCCACTTGGCGGCGGATGAAACCCAGTTGCTCTACAGCATGGTGTTGCATGGCCGCGCCGAGTTGAGCTTGGCACCGGATGAATATGCCGGGCTGGTGATGGTGTTGTTGCGCTTCTTGGCCTTCCCGCCGCAGGAAAGTGCGAGTCGTGGCAACGCGGCGCCGGTGGCAGCGCGATCGCCTGCGCCCGTGATGCTGCCTCCACCACCTCCGCCTCTTGCGGCGCCGGTTGCGGCTCCGGTTGCTGTCCCGCTGCCGTCCCCCACGCCCGTGCCGATGGCCGCTCCCGTGCCCGCACCCGTGCCGCCGCCGCCAGCCCCCACGCCCAGCGTGCGAGCGTCCACCCCACCCGACGATGACGGCCCGCCCCCGTGGATGGATGAAGCGCCCCTGCCCGGCGAGGTGATCGGGCGGGCGCCGGTGCGTGCAGCCTCACCGGCTGTTCCGGCTCCGCCGCCCGTGCCGGTGCCCGCTCCCGTGGCACCACCGGTGGTGGCGACGGTGCAGGCACTCACCACGTCCCCTTTGGGCGATCACTGGGCGGGGTTGGTGATGCGCTTGGTGAGTGAAGCCGGTTTGAGCGCCATGGCGCGTGAGCTGGCCTTGCAAGCCCAACTCGTGGCCTGGCCCGAAAACGACACGGACGATTGGCAACTGCAAGTCGAGCGCGATACCTTGCTGCTCCCGGCCCTGTCCGACAAGCTGGCGCAGTGCCTGACCCAATTGCTAGGCCGTCCGCAGCGTGTCCAAGTGCGCCAAGGCGCGGTGCAAGACAGCCCCGCTCGCCGTGCAGAAGCCCTGCTGCGTCAACGGCAGCACCAAGCCGAACAAGCGATCCATGACGATGTGTTGGTGCAAGTCCTGCTGGAACAATTCAGCACCGCTCGCATCGTTCCCGGGTCGATTCGGCCCGCGTAAATTTCTCTCAACCCTCTTCGATAACAAGGACTTCTCTCATGATGAAAGCCCAACTGGCCGGTCTGATGAAGCAGGCGCAAGCCATGCAAGACAACCTCAAGCGTGCTCAGGATGAGCTGGCCACGATCGAGGTGGAAGGCCAGTCCGGTGCCGGGCTGGTCAAGGTGGTGATGACGTGCAAGTACGGCGTCAAGCGCGTCACCATCGACCCGAGCCTGCTGGCCGACGACAAGGACATGCTGGAAGACCTGGTCGCCGCTGCGTTCAATGACGCCGTGCGCCGCGCCGAAACCACCAGCCAAGAAAAGATGGGCAAGATCACCGCCGGCATGCCCCTGCCTCCCGGCATGAAGTTCCCGTTCTGACGCGACAGGCCCGAGCGTGGCAGACCGGCTTCAGTTGTTGATCGATGCGCTGCATGGACTGCCCGGTGTGGGCGTCAAGTCCGCGCAGCGCATGGCCTATCACCTGTTGCAACACGATCGGCATGGTGCCATGCGGTTGTCGCAAGCGTTGGCCGGTGCGGTGCAAACGGTACATCACTGCACCCGCTGCCACACGTTCACCGAAGACGAGGTGTGTCCCATCTGCCTCGATCCGGGGCGCGATGCACGCCAGCTCTGCGTGGTGGAAACCCCCGCCGACCAAGCCGCCATGGAGCGCACCGGCAGCTATCACGGGCTGTATTACGTGCTCATGGGGCGCATGAGCCCGTTGGAGGGCATCGGTGCCAGCGAACTCGGCATGGAATTGCTGACGCGCCGGGCCGTGGATGGTGTGGTGGAGGAGGTGATCCTCGCCACCAGTTTCACCGCTGAGGGCGAAGCCACCGCCCACATTCTGGGAGAAGGCTTGCGCCAGCACGGTTTGGTGGTCACGCGGCTGGCGCGTGGGGTGCCAGCGGGCAGTGAGCTGGAATACGTGGATCTCTCCACCATCGCTCACGCCCTGGCCGATCGACGCTGATCAGCGCATCGCCACCTTCACGCCTGCACGGGCGCGGGCCGTGGCACGAACCGGCTTGCCACGATGGGCCGCCGATGCCAGTCGCACCCCCGCCTTGCGCTTGCCCTTGGCCGTGCGCACGGCGTACTCGGGCGACAAGGCCATGGTGCCGCTGTCCGCCACATGCGCGGACACGTCGGCTTGCTGGTCGTGGGCGCGGACCACCAGCAGAGTCGAACCTTCTTTGATCTTCACACGTGCGGGAATTCGGTTGACTTCACGCAGCGCCGTTTCATCCATGTTGACCAGCTCGGCGGCTTGAGCGGGCGTCAAGGTGCTGGGGGCAACCCACGCTGTCCAAGAAGCCCACGGGCCTGGGTGGTTGGCCAAGTTGGCGCGGAAGCGTTCCGCGTTGTCGAAGGGGAGCAACAGGTGTTCCGTGCCAGCCGCCAGGATCACCGGTTTGTTCATCTGCGGATTCAGGCGGCGGAACAGATCCTCCGAAACTTCCGCCAGCCGGATCGCCACATCCACATCCATGTCCCGCTCGACCGGAACCGTGTCAAAGAAGGGATGGTTGGCGATGGCGGGCAACGCCACTTGGTAGGTGTCTGGCTGGTTGATGATGTTCTTCAATGCCAGCAATTTGGGCACGTAGTTGCGCGTTTCCCGAGGCATGCGCAGGCTCATGAAATCGGTCGGGCGGCCCGCTTTGCGGTTGGCGTTGATGGCGCGGCGCACGCTGCCTTCACCCCAGTTGTAGGCGGCCAGCGCCAGATGCCAGTCATCAAACATGCCGTGCAGTTGCGACAGGTAATCCAAAGCAGCCCGCGTCGAGGCCAGCACGTTGCGCCGATCGTCCCGGAAAATGTTTTGCTTCAGATCGAAACTGCGCCCCGTGGACGGGATGAACTGCCACATGCCCGCCGCCTTGGCCACCGACACGGCCTGCGGATTGAACGCACTCTCCACGAACGGCAACAAAGCCAACTCGGTTGGCATGCCGCGCTTTTCGATTTCTTCGACGATGTGGAACAGATAAGGCTCGCTGCGGGCGGTCATGCGGGCCAAGGCGTCACGCGAGCGGATGTAGGCTTTTTCGTGCTGTGCGACCAACGGCGCTTGCAGCTCAGGCATCACAAAGCCTTGACGGATGCGCTCCCACAGATCGACGGCGACCGGGGCGGGCGCCTCAACCACCACCGGTGCCACGACGGGCTCCGGCAAAGCCACCGGTTGAGGTTCGGGAGGAGCCGCCTGCTGCACGGAAGCACAACCAGTGACCAGGGCGACTACGACAGACAGGCTCAAAAAGCGCAGCCACGAGGGAGAGGGGCGAAGGGCTATCGTCATCGGTATCGGTTCTTCCACAGACGCAGGGTTGTGAACACACTCAGACGGTCGGCTGAAGCCGCGCCTTGAGCCTGCGCGCGGGCCACCACGGCGGGGGTATCGCATCGCAGGAACGGATTGATCCGACGCTCCCGCGCCAGATCGGAGGGCAAAGTGGGTTGCCCAGATGCACGCCACCGCTGGCACAGCTGCTGGTGCGCGAGGATGTCCGGGTTGTCCGGCTCCACCGCGTGGGCAAACGCCAAGTTGGCGAGGGTGTACTCGTGGGTGCAGCACACCCGGGTGTCATCCGGCCAGGCGGCCAGGCTGTCCAGCGAGGCCAGCATTTGCGCCGGCGTACCTTCAAACAAGCGGCCACAGCCCGCGCTGAACAAGGTGTCACCACAAAACAGCACAGGGCGGGGGGATGCAGCGTGTTCCAGTGGCACAGCGGGCAGGCCGTAAGCCCAGTGATCCAGCGTGTGCCCCGGAACAGGCCAAGCTTGCACGCTCAATCCGGCCCAGGTCAGGGTGGCGGGTGGGCTTTGGACGCTGGGAAACTGCGTTGCCAGCGTCGCTGGCCCCCACAACGGGCCTTCCAAGCGAGCCCACAGTTCTGCCACGCCCCCGACATGATCGACGTGGGTGTGCGTCACTAGAATGCCGGTCAGCCGCAGATGTTCGCTGTCCAACGCACGGTGTACAGGCGCTGCCTCCCCTGGATCGACCACGAGGGCTTGAACCCCATCGTGGAGCATCCAGATGTAGTTGTCAGTGAGGGCAGGGAGTGCGACCAGTTTCATGACGAATCAGGCTGCGATTATAGGGATGGGGGATTGGCTGGAAACGCCCCCCGGTCACCACTTGATGGCGTGGGAACAAGGGCTGCTCGATGAGGTCGTGGCCGACGTGTTCGGCTACCACGCGCTGCAACTGGGATTGCCGGAGCTGGACGCCCTGCGCGCCAACCGCATGCCGCACCGCTGGGTGGGGCACACCGAATCCCCGGTCGGGTTGGGGCAGGGGCGTCGCGTGGGCTTGCACTGTCTGCCGGAGGCGCTGCCTTTTCCAGGGGAGTCGCTGGATTTGGTGGTGTTGCCACACACGTTAGAGCTGTCAGACGATCCGCACCAATGTTTGGCCGAAGCGGTGCGCGTGCTGCGGCCCGAAGGGCGGGTGGTCATTTGCGGATTCAACCCAGCCAGTTTGTGGCGATGGCGCCGGGAGGGTTTGCCAACAGCCGTCGAGTGGCTGCACCCGCGCCGCGTGCGCGACTGGCTGAGGCTGTTGAGCTGCGAATTGGCAGCCCAGCACCACGGGCTGTACCGGCCACCGTTTCACACCCCAGGATGGCTGGTGCGCTCTGCGTGGATGGAAGCTTGGGGGGCACGGTGGTGGCCGCCATTCGGAGCAGCCTACATGATTGTGGCCATCAAGCGGGTGCGTGGCATGCGTTGGGTGGGGCTGGCTCGCTCGGCGCGGCAGACGGCGTCATCGGGCCGAGCGGTGCCGGTGCTGGGGCGGGTGCCGCGTGTGCCTGACAATCCGGCCCCATGATCACCGAAGTGACGATTTACACCGACGGCGCCTGCAAAGGCAACCCGGGCCCAGGCGGATGGGGCGCATGGCTGCGCGCTGGCCGACACGAAAAATCCCTGTGCGGCGGCGAGTGGGACACCACCAACAACCGCATGGAACTGTTGGCCGTGATTGAAGCGCTGTCCGTTCTGAAGCGGCGCTGCCAAATTACGCTCTACACCGACAGCTCTTATGTCAAGGACGGGATCACCAGCTGGATCCAAGGCTGGAAGCGCAAAGGCTGGCGCACGGCCAGCGGCGGGGCGGTTAAAAACGTCGATCTGTGGCAACGCCTGGATGCCCTGGCCCAACAGCACGATGTGGACTGGCGTTGGGTCAAGGGCCACGCCGGCGACCCCGGCAACGAACGCGCCGACGCCTTGGCCAACCAAGGCGTGGCCCAACTCCAAGCCACACGTTGAGGCCGAATCAGCCGCCGATGTAATGCATTTCCACTTTGCGTTGCCCGGAGCCGGGTTGCGCTTGGTGGCTGCCGCGCAGCAGGGAATAGCGGTCGTCCCGCTGTTGCCAGAGTTGGGCGAGGGCGGCCGTGAGGTCGGCATCGCTGGCGTGGTCTTGGCGCAGCAGGTGACGCAAGTCGTAACCCTGCGAGGCGAATAAACACAGGAACAGCCGGCCCTCGGTGGACAAGCGGGCGCGGTTGCAATCCCGGCAAAACGCACGGGTGACGCTGGAAATCACCCCCACTTCGCCGCGCCCATCGGCATAGACCCAACGCTGGGCGGTTTCTCCGGGCGTGTTCGGTTCGAGCGGCACCAGGGGCCAGTGCTGGTGCAGCAGCGCCACCACCTCGGCGGAGGGGAGGACCTCGTCCATGCACCAGCCGTTGGTGGCGCCAACGTCCATGAACTCGATGAACCGCAGGATCACCGCGTCCCCATAACGCTCCCGGAAATGGTGCGCCATCGGCACGATTTCGTGCAAATTGACACTGCGCTTGACCACCATGTTGACCTTGATCGGCCCGAGCCCGGCGGCCAGGGCAGCGTCGATGCCGGCCAGCACGTCCGCCACCGGAAAGCCGACATCGTTCATGCGCTGAAACACCGCATCGTCCAGCGCATCCAAACTGACGGTGACACGCTGAAGCCCCGCTGCCTTGAGAGCCACCGCTTTGCGGGCCAACAAACTGCCGTTGGTGGTGAGGGTCAGGTCGGGGGGCAGGCCGTCGAGGGTGCGCAGTTGCGCCAGCATGGCAATCAACCCCTCGACGTTCTTGCGCAGCAAAGGTTCCCCGCCTGTCAGGCGCAGCTTGCGCACGCCATGGGCCAGGAAAATGCGCGCCAACCGGGTGATTTCCTCAAAACTCAACAGCGCGGGGTGGGGCAAAAAGGTGTGATGTTTATCGAACACCTCTTTGGGCATGCAGTAGCTGCACCGAAAGTTGCAGCGGTCGGTCACGGAGATGCGCAGATCACGCAGCTCACGGCCCCAAGCATCTTTCAGGAGATCGCCCACGGAAAAAGCCGCCTCGGGGGCGGCTTTCGGCAAGGACACGGTCGGCGGCAGATGCCGCCAGTCGGTCAACGCAATGACTTTTTCACCCATGCAGCGAATTGTGCCGGCAGCCGGCCCATCCGCTGGCTGGGTGAGGGTTTACTGTGCCTGAACTTGGGTGCCTGGGCGCACAGCGGTGTCCGGCGTGGGGACGCGGCGGGCACCGTTGAAGCGGCTGGACCAGTAGGCATCGCGCATGTCTTCGACTTTCACAGCCAAACCGGTGCGCGGGGCGTGAACGAATTTGCCGTCGCCCAAATAGATACCGACGTGTGAGAAGGTCTGACGCAGGGTGTTGAAGAACACCAAATCGCCCGGCTTCAGGTCGTTTTCTTGAATGCGCAGCAGGCCCGGCAGGTTGGCTTGCTCGGCGGCGCGGCGCGGCAGGATCAAGCCAATGCTGTTTTCGAAGATATGGCGGGTGAAACCGGAGCAGTCAAAGCCGTTTTCCACCGTCGTGCCGCCCCAGCGGTAGCGCACGCCGATGAAATCCATGGCGGTCAGCACCAACGAGGAAGCTTGTTCTTGCACCTGATTGAACAGGTTTTGAGACGAGGAGGCGGCACTCTCGACGCTGCCGGCCAAACCGCTGCTTTGCAGCAGTCGCAACACCGGATTGGACGAAGATGCGGGCGCTTCTTCCGGGGCTGCGCTTGCGGGCAAGCTGCCCAAGCTCAGCACCAGGGCCAGCGCACAGCCTAACAGTCGTTTGAACGGTTGCAAGGTGAGATCCGAGTGAGTTGAAGTCAGCGCCCGGGGCGCACGGCCTTGCAGCTTAGGGATGCACCGGTTCAATGTCAAGTCAAGGGTCATCAAAGCACCTCGGAAGCGAAGTCGGCCAAACGCGAGCGTTCACCGCGTGCCAGCGTGATGTGCCCGGCGTGCGGCCAGCCCTTGAAACGATCCACAGCAAAAGTCAGGCCAGAACTTCCTTCCGTGAGATACGGCGTGTCGATCTGGGCCAGATTGCCCAGGCAAACGATCTTGGTGCCCGGCCCGGCCCGGGTGATGAGTGTCTTCATTTGCTTGGGTGTGAGGTTCTGAGCTTCGTCAATGATGACGAATTTGTTCAAAAACGTTCGCCCCCGCATGAAGTTCAAACTCTTGATGCGAATTTTGCTGCGCACCAAATCCTGCGTGGCGGCACGCCCCCACTCGCCGCCATGCCCATCGGAACGGGCCAGCACTTCGAGGTTGTCATCCAGCGCACCCATCCACGGGCTCATTTTTTCTTCTTCGTTGCCGGGCAAGAAACCGATGTCTTCGCCCACAGGCACCGTCACCCGCGTGACGATGATTTCGCTGTAGCGCCGCTCGTCCATCACTTGGGCCAGGCCCGCTGCCAAGGTCATCAGCGTTTTGCCGGTGCCAGCGGTGCCGGTCAGGGTGATGAAGTCGCACTCGGGATCCATGAGCAGATTCAGTGCGAAGTTTTGCTCACGGTTGCGCGCCACCACGCCCCAGACGGCGTGCTTCGGGCTGGTGTGATCACGCAGGGTTTTGAGCACAGCGGTTTTACCCGTGATCTCGCTGACCCGGGCGTGCAGCGGCGCTTCCCCCGGCGCTTCCAAGTAAACGAACTGGTTGACCGTCAACTGCGCCACCAGCGGGCCGCTGATGCGGTAACACGTCGCACCGCCTGGTGTCGTCCAGCTCTCCATGGTTTTGCCATGACGCTGCCAGAAGTCTGCCGGCAGGGCCAGGGCGCCGGTGTAGAGCAGGTCGCCGTCTTCCAGTGTTTTGTCGTTGAAATAGTCCTCGGCGGCCAAACCCAGCGCCCGGGCTTTGACGCGCATGTTGATGTCCTTGGACACCAGCACCACTTCGCGCTGTGGATGTTGTTCACGCAACGATTGCACGACGCCCAGAATCTGGTTGTCTGCCTTACCTTGAGGCAGGCCAGCGGGCAGTTTGGTTTCCAGGAACTGGGTCTGGAAAAACAGCTTGCCCCCCGCTTCACGACGGCCCGTTTTGGCCAGCGGGATGCCATCGGCGGGTGCGAGTGAGCTGTCGGCGGCCAGTGCGTCCAGTTCGCGGCTGACTTGGCGCACGTTGCGCGCCACCTCGCTCATGCCTTTCTTGTGCCCGTCCAGCTCTTCGAGCGTGATCATGGGCAGATAGACATCGTGCTCATCAAAACGGAACAGGGACATCGGATCGTGCATCAGCACGTTGGTGTCCAGCACGAAAAGTTTGGGCGCCTTGGACGCTGCGGCGATTGGCGCGACGGGCGCACGCGGCGCCGCTGCCGGGCGCTTGGTGCGGGGTTTGCGTTCTGGTGCGGGGGTTGCCACGGCTGCCACCGGCTGGGGTTCAGGTTGAACAGGAACCTGGGGCGCAGAAACCACTTCGTCAAGCGCCGGGGTGACGGGTGCGCTCACCGCAGCACGTGGTTTGCGTGAGCGAGGCGTCGGGGGTGATTGCGGCGCGAGGGTCTCGAACGCGGTTTCGGGGAGCACGGTGGCACGGGTCGTCGGAGCTTTGGGCAGAGGCATGGCATGAATCAGAAACGACAAAGCCGCACAGCGAGGCTGTGCGGCTTTGTGGTGAAGGTGTCGGCGTGCTGGGCAACGGCGATGGGCATCGCCGCATTATGCACAGCTCAGGCTGGCTGCTTGAGCTCTTGCACGGCCTTGAGAACTTCCTCAACATGCCCGGCTACTTTGATGCCGCGCCACTCTTGGCGCAGCACGCCGCGCTCGTCGATCAGGAAGGTCGAGCGCTCGATGCCTTTGACTTTCTTGCCGTACATGATCTTGTTTTTGACCACGCCGAACATGTGGCAGAGCTTTTCCTCGGTGTCCGCAATCAATTCGAAGGGCAGGCCCAAGTTCTGTTTGAACTTGTCGTGCGAGGCCATGTTGTCCCGCGAGACACCGAACACCACCGCGCCGGCCTGGACGAATTCTGCGTGCTGATCGCGGAATTGCATGGCCTCGGTGGTACAACCCGGGGTGTTGTCTTTCGGGTAAAAATACAGCACGACAGCTCGACCGAGAAACGCCTGAGGCGTGAATTTCACCCCGCCTGTGGCCTGTGCTTCAATGTCCGGAAGGGGTTTGTTGAGAGCTGGCGTCATGATGTTCTGTCTTTCTGGTGCTCCGGATCGGCTCCATGGAGCGTAGCCCGTTATTATAGAGTCAAGCCAAGGTGCGCCCCGTGCGTGCCAGACTGGCGCGGGCGGCTACTGCGCGTGTCTTGAGCGTGTCACGCCAGCAAGAAAGCCCCCACGACTTTGCGCCCCTCGTTCACCAACACGTTGTAGGTGCGACAAGCCGCAGCGGTGTCCATGGTCTCCATGCCGATGCGGCGTTCAATCAGGCACCGATAAAGCTGCGGTGAAATGAACTGCAACTTGGGGCCGCTGCCAAAAATCACCACTTCGGGCTGGAATGCGGCGATGCGCTCGAAATGCGCCGGCGTCAGCTCCTGCGGGCGGGTGGCCGGCCAGGCTTCGGCGTCACCGACCCAGGGCACGACCAAGCTGGTGGTGAACGGCGTCTGATGCACCCAGATGCGCTGGGCTTCGAGTTTGGCGATGACGTTGACGCCATCCAGATGGTCAGGTTGAAACTTCAAGGCAGCCTTCGCGGGTGGGGAACGGCGGGCGCAAACCCTATGGTTAAATTATAGGTTTTCACCCCGCAGCCAGGAGAGTGTGGTTTGAAGCCCATCGCCAAATCCAGCAAGCTTGCCAACGTCGGCTATGACATCCGTGGGCCCGTGCTGGACAAGGCGCGCCAAATGGAAGAAGAAGGCCACAAAATCATCAAGCTGAACATCGGCAACGTGGCCGCGTTTGGCCTGATGCCGCCGGATGAAATCATCCAAGACATGATGCGCAACCTGCCCGACGCGGCGGGTTACACCGACTCCAAAGGCTTGTTCGCCCCGCGCAAGGCGGTGGTGCATTACTGCCAAGAAAAGCAGATCAAGGGCGTCACCATTGATGACGTTTACTTGGGCAATGGTGCGTCCGAGCTGATCGCCATGAGCATGAATGCGCTGCTGGACAGCGGCGACGAGGTGCTCATTCCCTCACCGGATTACCCGCTCTACACCGCTGTGGTGTCGCTGTCTGGCGGCACGCCGGTGCATTACCGCTGCGACGAGGGCTCGGGCTGGATGCCCGACTTGGACGACATGCGCGCCAAGATCACGCCCAACACCAAGGCGCTGGTGATCATCAACCCGAACAACCCGACGGGCGCGCTGTACCCGCGTGAGGTGCTCGAAGGCATTGTGGAAATCGCCCGTCAGCACCAGTTGATCGTGTTCGCCGACGAGATTTACGACAAGACGCTGTACGACGGGGCCACCCACACCAGCATCGCCTCGTTGGCCGATGACGTGCTGTTCCTCACCTTCAATGGCTTGAGCAAAAACTACCGTTCGTGCGGCTACCGCTCGGGCTGGATGATCGTGTCGGGCAACAAGCGCCGTGCCAAGGACTACATCGAGGGCCTGAACATGCTGGCCTCGATGCGCCTGTGCGCCAACACGCCGGGCCAGTTGGCAATTCAAACGGCGCTGGGCGGCTACCAAAGCATCAAGGATTTGGTGGCGCCGGGCGGGCGCTTGGCACGTCAGCGGGATTTGGCCTATGACCTGCTGACGCAGATCCCGGGCGTGAGCGTGGTCAAACCCAAGGCGGCGCTGTACATGTTCCCGCGCCTCGATCCGAAGATGTACCCCATCGCCGACGACCAGCAATTCGCCTACGAGCTGCTGGCCGAAGAGCGGGTGTTGATCGTGCAAGGCACAGGCTTCAACTGGCCCGACCCGGATCACTTCCGTCTGGTGTTCCTGCCGAACACCGACGATCTCACGGAGGCCGTGGGCCGCATCGCCCGCTTCCTCCACGGCTACCGAAAGCGCAACGGTTGACGCCGGGCGCTTGAACGTGGCACTTTCTCCCCTAGACCCCCACTGTTGAGCAATTCCATGAAACCCATCCAGGTCGGCCTTCTGGGCATCGGTACCGTCGGCTCCGGCACCTTCAAGGTGCTGCAACGCAACCAGCATGAAATCATGCGTCGTGCGGGCCGGGGCATTGAGATTGCCATGGTGGCCGATCTGGACGTGGAGCGCGCCCGCGCTGTCGTCGGTGACGCAGCCGAGGTGGTGAGCGACGCCCGCCAGATCATCGCCAACCCGGCCATTGACATCGTGGTCGAGCTGATCGGCGGCTACGGCATCGCCAAGGCGCTGGTGTTGGAAGCCATCGCCGCTGGCAAGCATGTGGTCACAGCCAACAAGGCGCTGCTGGCCGTTCACGGCACCGAGATTTTTGAAGCCGCCCGCGCCAAGGGTGTGGTAGTGGCGTTTGAAGCGGCGGTGGCCGGTGGCATCCCCATCATCAAGGCGCTGCGTGAGGGCTTGACGGCCAACCGCATCGAGTGGATCGCCGGCATCATCAACGGCACGACGAACTTCATCCTGTCCGAAATGCGCGACAAGGGCTTGGATTTCGACGTGGTGTTGAAAGAAGCCCAACGCCTGGGCTACGCCGAAGCCGACCCGACTTTCGACATCGAAGGCGTGGACGCCGCCCACAAAGCCACGCTGATGAGCGCGTTGGCCTTTGGCATTCCGGTGCAGTTTGACAAGGCGCATGTGGAAGGCATCACCAAGCTGGCTGCCGCCGACATCCGTTATGCCGAGCAACTGGGCTACCGCATCAAGCTGCTGGGCATTGCCCGTCGCCAAGAAGCGGGCATTGAGCTGCGCGTACATCCGACGCTGGTGCCGGCCAAGCGTCTGATTGCCAACGTCGAAGGCGCGATGAACGCCGTGATGGTGCAAGGCGATGCCGTGGGCACGACGCTGTACTACGGCAAGGGCGCTGGCTCGGAGCCGACCGCTTCGGCGGTGGTGGCCGATTTGGTGGACATCACCCGCCTGCACACCGCTGACCCGGATCACCGCGTGCCGCACCTGGCCTTCCAGCCGGATGCGCTGGCCGATACGCCGATCCTGCCGATCGAGCAAGTGCGTACCGCGTTCTACCTGCGCTTGCGCGTGGCCGATGAAGCCGGTGTGCTGGCCCGCATCACCAGCATCCTGGCCGAGAACGACATCAGCATCGACGCTGTGTTGCAACGCGAAAGCGCCGAAGGCGAGAAGCAAACCGACCTGATCATCCTCACCCATGTGACGGTGGAAGGCCCCATGCGTGCCGCCTTGGCCGCCATGCAGGCCCTGCCGACGGTGGTGGCGCCGATTGTGAGTTTGCGGACGGAAGAGCTGGCCTGATCGCTTTTTTGACAGCCTTTCCCGGCGGTGCGCGTGCAGTTGGGAAAGTGCTGTGACACACCGGAGTTCGCCCATGCCAGTTTCTCCCGAGAAACGTGCTCAACTGAAGCAGCTCTACAACGCGTTGGCGGATCGAGTGCTTGAGCCGGACGATCCGGTGTACGTCAAACAGGTGAACGCTCAAGGGCCTTCGGGCACGGATGCCGTGTCCGAGATGGTCAACGAGATCGACTTTCAAGAAGGCGGGGGCGTTTGCCTGTTCACTGGTCAGCGCGGCACTGGCAAGAGCACCGAGCTGAAACGGTTGCAAGCCGAGTTGGATCAGCCCAAAACGCTGGGGACAGTGGCTTATTACGCTGATCTTTCCGAGTATGTGCTGCTGACCAAGCCGGTTGAGATCAGTGATTTTTTGATCTCCATGGCTGGGGCGCTTTCCGATCGGGTATTGGCGGATGATCGGTTTGATCAAGCTTTGGCCGGGCGCAGCTACTGGGCTCGACTGAGCGGTTTTCTGGCAACCACGGTCGAGTTCAAGGATGTTGGCCTCAAGATCGCTGATTTTGCCGAGCTGAAAGCATCGCTCAAGAGCGACCCAGATTTCAAATCGCGCATTCAGTCTGCCGCCCGTGGTCATGTAGCGCGGTTGGTACAGGATGCACACGCCTTTTTTGCCGAGGCCGTGGATGCCCTGCGCAAGCAGGCTGGCAACGATCAACTCAAGGTGGTGCTGCTCGTGGATTCGATCGAGCGCATCCGTGGCGTGGGTGATGAGGCCATGTCGGTGTACGAAAGCGTGCGCAACCTGTTTTTTGCGCATGCAGAGCACTTGCGCATTCCTGGCCTGCATGTGGTGTACACCGTGCCACCTTATCTCTCGATCTTGGCGGCTGGCGCGGGGGCGTTGATGGGCGGCGCTTCGGTGCGTCGTCTGGTCAGCACGCACGTTTTCAAGGATCGCAGTCGGGAGCCGGATGGTGAAGGCATCGCCCTGATGCGCCTTGTGCTGGCTGAGCGCTTTGCTGCATGGGAACAGGTGTTCAGCCCGGAGGCCGTGAACGACTTGGCACAAAGCTCCGGCGGCGACTTGCGCGAATTCTTCCGCCTGTTGCGCCAGTGTCTGCCGTCCATCCGTGATGAGAGCCAGTTACCGCTGAGTGTGGAAGCTGTCAAGCATGTGAAAGTAGCTGCTCGGGCGGAAATGCTGCCCATTCCAGCGGATCACTTGACGTGGTTGCAGCGAATTGGCCAGACGCACGACACCTGCCTGCCCTCGGATGCGCAGTTACCGCTGCTGGCGCATTTCCTGGACAACCGTTTGGTGATGAACTACCGCAACGGCAGCGACTGGTACGACGTCCACCCGCTGCTGCGGGATGTCGTAGATGCCCATGGCGCTCAATCCGCTGCTGCCTGACGGCATTACGGAGGATCAGGCCGTGGCGCTGCTGCGCCACCTGGAATGGCAGGCGGACTCCTTTTCCGTGGTGGTGGTGTTCGCAGAACAGGGGCCTGCGGTGTCCTTGTTTTCCTGGTTGGGGTGCCACGTGGAGCTGGCACCCATGGTGCGGCGCGAGGCGCCAGATAAGCTGTTGGATGCGCCTGAAAGTTGGCTGGATGAGTGTTTATGCCATCTGACAGCCGAGCCTCCGTTGCCTGGGGCGACTTGGCTGTTGTTGCAGCGGCACCCGCACGACAAGCTCTGGCATCAGGCGCGCCGCGCCTTTTTGATGCGCCTGAATGAACGGCGTTTTCTGCTGGAAAAAAGCAGCCCCCGGCCCTTGGTGGTGGTGTTGCCAGTGGACTTCCGGCTCGAAGCTCCCCAGGTGATGCCGGATCTGTGGCACGTGCGTGCCTTCAGTTTGGTGCTGGCGGCGCGCACTGAAAGTGCGGCGGCCACGGTCGTTCCTTCGCGTGAACTGTTGCCGGTGTCCTCCGCGCCTGGGGTGCCGGGTCATGTTTTGTCCTTGTGGCAGGCGGTACAAGCTAAGCGTGGGAACGCTCCGTGGGACGAAGGTATTTTTCTGGCGTTGCCGCGTGCAGCTTGTGAGGAATTGCTGGCGCTGGGGCGTGTGGCCGAGGCGCGTGCTTTGAGCTTGCAGGTGCTGGCGGAAAGCCGGCGTCGTTTGACAACTGGTGAGGCTGACCGACCCGAGGCGTTAAGGGATGTATCGGTGTCGCTGGATGACGTGGGGAGAGTGGCGCAGGCGCAGGGCAAGTGGGAAGAGGCGCAGAGGGTGTACCAGGAGAGCCTGGAGATTCGCCGGCAGTTGCTGGAGAGGCTGGGGCCCACACCGGAGGCGCTGCGCGATGTGTCGGTGTCGCTGGACAACGTGGGCAGAGTGGCGCAGGCGCAGGGCAAGTGGGAAGAGGCGCAGAGGGTGTACCAGGAGAGCCTGGAGATCAGCCGGCAGTTGCTGGAGAGGCTGGGAGCCACACCGGAGGTGCTGCGGGATGTGTCGGTGTCGCTGGATAACGTGGGGAGAGTGGCGCAGGCGCAGGGCAAGTGGGAAGAGGCGCAAAGGGTGTACCAGGAGAGCTTGGAGGTACGCTGGCACTTGCTAAAGAGGTTAGGGGCGATGCCTGAGACGTTACGGGATGTGTCGGTGTCACTCAATAACGTCGGGAGAGTGGCGCAGGCGCAGGGCCAATGGGAAGAGGCGCAGCGGGTGTACCAGGAATGTCTGGAGATCAGCCGGCAGTTACTGGAGAGGCTGGGTGCCACGCCGCAGGCGCTGCGTGATGTGTCGGTGTCGCTGGACTGCGTGGGGGGAGTGGCGCAGGCGCAGGGCAAGTGGGAAGAGGCGCAGAGGGTGTACCAGGAGAGCCTGGAGATCAGCCGGCATTTGCTGGAGAGGCTGGGAGCCACACCGGAGGCGCTGCGCGATGTGTCGGTGTCGCTGGACAACGTGGGGAGCGTAGCGCAGGCGCAGGGCAAGTGGGAAGAGGCGCAGAGGGTGTACCAGGAGAGCCTGGAGATCAGCCGGCATTTGCTGGAGAGGCTGGGAGCCACACCGCAGGCGCTGCGCGATGTGTCGGTGTCGCTCAATAACGTGGGCAGAGTGGCGCAGGCGCAGGGCAAGTGGGAAGAGGCGCAGAGGGTGTACCAGGAGAGCCTGGAGATTCGCCGGCAGTTGCTGGAGAGGCTGGGTGCCACGCCGCAGACACTGGGTGACCTGGCGCTGGTGCTGTTGGCCTTGGCCGATATCCCCGGTTTGGCGCAGGCCCCCCAGTGGCGGGCCGAGGCGCTGAACCTCACACAACAGTTGGTGCAGCGCCTTCCAGACGTGCCACGTTATGCACAACGGCTGGCGGCACTGCAAGCAGCTCACGCCAAACTTCGACCAGAGGAAGGTGCGCAATGACCGCCCTGCACCGTACATTGCTGCGCCAAGCGCAGCGACCCGCCGCACCACAAGGCCACCTCACCTACCTCATCGGCCCCCCCAGCACCGGCAAAACCGCCCACCTCACCGCCCTGGCCGACGCCCTCACCAGCCCGACCCAGCGCGCCTACCGCCTCGATCTGCTGGCCTACCTGCCCGACACCACCCCGCTGGACACGCTGGAGCTGTTGCTCCTCGTCGCGGTGGCGCTGGCCGATCGCCTTAGCAAACCCGATGCTCTGGGCCACGCCGACCCCTTCGAGCCCATCGACCCAGCCCTGCAAGCCCTCAGCCATTGGTTGGTGACGGAAGCTGAGCTGGATTGCGTCACGCCGGGTGTCCTGTACACCGAATTTCAGCGCCGCGCCAACGGCCTGCTGCGCCCGCTGCGCGCCCTTCACCCCGACCGGCGCGAACCGATGGTGCATGACCTGCGCCAGCTCATCGGCCAAATGGTGCTGGCCCTGAAAACCCGCCATCAACTGCGCAGCGTCGTGCTGCTGGTGGATTCGCTGGAGCGTCTGCGGGCGCCGGGCCAAGCGTTGGAAGGCGTCATGGCCCGCATGTTGACGGTGTTCGACCACGATTTGCCCCTGCTGCGCCTGCCCCACGCCGCCACCGTTTACAGCGCGCCGGCGGGGCTGGCCGCTTGGCCGCATCTGGTGCCCCTGGTGGATGCGTGCGTCTGGCATGCGGCGCGGGCGGTGCATCGCCCGGGGAATCGGGCACCCGACGAAGCGGTGTTGGCCGAGCTGCGCGCCGCTGCCGAACCCGCGTGGCCCGAAGCCCAGGCGCTTGACGCCGCAACGTGGCACACCCTGCTGTGCGCCAGCGGCGGCCAGATCGGCGTGCTGCACCGTTTGCTGTCGGACACGCTGGATGCGTTCGACGATCAACCCGATCTGAGCGCCGCGTTGCCCGCCTTGCTCGCCCGCCATGCCGACGCCCTCTGGAGCCCGTTGTTGCCCGAGGATCACGCGCTGCTGCGCCGCGTCTACCAGCACCAAACCCTGAGCCTGGCGCACGCCGACGACCGCCCACGCCTGGCCGCATTGCTCGAAAGTCAAGCCCTGCTCGCCTACCGCAACGCCGCCGGTCAGCAGTGGTTTGACGCGCATCCGCTGCTGTGGCCGTGGGTGTCCGAACCCATGCCCGCGTCGGTACCGGACGAGGCAGGCGACAATCCGCCTTCCAACTGAACCGCCTTAGCACTGCGCCCTTCACCGTGAAGTACATCAGCACCCGTGGCGACGCCACCCCCCGCGCTTTTTGTGAAATCCTGCTCGAAGGTCTGGCACCCGATGGCGGCCTGTACCTGCCGGTGAGCTATCCGAAAATTGACGACGCCACGCTGACCCGCTGGCGTGGCCTGTCGTATGCCGAGCTGGCCTACGAAATCCTCAGCCTGTTCATCGACGACATTCCCGCCGCCGACCTGAAGGCGCTGGTGAGCAAAACCTACACCGCCGAGGTGTTTGGCACCGAAGCCATCGTGCCGGTGCGTGCGCTGGTCGAGAACGGTCAGCCTTCGGGCTTGCACATCGAAGCCCTGTCCAACGGCCCGACGCTGGCCTTCAAGGACATGGCGATGCAACTGCTGGGCAACCTGTTCGAATACGAACTGGGCCGCCGGGGCGAAGAGTTGAACATCCTGGGCGCTACCTCGGGCGACACCGGCAGCGCCGCCGAATACGCCATGCGTGGCAAAAAGGGCGTGCGCGTCTTCATGTTGAGCCCTTATGGCCGCATGAGCCCGTTCCAACAGGCGCAGATGTACAGCCTGCAAGACGCCAACATCCACAACCTGTCGGTGGAAGGCGTGTTCGACGATGCGCAAGACATCGTCAAGGCCGTGTCGAACGACTTGGCCTTCAAGCGCCAATACAAGATCGGCACCGTCAACTCCATCAACTGGGCGCGGCTGCTGGCGCAGGTGGTGTACTACTTCGCGGGCTACTTCCAAGTCACCAAGCACAACACCGAGCGCGTGAGTTTCACCGTGCCGTCGGGCAACTTCGGCAACGTCTGCGCCGGCCATGTGGCGCGCATGATGGGCCTGCCGGTGGCGCATCTGGTGGTGGCCACGAACGAAAACGACGTGCTGGATGAGTTCTTCCGCACCGGCACCTACCGCGTGCGCGGCAGCGCCGACACCTACGAAACCTCCAGCCCGTCGATGGACATCTCCAAGGCGAGCAACTTCGAGCGTTTCATCTATGACTTAGTGGGCCGCGACGGCGCCCGCACCAAGGCGCTGTTCGGCGATGCCCTCAGCCAATCCGGTGCCTTCACCATCACGGACGAAGAGCGTGTGGCGATGGCGGGTTACGGCTTCCAATCCGGCAGCAGCTCACACGCCGACCGTTTGGCCACCATCCGCAGCACCTGGGAACGCTTCGGCTCGCTGATCGACACCCACACCGCCGATGGTGTGAAGGTGGCCGCCGAGCACGTCGAAGCCGGCGTGCCGATGATCGTGCTGGAAACCGCCTTGCCGGCCAAGTTCGCCGAAACCATCCGCGAAGCCGTGGGCGTGGAGCCGTCGCGCCCGGCCAAGCTCGAAGGCATTGAGGCGCTGCCCAAGCGGTTCACCGTCATCAAGCCGGAAACGGCGCGGGTGAAGGCTTTCATCGAACAGCACTGCGCCTGAGCGCCCAGGTTCACACGATGAAAGTGGTGGGTTTCTGCGGCGCTTCGGGCGCCGGCAAGACCACGCTGATGGCCGGTGTCATCGCCGGCTTGAAGGCAACGGGGCTGCGTGTCTCGGTGGTCAAGCACACGCACAAAAACTTCGACATCGACCACAGCGGCAAAGACAGCTTTCGCCACCGTGAGGCCGGCGCGTTTGAAGTGGTGATCGCCAACGGCCATCGCCTGGCCAAGGTGCGCACCTACGACGACGAGCAAAGCATCGAACCGCACGGCCTGCTGGCCGAGCTGGCGGCGTGCGATTGGGCCTTCGTCGAAGGGTTTCGCCATGCCGATCTGCCCAAAATCGAAGTCTGGCGCGAGGGTGTGGGCCGGCCGGTGCTGTACCCGGACGATGCGCGTGTCATCGCCATCGCCACGGACGACCCGGCACGCTTGCCCGTGCCGCCGCACATCCCCGTGCTCAACATGAACGACCCGGCTGCGCTGGTGGCTTTTTTGTTGGCCCGCAGCGCGCAGCACGACTACACGCCTCCCCAGAGAGGCTGAAGGAGACCCCGATGGCCGACCCGACCGCGCCGGCGCCCCGCGCCCCGCAGCCGCTCTTGCCTTTGGACGAGGCACTGGCCCGCCTCACCGCCCTGGCGGCTGAACGTCGCCTCACCGAAACCGAAGTGCTGCCGACCTACGCCGCGCTGGGGCGTGTGCTGGCGCAGGCGCTGGTGTCGCCGCTGGACGTGCCGCCAGCCGACAACACTGCCATGGACGGCTACGCCCTGCGCGCCGCCGATGTGGCGGCGGTGGGCACGGTGCTGCCGGTGTCGCAACGCATTCCGGCAGGTGTGGTGGGCCAACCGCTGGCAGTGGGCACGGCGGCGCGCATCTTCACCGGCGCCCAGGTGCCGCCCGGCGCCGACGCCGTGGTGATGCAAGAGCAGTGCGAAGCGCTGCCGGGCGCGGTGCGCGTCAACACCGTGCCGCAGGCCGGCCAATGGGTGCGCCGCCGGGGCGAGGATGTGACCACCGGCGCCGTGGCCCTGGCCGCCGGCACGCGCTTGACGCCGCAAGCGCTGGGCCTGGCCGCCACCCTCGGTGCGGCGCGGGTGACGGTGGTGCGCCGCCCGCGTGTGGCGCTGTTTTCCACCGGCGACGAGCTGGTGATGCCGGGCGAGCCGCTCAAACCGGGCGGCATTTACAACTCCAACCGCTACACCTTGCTCGGCCTGTTGCACACGCTGGGCTGTGAGGTGAGCGACTTGGGCATCGTGCCGGACAACCTCGCCGCCACCCGCGCCGCCCTCAAATCGGCTGCCGATGAGCACGATCTGATCTTGACTTCGGGGGGGGTGTCCGTCGGCGAGGAGGATCACCTGCGCCCCGCCGCCCAGGCCGAGGGGCGCATCGAGTTGTGGCAGTTGTCCTGCAAGCCGGGCAAGCCGCTGGCGGTGGGCGCCATCACGCGCAGCGGCGCGGCGGGCGAGGCGCTGCTCATGGGGCTGCCGGGCAACCCGGTGTCCAGTTTCGTCACGTTCTTGTTGACGGTGGCGCCGGTGCTGCGCGTGCTGCAAGGTGCGTCCGGCGCGCTGCCGGTGGCCGTGCCGCTGGTGGCCGCGTTTGATCTGCCGCGCACCGACAAGCGCCGCGAGTTCCTGCGCGCCCGCCTCACCCCGGAGGGTCGCTTGAGCCTGTTCCCGAACCAAAGCTCGGGCGTGCTCACGTCCGCCGTGTGGGCCGATGGGCTGATCGACCACCCTGCCGGCGCCACCATCGCAGCGGGCGACGTGGTGCGTTTCCTGCCCTTCCACGCCTTGATGGCCTGAGTACCGGACGATGAAGGTGATGAACATCCAATTGCGCTTTTTCGCCTCCCTGCGTGAAGCCTTGGGGCCGCAGCACGCGCTGACGCTGCCTGCCGGCGCCACTGTGGGCAGCGCCCGTGCCGCCTTGCTGGCGCAGGGGGAGCCGTTCGCCAGCGCCCTGGCGCCGGGCCGCGCCCTGCGCGCCGCCCTCAACCAAACCCTGTGCGACGACACCGCCGCGCTGAAGGACGGCGACGAACTCGCCTTCTTCCCCCCCGTGACCGGAGGCTGATGCCATGTCCACCGCCCGCGTGCGAATCCAACAGGCCGATTTCGACCTCGGCGCCGAAGTGGCCGCCCTGCGTGCCCAGGATGCGGGCGTGGGCGCCGTGGTGAGTTTCGTCGGCACGGTGCGCGACCGCAGCGAGGGCAGCGACGTGTCCGTCATGGAGCTGGAGCACTACCCCGGCATGACGGAAAAAGCCATCGAAATCATGATCGACGCCGCCTTGGCGCGGTTTGACATCCGCGCCACTCGGGTGATCCACCGCGTCGGCGTGCTGGCGCCGTGTGAGCAAATCGTGCTGGTGGCGGTGACGTCGGCCCACCGAGGCGCGGCCTTCCAAGCCTGCGAGTTCCTCATGGACTACCTGAAGACGCAAGCCCCGTTCTGGAAAAAGGAAACCACTCCCGAGGGCGCCCGCTGGGTAGACGCCCGCGTCAGCGATGACGCCGCGTTGGCACGCTGGGGACTGGCTTCGAACAACGCTGGCGCGTTGGCGCCATGAGTGCTGTGGCTCAACCGGCATGGCTGCTGGGCCTGGCCGTGGCGCTGGGCGGTGGTGTCGGGTCGGTGCTGCGCTGGCGCATCGGGCTGTGGCTCAATCCCTTGGCGCTGCCTTTTTCAGCTGGCACGCTGGCGGTGAATTGTGTGGGCGGCTTGCTCATCGGCTTGCTGGTGGTGTGGTTTGAAGAGCACCCCAGCGAGCTGGGCCGCTTGGCGCTCATCACCGGCGGGCTGGGGGGCTTGACGACGTTTTCGGCGTTTTCGGCGGAATCCCTGTCGCTGCTGCTGCGTGGTTTGCCGGGGCTGGCGCTGGTACACAGCTTGGCGCACTTGTTGGGCGCGCTGGCCTGTGCCGCGCTGGGCTGGTGGCTGGGCCGACTGATTTGGACTTGAACATGCAACTGGATCCCAAAGCCCTGCGCCATGCGCTGGGGCGCTACGCCACCGGCGTCACCGTCATCACCTGTCGCAACGCCCAGGGCGAGCGCTTGGGGTTGACGGCCAACTCGTTCAACTCGCTGTCACTGGATCCACCGCTGGTGCTGTGGGCGCTGCGCACCGCCAGCACCCATTTGGCCGATTTTCAGCAGGCCACGCACTTTGCGGTGAACGTGCTGGGGCAAGACCAGCTCGGCCTATCCCAGCGCTTTGCCAGCCCGGTGCCGGATCGGTTTGCCGAAGGCGCTTGGCACGACGGCCATGGCGGCGCCCCCGTCCTGGCCGGCGCGGTGGCGGTGTTCGAATGCGCCACCACCCAACAGTTGAACGCGGGCGATCATGTGTTGTTCATTGGCCAGGTGCTGAACTTCGCACAAGACGCCACGGTGGCGCCGCTGCTCTACCAAGGCGGCGCTTACCGGCGTTTGGGCCCCGCACTTTGAGGGGGGCACGGGCTTGAAATCGGTGAGTGAGCGCCCCATGTCAGCCGCAGACGGAGGATTCATCCATGCGACTCGACAAGCTCACCACCGCTTTTCAACACGCCCTGGCCGACGCCCAAAGCCTGGCGCTCGGGCGCGATCATCCCTACATCGAGCCGGCCCATGTGCTGGCCGCCATGCTGGCGCAGCCGGACGGCCCCAAGGCCCTGCTGGATCGCGCCGGCGCCAACACCGCCGCCCTGAAAACGGCCATGGACACCGCACTCCAAGCCTTGCCGCAGGTGCAAGGCGGCGGGCAAATCCAGGCCGGGCGGGACTTGGTGCAACTGCTGCAAGCCGCCGACAAAGAAGCCACCAAGCGCGGTGACGCCTTCATCGCCAGCGAAATGTTCTTGCTGGCGCTGGCCGATGCCAAAACCGATCTGGGCGGCATCGTGCGCGGGCATGGCCTGACGCGCAAAGCGCTGGAATCGGCCATCGAAGCCGTGCGCGGCGGCCAAGCCGTCGATTCTGCTGAAGCCGAAGGCCAGCGCGAGGCGCTCAAAAAATTCACCCTCGATCTGACCGAACGCGCCCGCCAAGGCAAGCTCGACCCGGTGATCGGGCGGGATGACGAAATCCGCCGTGCCATCCAAGTGCTGCAACGCCGCAGCAAAAACAACCCGGTGCTGATCGGCGAACCGGGCGTGGGCAAGACAGCCATTGTGGAAGGGCTGGCGCAACGCATCGTCAACGGTGAAGTGCCGGACACCCTGCGCGATAAAAAAGTGCTGGTGCTGGACATGGCGGGCCTGCTGGCCGGCGCCAAGTTCCGGGGCGAGTTCGAGGAACGCCTGAAAGCCGTGTTGAAGGAGGTGGCGCAGGACGAAGGCCGCATCATCCTGTTCATCGACGAAATCCACACCATGGTGGGCGCTGGCAAGGCCGAGGGCGCCATCGACGCCGGCAACATGCTCAAGCCCGCCCTGGCGCGTGGCGAGCTGCACTGCATCGGCGCTACCACGCTGGACGAGTACCGCAAATATGTGGAAAAGGACGCCGCGTTGGAGCGTCGTTTCCAAAAAGTGCTGGTGGACGAACCGAGCGTGGAAGCCACCATCGCCATCCTGCGCGGTTTGCAGGAAAAGTACGAAGTGCATCACGGCGTGGAGATCACCGACCCGGCCATCGTCGCGGCGGCGGAACTCAGCCAGCGTTACATCACCGATCGCTTCTTGCCGGACAAGGCCATCGACCTGATCGATGAAGCGGCGGCCAAGATCAAGATCGAAATCGACTCCAAGCCGGAGGTCATGGACAAACTCGACCGCCGCATGATTCAGCTCAAAATCGAGCGCGAGGCGGTGAAGCGCGAGAAGGATGAGGCTTCGCAAAAACGCTTGGCGCTGATTGAGGAAGAAATTCTCAAACTCCAGCGCGAATACGCCGACCTGGAAGAGATTTGGAAGGCCGAAAAAGCCCAGGCCCAAGGTTCCGCCCAGGTGAAGGAAGAAATCGAGCGCATCAAGTTCCAGATCGAGGAATTGAAGCGCAAGGGCGATCTGAACAAAGTGGCCGAGCTGCAATACGGGCGCCTGCCTGAGCTGGAACACAAGCTCAAGGACGCCCAAGCCCGCGAGGCCGGTAAAGCCACCCAAGGCAAGGCACCGCGTTTGCTGCGCACTTTGGTGGGCGCGGAGGAAATCGCCGAAGTGGTGGCGCGGGCCACGGGCATTCCCGTCAGCAAACTGATGCAGGGCGAGCGCGACAAACTCTTGCAGATGGAGGCCAAACTGCACGAGCGCGTGGTCGGGCAAGACGAAGCCATCGTGGCGGTGGCGGATGCGATTCGCCGCAGCCGCGCCGGGCTGTCCGACCCGAACCGGCCACTGGGTTCCTTCCTGTTCCTCGGCCCGACGGGCGTGGGCAAAACCGAGTTGTGCAAGGCGCTGGCCGGTTTCCTGTTCGACAGCGAAGAGCACATGGTGCGCATCGACATGAGCGAGTTCATGGAAAAGCATTCCGTGAGCCGCTTGATCGGCGCGCCGCCGGGCTACGTCGGCTACGACGAAGGCGGCTACCTGACCGAAGCCGTGCGCCGCAAACCCTACAGCGTGCTGTTGCTGGACGAAGTGGAAAAAGCGCACCCGGATGTGTTCAACGTGCTGCTGCAAGTGCTGGACGATGGCCGCCTCACCGATGGTCAAGGCCGCACGGTGGACTTCAAAAACACCGTGATCGTGATGACGAGCAACCTCGGCTCGCAGCTCATCATGGCGATGGCCGGGCAGCCGGTGGACGATGTGCGCGACGCGGTGTGGGGCGAAGTCAAACAGCACTTCCGCCCGGAGTTTTTGAACCGCATCGACGAAACCGTGGTGTTCCATGCGCTGGATCAGCGGCACATCGCCGCCATTGCCCGGATTCAGCTCAAGGGGCTGGAAAATCGGCTGGCCAAGATGGAGATGAAGCTGGAGGTTTCCGACGAAGCGCTGGCCGAAATCGCCAAGGTGGGCTTCGATCCGCTGTTCGGGGCGCGGCCATTGAAGCGTGCCATCCAGCAGCGCATCGAAAACCCGGTGGCCAAACTGATCCTGTCCGGGCGCTTTGGGCCGAAGGATGTGATCCCGGTGGACGTGCGCGACGAGGCGTTTGTGTTCGAGCGCAAAGTCCATTGATGCCACAGCCAGGATGACAGCGCGATGACACCCGCCGCCCCCATGCCGGGGGCGGTTTTACAATGCGCCTCCCTTTTTCATGATGTAAGTCGCCCCCGGGCGACGGCTGGGGTATGAGCAAGACACCATCGAGCGTTGAAGCGGGGGCCGCGCTGCCCGTGGTCATCATCGGGGCGGGCCTGGCGGGCCTGACCGTGGCCCTGCACACCGCCAGCCAAGGCCGGCCGGTCGTGGTGCTGGCCAAGCGGTCGCTGGGCGAAGGCGCAACGGCGTGGGCGCAAGGCGGCATCGTCGGCGTGCTCGGGTCGGATGACAGCGTCGAATCCCATGTGCGCGACACGCAGGATGCCGGCGCTGGCCTGGTGGACGAAGAAACCGCCCGCTTCATCGCCCAAAACAGCGCCCAAGCGATTGAGTGGCTGGTGAACCAGGGCGTGCCGTTCTCGCCCGACCCGGACGGCCCGCTGGGCCTGCACCTGACGCGGGAAGGCGGCCACGCCGTGCGCCGCATCGCCCACGCGGCGGATGCCACCGGCAAAGCGATCCACGATGCGCTGATCGCCCAGGCACGCGCCCATCCGAACATCACGCTGCGCGAACGCTGCATGGCGGTGGATCTCATCACCAACCGCCATCTGAAGAAAAAAGTGCCGCCGCAGCCGCGCTGCCACGGCGTCTATGTGCTCAACATCGACACCCAAACGGTCGAAACCCAACCCGCGCAAGCCGTGGTGCTGGCCACCGGTGGCGTGGGCAAGGTGTACCGCTACACCAGCAACCCGGAAACCGCCACGGGCGACGGCATCGCCATGGCGTGGCGCGCCGGCTGCCGGGTGGCGAACATGGAGTTCATCCAGTTCCATCCGACCTGCCTCTATCACCCGCAAGATCGCACCTTCCTCATCACCGAGGCGCTGCGCGGCGAAGGCGGACACCTGAAGCTGCCCGACGGCACCCGCTTCATGCCCGCCCACGACGAACGCGCCGAACTGGCCCCGCGTGACATCGTCGCCCGTGCCATCGACTTTGAGATGAAGAAACACGGCATCGACCACGTTTGGCTTGATGCGTCGCACCTCGGGGAAACCTTCCTCAAAGAGCACTTCCCGACGATTTATGCACGTTGCCTGTCCTTGGGCATCGATATCGCCAAGCAACCCATCCCGGTGGTGCCGGCGGCGCATTACACCTGCGGCGGCGTCGTCACCGACCTGGAAGGCCGCACCGATTTGCCCGGCCTCTACGCCGTCGGCGAAGCGACCTACACCGGTTTGCACGGCGCCAACCGCTTGGCCAGCAATTCACTGCTCGAATGCGTGGTGATCGGGCGCACCTGCGCCGAGGCCATCCTCAGCGTGCCGCTGTGTGACCCGCGCCGCCTGCCGGCCTGGGATGAAAGTTTGGTGGAAAACGCCGACGAGCAAGTGGTGATCGCGCACAACTGGGACGAGCTGCGGCTGCTGATGTGGAACTACGTTGGCATCGTGCGCACCACGCGCCGGCTGGAGCGGGCACTGCACCGCATCAAGCTGCTGAGCGACGAAATCGACGAGTATTACGCCCATTTCCGCGTCAACCGCGATTTGCTGGAGCTGCGTAACCTGGTGGTGTGCGCCGAACTCATCGTGCGTTCGGCGCTGCGCCGCCATGAAAGCCGGGGCCTGCACTACAGCCGCGACTTCCCCGACACCCTGCCGGTGAGTTTCCCCACCGTGTTGACGCGCAAGGCCAAGAGCCAGCCTTACGCGCACAGCCCCGCTTAAACCGGGCCGAGGACGCGCATCGAATAATCGGTGGCCACCACGTCCTTGGTGAGCTTGCCGATGGAGATGCGATCCACGCCGGTGGCGGCGATGTCCCGCAGGCCGGCCAGCGTCACGCCGCCCGAGGCTTCGAGCAGGGCGCGGCCCGCCGTCAGGGCCACGGCCTCGCGCATCATGTCCAGGCTGAAGTTGTCCAGCAGCACGCTGGTGGCGCCAGCGGCCAGGGCTTCTTGCAGCTCGGCGATGCTTTCCACCTCGATCTGAATGTCCACCCCGGCGTTCAGCTCGGCGGCGTTCTTCAGCACTTGCGCAATGCCCCCCGCAGCGGCGATGTGGTTTTCTTTGATGAGAATGCCATGCCACAGCGCCAGGCGTTGATTCGCTCCGCCGCCCACGCGCACCGCGTATTTCTGCGCTTGGCGCAGGCCGGGGATCGTCTTGCGCGTGTCCAGCACCACACAACCACGCGGGTTGGGCGAAGCGCCGGCAATCGCATCCGCATGCACCCGGGTGATGCTGGCCGTGGCCGAGAGCAGTTGCAGGAAGTTCAGCGCCGGGCGTTCGGCGGAGAGCAGCGCACGGGCGTCGGCTTGCAGATCGCACACCGGCGTGTTGGCCGTCATGCGGTCGCCTTCGGCGTAGTGCCAGGTGATCTGGGCCGTCGGGTCGAGCGCCAGCAGACAATCGGCGAACCAATCCCGGCCACACAGCACCGCATCTTCGCGCACGATCACGCGGGCGTTGACGCGGCGGTCGGCAGGCGCCAGCAGCCCCGTCCAATCGGCGCGACCGATGTCTTCAAACAGGGCATCGCGCACATTGCGGGCGCGGGCTTCTTCCAGGGTTTCGTTGCGGTCAAACATCGCTGTGTTCCTTTGTTCAGGCGGCACCGATGCCGCGCACCATGCCTTGCACACGCGGCGCCAGGGCGCTCGGATGGGCAGCCACAAACCCCAACATGCGGTCGATACAGTTCACCGCCTCGCGGCCAATGACCGGATCGACGTGGATTTCCCCCACACCCTGCTCCAAACAATCGATCACACCTTGCAGGCCGTTCATCGCCATCCACGGGCAATGTGCGCAGCTCTTGCAGGTGGCCGAATTGCCAGCGGTGGGCGCTTCGATCAGCGTTTTGCCCGGCGCGAGTTGGCGCATGCGGTGCATGATGAGGTTGTCGGTGGCGACGATGTATTCCTGCGCGCTGCCGTGGATGACGGCGCTCAGCATTTGCGAGGTGGAGCCCACCACATCGGCCAGCTTCACCACACTTTCGGGCGATTCCGGGTGAACCAGCACCATCGCATTCGGGTGCTCGGCCTTGAGCAGTTCCAGCTCGGTGCCCTTGAACTCGTCGTGAACGATGCAGGCGCCGTTCCACAGCAGCATGTCCGCGCCGGTGTGCTGCTGGATGTAGCGGCCCAGGTGGCGATCTGGCGCCCAAATCAGCTTCTGGCCGGCGTCCTTCAAATGCTGGACGATGCCCAGGGCGCAAGAGCTCGTCACCATCCAATCGGCGCGGGCCTTCACAGCGGCACTGGTGTTGGCGTAGACGACGACTTGACGATCCGGGTGCGCGTCACAAAACGCTGTGAAATCGTCGATGGGGCAGCCCAGATCGAGCGAGCAGGTCGCATCCAGATCGGGCATCAGCACGCGCTTGGCGGGTGAAAGGATCTTGGCGGATTCGCCCATGAAACGCACACCGGCCACCACCAGCGTTTGGCTGGCGTGGTCGCGTCCAAAGCGTGCCATTTCGAGCGAATCGGCCACGCAGCCGCCGGTTTCCAGCGCCAAGTCTTGCAAATCACCGTCCACATAGTAGTGGGCGACGAGCACGGCGTTGTGCTGCTTCAGCAGCTCAGCCGCACGGGCTTTGCGTTCGCGGCGCTGCTCGGGTGTGAGCGGAGCGGGCACTTTGGCCCAAGCGTGGGCGGTGCAGGTGGCGCCGGTGGCGTCCTGGCGGTCATATTCGTAGGTTTGTTCAGTCATCGCACGGGCCTGAAAACGACAAGGCCCCGGTGTGAGTCGAGGAACAGCGGGGCCGGGCGGTGGGGCGCTATGGTAGCGGCCCCGTCCACCCCGACCGCCTGACAGGGGCACGACAGAGCCGCGTGCTAGCGTGCGCGCCGTTTTTTCAGGAGACACCGATGACCGATGCCCTCAACTTCTCCACCTGCGATTTGTGCGACGACCACAAGTCGGACGATTCCGGCGCCTTCCGCGTGCTGCCGCCGCTTTACACCGATTACGGCGCCCGCACGAAATTTGCCGGCCCGATTTCCACCGTGCGCTGCCTAGAAGACAACTCCCGCGTGCGCGAAGCGGTGAACTCCCCCGGCCATGGCCGCGTGCTGGTGGTGGACGGCGGCGGCGGGGTGCGACGCTCGCTGGTGGGCGGCTTGCTCGGGGCCGCAGCGGCGAAAAATGGCTGGGCGGGTGTGGTCGTTCACGGTGCTGTGCGCGACAAGGCCGAATTGGCCGCCTGCGACGTGGGCATCCGCGCCCTGGCGCTCACCCCCATGCCGACCGACCGCAAAGACCAAGGCCAGCGCGACGTGCCCATCCAAATCGGCGATGCCTGGATTCGCCCCGGTGAATGGCTGTACGCCGATGAGGATGGCATGGTGGTGATGCCGGCCCCGACCATCTGAGGTTCGCGTCCGGCCCGTTTGCAATGCCGTGACATTGAACGGGCCGGGTGGCCGCAAACTGCCTGCATTCTGAGTTGGAGGATGCTGACATGGCAACGCGGTTCACTCGTCTTGGTGCATGGGGTCTGTGGCTGGCGGGGGCTGCGTGGCTGCTGCCGCAAGCGCATGCCGAACAGTTCACCATCCGCTACGAAACTGGGGCAGCGGGTGCGCAGACCACCAGCGCCACGTTCAGCACCGTTGGGGTGGAAACGTTCGAATCGGTCTCGACAGGCTCGGGCAAAACCTACACCACGGACTTCGGCACCGGCGGCGCCATTTCCGCCACCTACCAAAACCTGCAAGTCAACAACGCGGATAAGTACGGCGGCGCCAATGGCAGCGGCCACTATGCCGTGACGTTCAGCAACACCGGCTACGAAATCAACTTCGGTGGTTCGGGTGTGAACTACTTTGGTTTTTGGCTGTCCGCGCTCGATGCCAACAACTACGTGACGTTTTACCGCGCCGGCCAAAAGCTGCTGGACTTCACCCCAGCCGACCTGCTGGCCATGGTGAATGGGCAATCGGCTTATTACGGCAACCCGAACGCGCCCTTCAAGGGGCAGAATGCCGGTGAACCTTACGCCTTCGTGAACTTCTTCAACGAAGGCGGCTACTTCGACCGCATCGTTTTCCGCCAAGCGGGCGGAGGGGGCTACGAATCGGACAACCACACCGTCGGCTTCTGGCAAACCCAGGGCACTGGGGCGGTGGTGTCGAGCATCCAAGTCACGGCGGTGCCAGAGCCGGGTTTGGCGGTGCTGTTTGGTTTGGGCAGCGTGGTGGCGCTGTCGGCGGCCCGTCGGCGTCGCGGGGCTTGAACAAACAGGAATTTTGCGGCTACAATGTCAGCTTCGTCGGAGCGTAGCGCAGTCTGGTAGCGCATCTGCTTTGGGAGCAGAGGGTCGCGAGTTCGAATCCCGCCGCTCCGACCACCCATCTGAACAAAGCCCCTAGGTTTCGGCCCAGGGGCTTTTTTCTTGCCCGTTGGCCGCAAGTGTGGTGAAAGCGTTGACAACAGAATCTAGGCATCACTGTCTAAGCTGTTTTTCAATCGGGTTGACGCCACATGACCGACGACCATCTCACGCTGGGGACGCCCTCCGAGCCGTCAACGCTGGCCACGCCGGTTTCGGTGTTCACGGGTCATGTGGTGTGCATAGGGGCTTCGGCAGGTGGGCTGGATGCGCTAGAGCGATTTTTTCGGCACTGCCCCAACCACACGGGGGCTGCATTTGTGGTGATCCAGCACCTGTCGCCGGACCACAAAAGCATGATGTGCAACCTGCTGGCACGACACACCCGCATGCCCGTGGTGCTGGTGCAAGATGGCATGGACATCCAGCCCGATCGGTTGCACCTCATCCCGCCCGGGTCGGTGATGCACGTCCGGGAGGGGCACTTGCATTTAACGCCCAAGAATCCCCATGGTTTGACGCTGCCCATTGATATTTTCTTCAATGCCCTGGCGCGTGCTTGCGGCCCACGTGCGGTGGGCGTGATTTTGTCCGGAACCGGAACCGATGGAACCCGTGGGGCGACGGCCCTCAATGAAGCAGGAGGGTTTTTGATGGCACAGGAACCCGAGTCTGCTTCTTTTGACGGCATGCCGCGCAGTGTCATTGCCACGGGTTTGGTGGATGCAGTGTTGCCACCTGAAAAGTTACCTTTGCGCCTGCTGAGTCATCTGAACAAAAATGCAGCGCCCGCAGAAGGGGGCTTTGTACCGATTCAGCGCTACGCGACGCTGAATCCCCAGGAAGTTTTTTCTGCTATTTTGCAGTTGCTCCATCAAATAGGCGGTATTGATTTTTCGGATTATAAATCGTCCACCCTCATGCGGCGGATTGATCGGCGGCAGCAGGTGAGGCACACTCCTGAGTTGCACCAATATCTGGAGCTGTTGGAAAATGACCGGGCGGAGGTCATCACCCTGCGGCGTGAGTTGTTGATTTCAGTGACCAGTTTTTTCCGAGATCCAGAAACGTTCAACCTGCTGGCAGAAAAAGTCATCGCCCCCATGGTTGCTGCCAAATCGGCGGGGGAGACGATCCGTGTTTGGATTGCGGGTGTGGCCACTGGTGAAGAGGCTTACAGTGTCGGTATTTTGTTTCTGGAAGCGTTTGAGAACGCCCGTCTTTGGCCTCATTTGAAAATATTCGCCACCGATGTGGATCAGCAGTGTGTGGCGACCGCCGGTATGGGCCAGTATCCAGAGTCGGCGGCGGCTGAAATTCATCCAGAGCGGTTGGAGCGTTTTTTTGTCCGCAAAGACCGTGTTTTTTATGTCAAAAATGATTTGCGGCAATGTGTGGTTTTTGCGCGCCACAACTTGCTGGCCGATCCTCCATTTACCAAAATGGATTTGGTGGTTTGCCGTAACACGCTGATTTATTTCAATTTGTTTGCCCAGGAACGTGCGTTGCGGTCGCTGCAATATGCGCTGAATGATGGTGGGGTGTTGCTGCTTGGCGCCAGTGAATCCTTTGCGGCAGTGGCCGATGGGGTTCACGTCATCAATGCCCAGCACAAATTGTTTCGCCGTAAAGGGCCTTCGGTGCTGCTACCAGCGGCTCGTCGGATTGCCGATGTGGCTCGGCCACTGCCCACCGGTAAAACCATGCCTGTGGTGCGCCAGCGCCGTCAAGCTCCTGGTGCATTTTCAGAGGCAGGTTTGCAAACCCTGATGGCTCGATTTGCTCCACCCGCCATGCTTGTGAACGCCCATCACGAAGTTTTGCACTTGTATGGTGCTGTGTCCCGCTACTTTCGAGCGAAGGAGGGGGTGGCGAGTTTGGATGTGTGCCGTTTGTTGCCCGATGAGTTGGTACCTGTCGCTTCGGCGCTACTTTACAAAGTGGAGCGTGACCGGACTTCGCTGTCATCCAATGTCCTCGCAGTACAGGTGCCAGGTGAGGGGCGGGTGGGGCTGCGATTGTCGGCTCATCCAGTGGAGTCCGATGGCGAGGCGTGTTTGACGCTGCTGTGTTTTGAATCCGAAGAAACCACACAAGAGGGTGTAACGGAGACGCCGCCTGCCATCAATGTTCATTCTGAAGCCGCCGATCGCTTGGCGATTTTGGAGCGAGAGTTGGCCGCCACGCGAGAAAATCTTCAAGCGACCATCGAAGAATTAGAGGCTTCGAACGAAGAGTTGCAGGCCACCAACGAAGAAATGATGGCTTCTAATGAGGAGCTGCAAAGCTCGAACGAAGAATTACAGTCAGTGAACGAAGAAATGAGCACCGTAAATGCAGAATTGCAGGAAAAAATGCTGCTGCTCAGCCGTGTTAATGCTGATTTAGATAGCATGGCCAAAGCTGCGGGCGTCGCTACGGTTTTTGTTGATGGGCATTTCAATATCACGCGCTTCAGCCCGGATGCGACCCAGATTTTCAAGCTGAGAGAAACTGATTTGGGGCGTCAATTGGACGATATCACCCACGTGCTTGATTATCCTGAGCTGATGGAAGATCTGGGGCGAACGCTGAAGTTGCAGCGGTTGCTAGAGCGGGAGGTTCTGTCTGCCGATGGGAAACGCACGTTCTTGGTACGGATGTTGCCCTATTTGGTTCCTTCGAGCATCGATCGCGGGGCCGTGGCCACCTTTGTGGACGTGACAGCCATTCATGACGCCAGACGGCTGCAAGCCATCATAGACGCTTTGCCGGAGCACATTGCGGTGGTCGATCCCGTGGGGGTCATCTGCATGGTCAATGCGGCATGGCGGCGGTTTGCGCAGGCCAACGGTGACCCTGACATGGTGCGAACCGGGGTAGGTGTGAATTATTTGGAGGTCTGCCAAGTTCGGCATCCCCCAGATCAATCCCCCATTGATACGGTGCTGAAGGGGTTGCGTCAGGTGTTGGATGGGTCACTGCCCCGGTTTTCTCTGGAATACTCATGCCATTCACCCACGGAGCAGCGGTGGTTTGTCATGCACGCTGCCCCCATCATTGGCGTTGAATATGGCGCTGTCATCAGCCACGTCAACATCACCTCATGGTATTTGAAGGAAGCGTCGTGACCTCATCGACTTTGAACCTGGGCACGTTGCGCGAACGAGCCCGACAACTGATGGCTCACTTCGACACGGATCGGCAAGCCGAAAGCCACGATCCCCAAGGGCAGATCGAACGCCTGCTGGAAGGGCTGCGAATTTATCAAACAGAGTTGGAGTCGCAAAACCAAGAGCTGAGTCAAGCCCAAGCGCTTCTTGCCACTCATTTGGAGCGTTACCAACATCTTTTCGAATTTATCCCACTGCCGTGCTTGGTGATCGATGAGCGGGGTTGCTTGCTTGAAATCAACCAACAGGCTCAGTTGGAGTTGGGTTTGTCGGCCCGCGAGGGGCGAATGCGTCGAGCGGCATTCCAATTATTCGAGCCCAGCAGCCGTGAGGCCCTGCATCGGTTATTGCATCACCGTGATCCGTGTTTGCCGCAGGTGGCCCGGCGCTTGCACTTGCGGGCCGACTATGGCGGCGCATGTGTCGATATCCACATGATTCAACTGGAATCGCAGTTTGAGGCATGTGGTTTATTGGTGCTGGTGGATAAATCAGCCGACATGGGCCTGGAAGCGCTGGACACCCGGTTCAGAAAATTAGCGTCCCATGTGCCTGGGATGTTGTATCAATACCAGTTATGGCCTGATGGCCGGTCGGCATTTCCGTATGCCACCGAGGGCATTCGCGACATTTACGGCGTCAGCCCTCAGGAGGTTGAGACGGATGCATCACCGATTCTGAAAGTTTTGCACCCAGATGATACCCGGCGGGTATGGGAGGGGGTTCAAGCCTCTGCACAGCACATGACACGGTGGCATGACGAGTACCGGGTATGCAGGGCGGATGGCCGCATTCTTTGGGTCGAAGGAGAAGCCTCACCTGAGCGGCAAGCCGATGGCAGTGTGATCTGGCACGGGTACATTCGAGACATCACCGCTCGCAAGAACGAGCAAAATGCGGTCAAAACTTCGCAGGAACGGCTGTCTAACATCATTTGGGCCACCGATGTGGGAACGTGGGAGTGGCATGTTCCGACCGGCATTGTGCAGTTCAATGAACGTTGGGCCGAAATTGCTGGTTATACACTGGCGGAATTA